>UQOC01000057.1 GCA_900542565.1 uncultured Eubacteriales bacterium | reverse complement strand
GGGGATCACCAGAAAATGGGTGGGGGCCTGAGGATCGATGTCATAGAAGGCGTAGCAGACCTCATCCTCATAGACCTTGTTGGAGGGGATCTGTCCCTCCGCGATCTTGCAGAACAGACAATCGCTCATAAACGGAAGTCCTCCTTTCCTGGGCGGAGACCGCCCGATTCACTCGCTCTCATTGTAGCACGCTTTTGGGAGAAGCACAACCTCACTGCACGTGGACGTGGTCGTTGATGTGCTTCATGCAGTAGCAGTAGTAGCCGTTGCACTTGGAGCAGTAGCGGAACTCCATGTTGGGGTCGTCCGCGTCGGTGATGCCGCACACGGCGCATTTGTGGAGATAGCCCTTCCGGTTCTGGACTTCCTTCTGAGCCTTTTTGAAGTTGATGGTCTGAGGATCGACCCGGTGAGCAGCCCGGCTGCTCCCCCGGCGGAGGATGGCCATCAGATCGTCCCAGAAGAAGATGAAGTAGTTCAGGATGGCCACAATGGGGACCATTCCCTGGACCCAGTTGCCGTTCATAAAGTAATGACCAATATCAAAGGCAAAGAGGGCCGCATCCACCCAGGCCAGCCACTTCACTTTCAGGGGCAGGATCCCGTAGAGCAGCACCCGCATATCCGGGTACAGGGTGGCGAAGGCAAAAAACATGGACATGTTCACGTAGTACATGCTGGCAGTCTCCAGGAAGGCACCAGAGATCCAGTAAGTCACCATCCCGGTGAAAATGTTCAGCAGGACGCCCACCCCGTAAAACACGGTGAACCGGGTAGACCCCCACTGGTTTTCCAGAGCGTTTCCGATGTAGTAGTAGAACAGGGTGGTCAAGGCAAACCACAGGATGAAACCGCCGCTGGTGGGGACGAAGATAAAGGTGAGCAGCCGCCACACCTGCCCCTCCATGATCAGGGCCGGGTAGAACCGCAGCATAGCGGAGAAGTAGCCGTTGCTGAACATATCCATCAGATAGACCGCTACATTGGCGATGACGATGTACTTCATCAGACCTGGGATGCCGAGCCGGGGATGCTTGTAGCAGAAGCGGTCCAGCCAGCGGGAAATCGCGCCCATACAGGAGCCTCCTAACATTTGTGTCAAATCGTTTTTCATTGTACCCCGGTTTTCGGGAATTGTCCATGACAAATCTGTAAATTATTTGTCTTTGTCTCCCATGGGCCGGAAAGTTTTCTCATTCAGCATTGAATTTGTCTCCGAAACATTGTAAAGTAAAGAAAGAAATTTTTTAGTTTCGCCCATGAAAGGATGGTCTTTATGGAGAATTTCAGCCAGAGCGCCCCTGTCAACATGGCCCCGACCGGCATCGCCACCTTTGCCAAATGTCCCATCTGCCCTGACATCCGCCAGATCCAGGCTGACATCGCTGTCATCGGCGCCCCCTGCGATATGGCTATCCAGGGCCGCCCCGGCGCCCGGCTGGGCCCCCGGGGCATACGTACCCAGTCCACCCGCTTTCGCTTCAGTCCCCAGGGTTCCTATGATCCAGAACGGGACGACTACTACCTGAGCACCGAGAAGTGGTCGGTGATGGACTGCGGCGACATCGACTATGTCCCCGGCGATCTGGAGCAGACCTTCGGCAACATCGAGGCCGCGGTGCGCCTGCTCCGCAGCCGGGGCTGCCTGCCCGTGGTGCTGGGGGGCGACCACTCCATCTCCATCCCGGTCGCCCGGGGGCTGGACCAGTCCGGCCCCTTCCATGTGATCCAGCTGGACGCCCACCTGGACTGGACCGATCAGCTGGGCGGGAACCGGCTCTTCAACGGCCATCCCATGCGCTACATGTCCCAGCTGCCCTATGTGGACCGGATGGCTCACCTGGGCATCCACGGCATCGGCAGCAGCAAGCGCTCCGACTTCCAGGACGCCCGGGCCTATGGGGCAACGATCCTCTCCGCCCGCCAGATCCGGGCCATGGGAGCCCAGAAGGTTCTGGAACAGCTGCCCCAGGGCGGGCGCTACTATGTCACCATCGACATCGACGCTTTCGACTACTCTATCGCCGGCGGCACCGGCTCCCCCATGCTGGGCGGCCTGCTCTATGACGAGGCGGTGGACCTGCTGGAGGGCATCGCCCAGCTGGGCGAGGTCATCTGCGTGGATCTGGTGGAGGTCTCGCCCCCTTATGACGACGCGGCGGGCACCACCTGCTATCTGGCCGCCCGGATCCTGGCCGACTTCCTGGGCTTCATCACCAAGGAGCGGGAGCGCAGGGGAGAACGCTGATCCCCATCCCCATCAAATCAAAGGAGCAAATGATATGAGCATCGTGAAAGACCTGTCTCTGTCCCCTTCCGGCCTGCAGAAGATCCAGTGGGTCCGGGACTTCATGCCCGCCCTGGGCGGCATCGAAGAGCGCTTCCGCCGGGAGAAGCCCTTTGAGGGCCTGACCATCGCCGTCTCTGTCCACCTGGAGGCCAAGACCGCCAACCTGGGGCTGGTGCTCCGGGAGGGGGGCGCCCAGGTGTATCTCACCGGCTGCAACCCCCTGTCCACCCAGGACGACGTGGCCGCCGCCATGGCCGACCTGGGGGTGGAGACCTTCGGCGTCCACGGGGTGGACATGCAGGGGTATGAGGACCTGCTGGTGGAGACCCTGAAGTGCCGCCCCCACCTGATCGTGGACGACGGCGGCGACCTGATCTCCCTGCTGGGGGGGCGGTGCGCTCCCTACGGGGACCGGCTGCTGGGAGGCTGTGAGGAGACCACCACCGGCATCCACCGCCTGTACGCCCGGGAGCGGGCGGGCATCCTCCCCTGCCCCATGATGGCGGTGAACGACGCCAAAGCCAAGCACTACTATGACAACAAGTACGGCACCGGGCAGTCCTCCTGGGACGCCATCATGCACACCACCAACCTGATGGTAGCGGGCAAGACGGTGGTGGTGGCCGGCTACGGCTGGTGCGGCAAGGGCATCGCCATGCGGGCCAAGGGCATGGGGGCCGACGTGATCGTCACCGAGGTGGACCCCTTCAAGGCCCTGGAGGCCACCATGGAGAACTTCCGGGTCATGCCCATGGACGAGGCCGCAAAATATGGGGACATTTTTGTCACCGCCACCGGCTGCAAGGACGTGATCGTGGAGCGCCACTTCCAGGTGATGAAGCACAACGCCATCCTCACCAACGCGGGCCACTTCGACTGCGAGGTGGACGTGGCCGGACTGGCGAAAATGGCCGTACGCCGGGAGGTGCGCCGGGAGAACATCGAGGGCTTCCGCCTGCCCGACGGCCGCACCCTCAACGTGCTGGCCGAGGGCCGTCTGGTCAACCTGGCGGCGGGCAACGGCCACCCGGCGGAGATTATGGACATGTCCTTCGCCGTCCAGGCCCTTTCCCTGGAGTGGATGGCCAGGCATGCCAGAATGCTGGAGAAGAAGGTCTACAACGTCCCCGAGGAGATTGACGACCAGATCGGCCGGGTGAAGCTGGCCGCCATGGGGCTTTCCATCGATACGCTGACCCAGGAGCAGAAGGATTATCTGGCGGGCTGGGAGGCCTGAACCGGGGCCGGCTGCATCAGCGGGCAGGCTCTCCTGTGGGAGAGCTACCAGCAGACACATCTTATCGACTGTAAAAAGGAGAGCTGTATGAACGACTTTCAGTACTATACCCCCACTAAGGTGGTATTCGGCAGGGGCACCGAGGAGCAGGCGGGCCAGCTGGCGAAGGAGCAGGGCGGGACCAGGGCGCTGGTCCTTTGCGGCGGCCGCAGCGCCAGGGAGAGCGGCCTTCTGGACCGGGTGCTGGCCAGTCTGGACCGGGCCGGCGTGGCCCACGTGGAGCTGGGCGGCGTGGTCCCTAACCCCCGGCTGTCCAAGGTACGGGAGGGGATGGAGCTGTGCTGCCGGGAGGGTGTGGACTTCCTGCTGGCCGTGGGGGGCGGAAGCGTCATTGACTCCGCCAAGGCCATCGCCCTGGGGCTGGCCTACGAGGGGGACGTGTGGGACCTGTTCTCCGGCCAGCCTGCCCGGAACTGCCTCCCGGTGGGGACCGTGCTCACCATCGCCGCCGCCGGCAGTGAGATGAGCAACTCCTGCGTCATCACCAACGAGGACGGCTGGAAAAAGCGGGGGTTGAACACCGACCTGTGCCGCCCCCGCTTTGCCGTGATGGACCCGGAGCTCACCTTCACCCTCCCCGCCTATCAGACTGCCTCCGGCTGCGTGGACATCATCTACCACACCATGGAGCGCTACTTCTCCGGCCCTGAGACATTCGGTGGCAATCGGTCCCGGCACGCACATGCCTACTTCTGTCACTTCGTATTTTTTGCCGGTGTTCATCAGGCGTATCACATCGCCTTTGGCGACCTTGCCGTCGAATATCCTGGTATAGATTATGACGCCCTTGTAGTTGTCGTATTTTGAGTCGAAGATCAGGGCCTTGAGCTTGCCGTCCGGGTCTCCCGACGGCGCCGGGATGTCGCTGATTATCCTCTCCAGCAGCTCGTCTATGCCGATACCTTCTTTAGCTGAGATCAGCGGTGCCTCGGAAGCGTCCAGTCCTATGACTTCTTCTATTTCTTCTTTGACTTCGTCAGGTCTTGCCGAAGCCAGGTCTATCTTGTTGAGCACGGGCAGTATCTCCAGATTTTCGTCAAGGGCCAGGTAGACATTGGCCAAAGTCTGGGCCTCTACTCCCTGTGTTGCGTCCACCACGAGGACGGCTCCCTCGCAGGCAGCCAGGCTCCTCGATACTTCATAGTTAAAGTCAACATGGCCCGGCGTATCTATCAGGTTGAGCTCATAGTCCTGGCCGTCCCTGCTGTGGTATCTGAGCCTGGTGGTCTGGAGCTTGATGGTTATGCCCCTTTCCCTTTCCAGATCCATGTTGTCCAGGAACTGTTCCTTCATGTCCCTCTGCTCCACATACCCGGTCTTTTCGATGAGCCGGTCCGCAAGGGTTGACTTGCCGTGGTCGATATGGGCGATAATGCTGAAATTTCTTATATATTTCTGGTAATCTTTTTCTGTCATCTTTTCCTCACTGAAAACATAATTCTACAGGATATATTTTAATGTAAGTCCGTCTTATTTTCAATGGAAAGTTGTGAGGGGAGGGAGAAGGAAGAGGAAATGTATGTCAATCTTTTCATTTTACGGGTTGATTTCCGGTTAATTACTAATTGACTTTTGTTCTCTATTATTGTATGATCATCTTGTAGGATAATTTTTTAACAAATACGTTTAGTATTTTATTGTTGCCATTCATTTTGCGTTAAATTTTGCAGCTTTTATTAATTTTTGCAACAGACTTCGACCTTGCTGTACCCTCGAAGGCCCCATGTTTTACAAGGAGATGATAAAAATGAGCAATGGTCCAAATAATGATCTGAACAAACAAGATGAAATTTTCCATTTTAACCTTATCCAAGGTCTGTTTTTCATTTATACCTGCTCATATATCTGTCTCCACCATTATTGGGCGAAGAATATCTTCTTCGGTGGAGAAATAGATCCGATTACCGATATCGTTTTAGCTGGGATCGGTGCTCTTTTCGGCATCATCATTCTTATTTACAACAAAAAAAATGAGACATATAAAGCAAATAAAATCGCTTGTTATATCTGTGCAGCTTACTGTTTTTTAAAGCTGCTTTTTTTATCGCTAAGCTGTTTACATTTTCAAAAGTAGACAGAGGTTAAGCTTGTTGGAATCAAGTTGCTGCAAAACGGCTTTATGGCCCATTTGGGCAGCGAAGATGAATACGGCTTTTTTTAGTCAGCCAAAATCAAAACACAATCTGCCCATCTTCCACAGTTCAAACTATTTCTTATGCTGTCCTTGCAAAGGTTGGCGGTGCATGGACTGCGTATGGTCCAGCCTCCGCGATAGCTAACATTGCAGCAGCCGCCTGATCCGGACCGGTTCACGCAGTGATCTCTTTTGTAAATAATCCTGTGCCGGATACAAGACAAACAGCGCCCGGACTTTCCGTTCGGGCGCTTTGTTCATCTATTTCGCAGCCGTTATTTCATGGCCGTTATCATCTGTTCTTTTCTGACCTGTATCTGTATGCGCTGATCAGGGCTATGGCCATGGCAGCGAGCATTAGAGCGGCAAACAGACGGATCTGTGCAGTGTCGCCTGTCTTGACCGCATCTGAAACTTGAGTTTTTTCGTCATTGCCGGTGGTCTCATCGCCGATACCATCGTTGCCGCTGTCGTCAGTCACATCATCGTCTCCCGGCACTGTTGGTTCGCCCGGCACTACAGGCTCGCCCGGAGTTACAGCGCTGCCGCTCAAAGTGTATGCCGCCACGGTTCCTGATACTTCACAGGCCGCCAGGAGCACAGGACTTCCGGATTCAGACTCTCCGGTGGAGATGAATGCCAGCCCTTCAGGCGCAACATCTCCTGCTATTTCCTGCGAAAAGTCTCTGGTGTTGATATAGTTCACATATTCGGCTCCTGCCGGGTCTGTAACATCATATACCATGATACCGCCTATACGCTCCAGGGCTATAAAGGCATAGTATCTTCCGTCCACTTCTTCAATGGTGATGGCTTCAGGCTCAACACCTTTCTTGGCGCTGCGGCTGTCCACATCTATATCATCATTTGAGCAGTTAAACCATGCGGCCAGATAGGACGCAGTCCTGCTCTCAAACTCGTTGGCGCTGTCATATACCACTTCCATGGTATCAGCGTCAAAGATCGTAAAGGAACGGCTTCCGTAAAGATAGTTCTTTCCGTCTTCAAGCCCCGCCGTAACATCGTGATCGAGAGTCCTTACATCCTCTGCTGTATTTCCGTTGGTATCTTGAATATCAGTTTTGGTCTCGTTGGTAAAGTCTCCCCACTCACGGGCGTCTCCTTCATTGGCAGTGGCGATATATGTCTTGTCGCCTATCTCAAATACGCTTATGCCGTCCGGCATGCGAACGCCATATGTATCCTCATATAAAGCCCCTTCGTATTTGCCGTCCTCCACCAGGTCTATCATGTTAGGCTCAATGCTGAGGTCCTGGAATCCTATGCTCTTTATGGATGTAAACTGTCCGCTCTCAATGTCCAGTGCCGCTATGGCATTGGCCTCCTGGAGAGACACATATGCTGTGGTGCCATCAGCATCCAGTGCGATATATTCAGGTTCCAGGTCGTTTTCTGCGCTCAGTATTTGGCCGTCTATCTTATTGAACAATACCCCCTGCCCGGCAAGCTGCTCAGAATCAAAATCTTCAAATCCTACCGTGCGGGTTTCTTTTGTAGCCGTATTTACTATGGTAACGCTGCCTGCAGGATCCACTGCGCCGTCTTTATATCCGTTCCTCGGTTCGCCTTCGTCGGCGGTGAGTATCCATTTGCCGTCTTTGCTGACAGTTATCATATCAGGCTGCACTCCTGTCACAAAGCTTTCGATCAATCGACCGTCATAGTCCAGTACGGCAATGCGGCCGGCAGCAGAATAATCCGAGGCCTGAAGGGCGATCACGATGTGGTCGTTTGCCGTATCTACCGCAACGCTGGTCATATCTCCGTATTCGAAGCCTGATATAAGATCTTTGACCTGTATGGTGCTTTCAGTTTCAAGGCTTCCGTCTTTCCTGACATCTATGACATCAAGATGTCCTTCCTGTCCATTTACCACATAGGCTTTGCCGTTATCGGCGTTATATGCAACGATCTCAGCAACTCCTCCGTCAGCATTGGCGGTCCCCACCGTCACCCGGCCGGTAAGCTTTAGCTGCACCTTTGCGTCAGCGTCAAATCCCGTCTGTGTATACACAGGCGATACGGGAGTTTCAGGCTCTTTCCCGTCATCAGGCACATCACCGGAGCCGGCCGGCCCGTGAGGTCCGTTTTCCTCTTCTACGGGATCAGAATAATCTATTACTACAGTATCCGCAGCATTATCGTCGGTATCTGTAAAATTGTCCCTGCGCACAGCCTTTTTCTTGGACTGGTCCGCTCCTACGCTTCCCTCATATACGGGAGGCATCTGAGTTTCTTCCTCATCGTTTCCCTGTACTGCCAACAGGTCCACATATCCCTCAGGACGGTTACCATCGCTTACGGCCCCGCTGAAATCCTCTGTAAGTTCTGTATAAGAGCTGAGAAGCACAACAGAGATCCCTTTATTATGCATCTGTACATCCCACTGCATATTTCCCTCTGGAACCTGGTATTCTCCGCCCGCTTCGCCGCAGCGTATAAGGAAATATCCTTTTCCCTCTATGGTGCCGGAAAGCTCAAGGTATTGCCACTGTCCGCTGTGGTCGCCGTCCTGGCTGGAGCGGTACGCCACATGCCATCCGCTTAGATCTACGCTTTCCTCTGTCTGATTATATAATTCTATGAAGCTATGGCTTGCTGCGCCGTCATCGCTTCCCCCATATATCTGGTTCACTATTACATGCGGAGTCTCCACATCATAGCTGCCATCGGCCGCATAAGGCGTTCCGGCCGTAGTTTCCGCCAAAAATTCGGTCCCGCTTTTGGTCTCTTCCGCAAAAGCCACGCCAGAGCCCTGCAAAAGCAGAGCGGCTGTTAAAATGAAGATAGCCGGTTTTGCAAGAATACCTTTTAACCGTTCTCCCTTTCTCATATTCATTAACTTATTCTCCTCTCTTTTGCCATTCAGTTTTCATAAAAGGCTATCTTCAGATTATCATATATGCAGGATCAAAATCCTTCTGATCCTGTATTTTTCTCGTAAAATCTTCGTAAAGTACCGCTTATGGCGCCGCCCTCGCCGTACATTAGGGCCCCTTGCCTGTCCACTTCCAAGATCGCAAGGGTGGCGGCGAACAAGATGATCGCCGCCAGCAGGAATAATTTAAAGTTTTTCATCTCTTTATCCTTCTTTCAGTGTTTCTGCCAATATGCTGCCGAAAACTTCAGCAGTGTTGCGGCAGTCCTCTATCTGGTTGGTGTTGTATCCGATCTCAAGCAGCAGGTATTTTGCCGAAAGATCCTGATTGTATTTGTAGCCCCGCTCCAGGACTTTGCCGGTAAATCCGTTGTAGTTCCGGCTGGCAGTCTGGTTTAAACTGTTTACAAAAGCGATGTTCGACTGATATGTAGAGGCTCCCGTTCCGACCACATAAGAGTATCTGGCACAGGTCCTGCCGCCCACCGATACGGTAGAAGCCGGCGAATCTGACGATACGGCATCCCTGTGCAGGTCTATGACACATTGTATGGTCGGATATTGGGCGAGGATTTCCTGCACTGTCTCATAGGACCGGCTGTAGGAACTGTTATAGGATGGATCATCGTGCAATGTCTTATCGTGCACCACCGGTATGCCCTGAGCTTCCAGGGTTGCGGCAAGGGTGTTGCCCACATCCCTTACGGTGTTCTCTTCGGTCTTTGAATGGTAGTTGCCGCTTGAAGCAGGCAGGTATGACTCAGTGGCATGGGTATGGACGATCAGCACCAGGGGATCATCCCCTGTCACAACAGGCTCCTGCTCATCCTGACCTTGAGATTGATCCCGGCCGTTTTCTCCGCCGAGGTCAGTATCGGTGCCATCCGTCTCCTGGGACGGCTGTCCTTCGTTATCTCTTGAGTCGGCAAGCTCTATGCCCATTGACGGATATGCTGCCCCTATGCACATCACTCCAAGGTCGGTAGCGTTCATGTCAAATCCGCCTCCTTCTTTCTGTGTGGCTGACGGCTCTGCCCATCTCACAGTGAGAAGGCAAAAGAGGACCGTACTGGCAATGTATATGGATACAGCTCCGCTGATCAGTAGCTTTTTCATAGGACTGTCTGTTCCTCCGGTATATTTGTCACTTTATGAATATATGCCGGGATGGAGCGTTATATTTATGGCATTTGATATAATGTCAGAAAAATCTTTTACTATCTGGTCAATGTCTGTTGAGGTCACTATCATGTCAAGATCACGGCTTTCCATATATCTCTGCGTTGCTTTTTCATCCCACGAAGCTATGACCTCTGAAGCTTCTGCGATCAGGGTCCTGGAATCTATCACCGTAGGCACTCCTATGGCAACAACTTTACAGCCCAGGGTTTCTCCGGATATGGCCTTGCGCCTGTTGCCCATGCCTGCGCCCGGTTCAATGCCTGAATCACATATCTGTATGGTCGTGCTGAGCCTTTCCAGATTTCTTGCCGCAAGGGAATCTACTATGAGCACCACATCAGGCCTGACCAGTCCGACCACCTTTTCGATCAGGTCAGCCGTCTCCATACCGGTCACTCCGGTGACAGACGGGTTAAAACCGCTGACATTTGACATTTCCCAGTCTCCGTCTGCCCCAAACATCTCAAAGAGATGGGCGGTTATCTTTACCTTGTCTACCGTGTGGGGCCCCAGACTGTCCGGTGTGACTTTCTCGTTGCCCAGACCTACTACCAGAGTCTTTAATGTATAGCTGAAAGGGATGAGCTTTTCCAGTTCCTGGGCAAGCGCCTTTGAAGCTCTGTCCTTTATGCCTTCTTTCTGTTCCATGACACCCTGTACTTCGATGGTAACATACCTTCCTTGGGGCTTGCCGAAAGCTTCCGCACCCTCCGGCCCATTTATGACGATCTCTGTTATCTTGATATCTTCGTCATGTATCTTTTTTCTGATCGTATATCCTGAGTCTCCGCCGACCTCATCTGTGTCTCTGCCTGTCCTTCCGGCTTTTTTTCTGGCTTCATCGAGCATTTCCTGGTTTTCCACCGCCAGATCGGTCCTGTATCGCATTTTCTTTTCTCTCCCACGGATTTTTCTTTCTTAATTTTTTCCTGAAATGAAAAAGATTATTCATGGCCTTGCCGCCTGGCCCCATCCTTCTGCCCGTCCGTATGCCCTTCTTCGCCCGCAGTATTTTCGCTAAAAATTGCAAAGAAAATGTCTCTCCGCACTTTAATAAAAATATTCTTGTCAAAATACAAAAAAATATTGTATACACGGTGTTGACAAGGCCTATTTGTAGATTTAAAATGAAGTTGTTGAGACTTTGTTTTATAAGTAACAAAATCATATCTATGTTAAAGAGAAAGAGGAGATTAAGCATGGCAAAGATCGTTGATCAGTACATTGAGATCGCAAAGAAAAGAAATCCCGGCGAACCGGAATTTCACCAGACTGTAGAAGAAGTTCTCACATCCATCGAACCTGTATTGGAAGCTCATCCTGAGTACATCGAATCAGGTCTTGTTGAAAGGCTCATCGAGCCGGAAAGAGGCATTTCATTCAGAGTCGTATGGACTGACGACAATGGCAAGGTTCAGGTAAACAGAGGCTACAGATATGAATTCAACAGCGCTCTGGGACCTTATAAGGGAGGCCTTAGATTTGCTGCCAATGTATATCCGGGGATCATCAAATTCCTGGGATTCGAGCAGATATTCAAGAACAGCCTTACCGGACTTCCTATCGGAGGCGGCAAGGGCGGTTCAGATTTCGACCCTAACGGAAAATCCGACGCCGAGATCATGAGATTCTGTCAGGCTTTCATGACCGAACTTTACAGACATATCGGACCTAACACCGATGTTCCTGCCGGAGACATAGGTGTAGGCGCAAGAGAGATAGGATATCTGTTCGGCCAGTACAAGAGGATCGTAAACAGATACGAAGGCGTTCTCAGCGGAAAAGGTCTTGCTTATGGCGGACTGGCCGGAAGAACAGAAGCTACCGGATACGGTATCGTATTCTTCGCAAGAGAAATGCTGAAACACTGCGGCGAAGAGCTCAAGGGCAAGAAAGTCGCCATCTCCGGTTTCGGTAATGTAACCTGGGGAACTGCTACAAAGCTCAATCAGCTGGGCGCCAAGGTCATCACCATTTCCGGACCGGACGGATACATCCTGGACGAGGACGGTATCTCCGGAGAAAAGGTTGATTATCTGCTGGAACTGAGAGCTTCCGGAAAGAACATCTGCGCTCCTTACGCAGACAAATTCCCAGGAGCTAAGTTCTTCCCTGGAAAGAAACCTTGGGAAGTTAAGGCTGACCTGTATATCCCTTGCGCTACTCAGAACGAGATACATATGGAAGACGCCAAGACAATGGTAGCCAACGGCTGCAAGTTCCTCTGCGAAGGTTCCAACATGCCTACTACCAACGACGCCCTCAAATATCTCATGGACAACGGTGTAGTCGTTGCTCCTTCCAAGGCAGCCAATGCCGGCGGAGTTGCATGCTCATGTATCGAAATGGGACAGAATGCAGGACATACCGTTTACTCCCCTGAGCAGGTTTATGCTCAGCTGGAGACCATCATGGTAAATATCCACAAACACGCTGCCGAAGCCAGCGAAAAATACGGCTTAGGCTACAACCTGGTAGCCGGCGCTAATATCGCCGGATTTGAAAAGGTTGCCGAAGCTATGATGGCCCAGGGATTAGTATAAAAAGAACAGCTAAAATGGAAAAGGACCGCCTGCGTGCGGTCCTTTTTTGTGGGGTGGCTACCCTCAGATAAACCATCCCTCGATCATACGGCTTCCGGAACCTTCTTGCGTCTTTCCGGCTCATCCGTTTTTTGTCTATACACTGATAAACTTTCCGCTGTCGGTAAGATACAGGTAAACTTCCTTTACCTTTCGCCCTGTGGCTGCTTCCAGCGCTCCTTTGTAAAGTTCCATCTGCGTTCTGTACTTTGCTGCGATCTTCTCATCACGGCCGCAGAGTGCATCCGCCGTATTCCCGGTCTTGTAATCCAGCAGCACCCACTGGCCATCTTCCTCAAAGAAACAGTCTATTATACCCCGAACTATTATCTCAGCTCCGTCATAAACAGTCTGATAATTGAAGCGTTTTTCCTTTTGTACATCAGGGCTTGCGGCCATCCGCGAGGCAAGCTCCGATGCGGCAAAATCCTCTATCTTCTCCGGGTCGATGAGCTGCGCTTCCTTTGAGGTTATCATCTCCTTCTCGACCATGCCTTCTATGAGATGCCTTATATATGCTGTTCCCTGTTCTCTGGCTGTGTTTATATCCAGCCTCTCAAGGACGGCATGATAAGCAGTCCCCCGTTCCATGGCTCCCAGCGGCCTTTCTCCCGCTGCAAACATCGGATCTCCCAGGTCTTCTGCCGGCCGCCTCCCCTGGTCTGACAGGCTGCTGACGGAATACTTGCTCCTTGTCTTTGTTTCTTTTTTATACGGATATTCAAATGACATCCGTCTTTCGATATCTTCGGAAACCGGCAGCCCTGCGCACCGGTCCATCAGACCGGCCATTGCTCTTGCACTGCCTCTCCTTCCCTTTGACAGGTTCAGCAGGTCATCATCGTCTATGAACCTTATCCTGTCTGCCTTTCCAAGCAGCTTCCCTGTCATGGCAAAGTAGCTGGTGTCGGCCGCATCCGAATTCATGACTCCTTCCAGCTCCTTTTCGGTATCTGTCACGATACCAAGGAGAAAAAGCTTGTCCCTGGCTCTGGTCAGAGCAACATAAAGTATGCGCTTTTCTTCCTCGGCCTCTTCTTCATGGATCTTTGCCTTGATGATATTCTGTATCAGAGTTGAACGATACCAGTGAGCCCCAGGGTCTACCAGCGGAAAACCCATTCCGATGTCTTTGTGGAACACCGGGTTTTTCCCGACTTTTGTATAGTTCAGTTTCCTGCAGTAACCGGCCAGGATGACCATGGGAAATTCCAATCCCTTAGACTTGTGTACTGTCATTATCCGTACCAGATCATCTTTTTCCCCCATCAGCTTCACCTGTCCCATTGAGACTTTTTTTTCTTTGATGGCCTCAATGTACCTTATGAACCCGTACAATGAGCCGCCCATACTTTCTTTATACGCCAGGGCTTTATCTGCAAGAGCTCTCAGGTTTGCCTGTCTCTGGCTGCCTGCCGGCATCGCGCCCATGGAAATATAAAAGCCTGTATCCAGCATCAGCCGCCAGATCAGCTTGTCAAGCGGCATAAGCCTGCTCATCTGCCGCCATCCGTCAATTTTTTCCATTGCCCGGCGGCATTTCTCAGTCAGGGAAAGATCATCCTTTTGTTTTTCTGTTGAATTATTCCCAATGAGTTTCTGCCGTTTATCCACATCGTATGCGCCGCCTGCCTTCTCAGCATCAGGAACGCCGCTTTCCTTGCCATCTTCAGCCGCTGCGGCCAAAGACCAGCTCATAAACGCATCGTAATATGAACCCTCTTTGCATCCCAGCCGTATCCTGACAAGTTCATCAATGGAAAAACCCATTATCTCCGATCTGAGCAAAGTCAGCAGCCGTACATCCTGCATGGGATTATCTATGATATACAGCAGAGACAAAAAAGTCTCTATCTCCATGGTATTAAAATATCCGTCATTATCATCAATGTAAGCAGGCAGATCGTTCTCGGCAAGCACCCTATGGTAAATGTCCCCGTAGTTCCTGACACCGCGCATCAGTATGACCATATCCCGCTTTTTAAGGGGTCTTTCCTCCCCCAGCTTGCTGTCAAAGATCATGGTCCCCAGATTGTCCCGTATGATCCTGGCAGCAGCCATCGCCTCTTTTTCTGCCTTCATTATATTTTTAAGCTCATCGTCTATCTGAGAATCCTCTTTCCAGGGAGCCTGTGCCAGATACAGGCATGGCTGGGCCGTTGCCCTGTCCGCATCTGCATCTCCTGCCGAAACAGGAACTTTTTCTGCGTCAGGATCCCCCGGATAAAGGCGTGCGTTCTCATCATAGCCATCCATTATCTCTTCAAATACATCATTGATAAAGTTGATCACCGGTGTCTTGCTCCTGAAATTCTTATTGAGATCAGTCACATGAGAATACGGGCCGCCTTTTTTGTATGCAGCATATTTTTTCTGGAAGATTTCCGGTTCGGCAAGGCGGAACTTGTAGATACTCTGCTTCACATCGCCCACCATAAAAAGATTGTTGGCTCTTTTTATACGGTCGACCAGTGCTTCCTGTATGACATTGTTGTCCTGATATTCATCTATGAAGATATGTTCAAACTTGGCCCTGTAAAAGTCAGACGCCTCATCATTTTTGAGGATCTCATAGGCATAATGCTCAATATCGCTGAAATCCACCACATTCTTCTCTTTTTTTTCAGCTCTGTACAAACGGTCATACCTGCGCAGCAATTTTTCCAGATAAAGAGCCGACTGATAAGTTGCCTCCATCTCCTTGCGCAGA
>UQOC01000056.1 GCA_900542565.1 uncultured Eubacteriales bacterium | reverse complement strand
CCGCCTTTTAGCCTGCAAAGGCCGCAGCGTATGCGGCCGGACGATGCTGGCCGCAGTTTGCCGGTACAGGCTGATACAATGTTGTGTTGACAAGACCACGGTGCAGTATATAAAATAAAGTAGGAGAGACGGCAGCTGCCGCATCGGATTGCCGGCCGGCCGCAGATTGTATGCCCGGCTGCGGCAATGTTGTAAATTTTCGGCATAGCAGCAAAATAATACAACATTTATATAAAATGGCTGAAGGCAAAGACCCCATGACAGATCATGGAGGCTGGTTTTCGGCCGGAAATCATCACAGGAGCAGACAATGACCACTCTTCTGATAAAGAACATAGGACTTCTCCAGACTCCGACAGGCAGTTACAGCCACCGGGGCAAGGAGCAGGGAAAAAACCTAAAACTTAGAGACGCCGCTATCCTCATCGAAGACGGTATGATCTCAGAAATAACATGTGACGGCAGACTGCCAGGGAGACATGACGGCCGGCCCGCCGCAGACGCTGCGGCGCCGCATTACAGTGACTGGGTATCCTCCGCCGCCGCTGAGCCCGATCAGGTCATTGACGCAGATGGCGCTTTGGTCACTCCGGGGCTGGTAGACGGCCATACTCATATGGTGTTCGGCGGCTATCGTCAGCACGAGATACCGCTAAAACTCAAAGGTGCCGGATATCTTGACATTCTCCGTGCAGGAGGCGGCATCATGGATACGGTGCGCAAGACCAGGGAGGCTGCTTTTGACGAACTGTGCATAAAGACCCAAGGCTTTCTCGATCAGATGATGAGCCTGGGAGTCACTTCCTGCGAAGCCAAGAGCGGCTACGGCCTGGATCTTGAGACCGAGCTCAAAATGCTCCGGGTCATCAGACGGATGAACGATGAGCATCCCATGGACATATGCGCAACATTTATGCCTGCACATGCTGTAGAGGAAAAGTGGAAAGGCAGAGAAGATGAATATATAAGGCTGTGCTGTGAAGAAATGATGCCCCAGGTGCGCCGGCAGGGGCTGGCGGACTATGTGGACATATTTACAGAAGATTCGGTATTCAATGCAGACCAGAGCAGGACATATCTGGAAAAAGCAAGGGAACTTGGATTCAAACTCAGGATCCATGCCGATGAGATAGAAGCCATAGGCGGGTCGGTCCTGGCCGGACAGATGAAGGCGGTGTCGGCAGAGCACCTCATCAAGATAGATGAAGCAGGACTGGGTTCGCTGTCTGAAGGCGGCGTCACAGCCATGTGCCTTCCGGCCACATCTTTTTATCTGGGAGCAGATTTTGCTCCGGTCAGGCGGATGATAGACGAGTTCCAGATCCCCGTTGCCACGGCGACAGATTTTAATCCGGGATCATGTCCATCTCTGAACTTGCAGTTTGTAATGAACCTTGACTATCTGAGATACAGGATGACGCCGGAAGAGATACTTACGGCAGTTACCATAAACCCTGCCTGCGCCATAGGTATGGGTGAAAAAACCGGCACCCTTGAACCCGGAAAGCAGGCAGACCTTGTGATCTGGAATGCGCAGGATATGGAAATGCTGTGTTACAGATTCGGCTCCAACATGGCTAAAACAGTAATAAAGAAAGGAAATATTGTATAATGCAGTTAAACGATGGCAATATAAACGGTATGGATATGCCACAGGCAGATAAAAATGATAAGACAGCATTGCAGGCCGGAACAAATACCAGAGGAAGGGACGGCAAACTGGTATCCATGCAGATACGAGATTACCTGGATCTTCTTTCATCTGACGCTCCGGCTCCGGGAGGCGGCTCGGTCAGTGCGCTTTCTGCAGCTCAGGGAGCGGCTCTGGTGGCCATGGTCTGTGAGCTGACCATACCAAAAGAAAAATATGCTCAGTACAAAGACCTCTGCACCCTGGTCCGGACAGAGATCACAAAGGTGCGGGACCAGCTCATCGAGGGCATAGACAGGGATACAGAAGCGTACAGCAGAGTATCTGCGGCTTTCAAGATGGCAAAGGACACCGACGAGCAGAAAAAAGCCCGCTCGGAGGCTATCCAGAAAGCCACCGCAGAAGCGACGAGAGTTCCTTACGAGACCATGGAAATATGCCTTAAAGGCCTTGACATAACGGCGGAGATCGTTGGCAGATCAAATCCCAACGCAGCCTCAGATCTGGGCGTTGCAGCCCTCAATCTGCTGGCAGGCTTAAAAGGGGCATATATGAATGTGATGATAAACCTGCCGGGGATCAAAGACGAAAAGATAAGAGAAGAATTTGACAACGCCGCCGGAATGGTGAAAGAGGCAGAGGCCAAGGCGGCCGATATTTATTCAAAGGTCATGGCGGCCCTTTAGGGCAGCCGCCGCAATCTGAAGCTGAAAGGCTGACAGGCGGTGATACCTGCAAGACTGCCCGTGCGCACGATCACAGAAAGGAGAAAACATGGCACAGATAATAGAAAGCATACCCAACATTTCCGAGGGAAGAGACAAACAGGTTATCCAAGCCTGCGTCGATCAGATAAGGACAACCCCCGGCTGTACCCTGCTCAACTATTCCTCAGACCCTAACCATAACAGGACGGTGATCTCATATATAGGAGATGCCAAAGGTGTAGAAGAAGCCAGCGTCAAACTGGCAAAAAAAGCCGTTGAGCTCATCGACCTGACAAAGCATACCGGAGAGCATCCCAGGATGGGATGCGTAGATGTGATGCCTTTCGTACCGATCAAAGATGCGACCAACGATGACTGCATCAGGCTTTCCGAAACAGTAGGCCAGAGGATAGCAGATGAAGCAGGCCTGCCCGTGTTCCTCTATGAAATGTCTGCACGCAAAGAAGCCAGAAAAAACCTGGCTGCCATCAGAAAGGGACAGTTTGAGGGGATGGCAGAAAAAGTAAAGGACCCGGAATGGGAACCGGACTTTGGCGGTGCCAGGATACATCCGACAGGCGGAGTCGTGGCCGTAGGCGCAAGGCCGCCTCTTATCGCCTATAATCTCAACCTGAGCACATCCGATGTGCAGATAGCCAAGAAGATCGCAAAGGTCATAAGGGAAAAAGACGGCGGACTGGCAAATGTGAAGGCCATGGGATTTATGCTGGAGGACAGGAATATAGCTCAGGTATCCATAAACATGACAGATTACAGGGTAACTCCCCTGTACAGGGTTACAGAACTGGTAAAGAGTGAAGCAAAGCGATACGGTGTAACGGTCATCGGATCGGAAGTGGTCGGCTTGTGTCCTATGAAAGCCCTTATAGACTGCGCCGAATACTACCTTCAGATAGAGGACTTTGACTTTAACGATCAGGTTTTGGAGAACTATATAATATGAGAGAAGAAAGAAAAAAAGGCAAGAAAAAGGGCATCTACACCATACTGATGCTCATATGTGCAGTCGTGTTCCTGTTCGCTCTGTACAAGGTCGTCGATATACTGATGGAATATAAGCAGATAGATGATTTTTATGACGGAGCTCAGGAAGAATATGTTGATCTTGATTCTCAGGGCAGGGTCAATGATATCCTGCTCAGCAGCCTCATCGCAGAAAACAGTGATGTCAAAGGATGGATATATATAGAGGATACCGAGATAAGCTATCCGATATTGCAGGGACCAAATAATCAGTATTATCTGTACAGGGCATATAACAAGCAATATCTAGGAGCAGGAAGCATATTCCTTGAATCCCTCAACAGCCCGGATTTTACTGACAGCCATACCATAATTTTCGGTCATAACATGCACAATGGGTCGATGTTCGGACAGCTGGATAAATTTTTTGATGAAGAATACAGGAACGACCACTCCCATGTGTATATAAAACTGCCTGACGGCACATGGAATGTATACGAGATATTCGCCATGTATACCGCAGGCATAGAAGACGGCACCTTTGTGGTCTTTGACGAGAACCAGACAGAATACGATAATTATCTGGCGCTCATACAGGAAAAGAATGTATACCAAAGCACACAGCCGCCGTCAGACGGAGAAAGGATACTTACCCTTTCCACCTGCACAGAAGACAGTGACGACTATAAGCGCAATGTCATCCAGGCAAAATTTGTGGAAAATGTAGAAAAGATAACTTACTGACGGATGTTACGCATCCGTATGCAATAAACCGCAAAAAAGGAAAAACGCCTCGCTGTCGAGGCGTTTTCCTGAAAGTGTGTGTATTCAATAAAAGAAGGAAAGTTTGCTAATTTAAAAGTTTGCCAGTTTAAATCAACAAAGTGATTCTACCACGAATAAGTGGAAAAGTCAACAAATTCCCAGGAAATTTCGTCTCCTTCTTCCAAAATTTCCTCATCTGCACCCAGGGAGCCGGACTCGCCGTTCACTTTGAATATCCACCCTGTGGTGTCCGCCATATCTTTTTCTGAAACTCCCATGAGAGAGGTCACATAATCTCCGGAACCGCCTATCTCAATGTCTATGTCATTTGAAACACAGTAAATCTGGGTAGCATCCAGGACATTTGTTCCCTCTTCCACAGAGAACGGAGCATTTTCAACAGGAGTAAATCCCTCCACATCAACATCATCTCCGTCGCTGTCAATGATCGAAATGGAAACATTGATCGAATTTACAGCCGGAGCATCCTCAGGATCCTGCTGTTCATTGTTCCCGCATGCGGCCAGAGACACGCATAGGATAAGGATAAGAGCAAAGGATAATAATTTTTTCATTTTACAACCTCCATCATAGAACTTGAAACTATCTTACCATTTATTATGACCATATCAGGACCGCTTTCCATCAACTGGCCGGGGCTCATGTCCATAGGGTCTGTGCTGTATACCAGCATGTCGGCATATTTTCCTTTTTCTATGGAGCCTGCGCAGTTGTCAAGACCTGCTGCTTCGGAAGCGGTAAGCGTGAGCGCTGAAAGATATTCTTCTGTTGTACATTCGCCCCGTAATACGGCTGGATCTATATAAATACAGGTCTGCGAATATATGAACTGCTCTGAGAACATGGCAGGGTCATGGACTGATTCGATGGTAAAAGGATTTTTGAAACCTTTTGACCTGATATGTTCAAGGCCGTTTAAAGCCAGTTCCACATCCCCTGACCCGGCGGCGGAAATATAGATCTTAAAGCCTTTATCGGCGGCTTCGGTGAGGATCTGTTCAAGGGCGTGCATGGAAAAGCTTATGGGTGCAGAACTGTTATCTAACCTTATGTTTAGCATTTCTGCACCTATCATACCATCTATTTCGTTGCATATGGTCTTTCTTTCCATCAGTTTGCGGACGAGGCCCTTTGGGAGCAGCGGGCGGTTCATCATATATGATCCAAAAAACCGCTGATCCAGACTGTCATCGTTATATAAGCTTATGAGTGCGTCCTGATATAATGCTTCAAAATAATCGGGAGAACCCAGGTTGATGACCGATGTAAAACCTGCGGAAAGATCTTCCTGTATCCTCAGGCATGCTTCTTCGTATATTGGTTCAAAATCAAAGGGGATCAGAAGGTTTAATATATAAGGCGCTGTTATATACTGCACCATTTCTTCTTCCGCAGTTTCGTTGACTATATTGGAAGCGGCTGTGTTCATTATGCATGAAACGGTGCTGCCGCACAGCAGGACCGCAGGTCTGTCCGGGAAAATGCTGTCTAAAACAGCAATTGTTTCGGCTGTTTTTTGACGGGAGTATTCCTCGTCATCATTTTCGTCAGATCTTCCTTCAAATATGCTTTCATCATAGCCATACCCAAAGACGATCTCATCGTCGGGATGTGAAGCGTTCCAGAAAGTGAGCACATCGGAAAGAGACTCCATGCCCTCACAATGGGTCAGATCCATATATCTGCCGCAGAAGCTTTTCATAACGGGACTGTCAGAAAGCTTTATCAGGCCGGGGATCACATACCTGCCTGACAGATCGACCGATCTGGTTTCGCTGTCCATTAGAGAAGCCAGAGAATCCATGTCGCCGATGGCGGTTATCTTGCCGTCACGGCAGGCAACAGCTCCGAAAAAGGGTTTTTCTCCAACGCTGCTGTATATGGTGCAGTTATATACCACAAGATCTGCTTTTGCGGTTTTTCTGAACAGGCCCACTGGCACGCACCTCCATGATATGGTTATGGTACATTTATTTTACCATAAAAAACAATGATGTGGTATACTTAAACCATAACTACATAAATGAATTTTGTATGAGGTAAAGACAAAGATGTATTCTGTTGAGAGATTTGATAAGGAAATATGTATAAGTGAATATATGGACAAATATGTCAATGTAGAAGAATTCCTGGAATATTGCAAAGAATGTCCAAACTACGGCAGGCTATGGTCATGCCCTCCATATGACTTTGACCCTTTGGAGATATGGGAAAAATATGAAACCCTGTATGTGACTGCGAGAAAGATCATCTTCGATGAGGATAAGGCCCCTGAGGATAAAGACGCCATGATGTCCGTCCTGTCAGAGGTAAAAGACCATATGTCACAGGAACTTTTTGAAATGGAAAGAAAGTTTCCGGGCTCAATATCTTTGAGTGCCGGCAGCTGCGGGCTTTGCCGAAAAGCCGGATGCACCCGCGTATGCGGAGAACCGTGCCGCTATCCGGATAAGATGAGGTATTCCATCGAATCTCTCGGCGGCAATGTAGGGCTTACGGTCAGCAAGCTGATGGGTATAGAACTTGAGTGGATGGAAGAAGGAAAAATGCCGTCATACTTTGTTCTTGCAGGCGGATTGCTGAAGCAGGCAGACAGGTCAAAGGAGGGCGGAAGCAATGATTGAGATATCAAGGGAAAATCTGATAGATCAGATAAGAAAGCTGGCAAAGGTAAAATGCGCCCCGATCATAGGGATAGACGGGATGGCAGCCGCCGGAAAGAGTACTCTGGCGGAAGAGCTGGCCTCACTCGTAGGAGGATGTGTTGTACACATGGACGATTTTTTTCTGCCGGAGGAAATGCGGACGGCGGAAAGGCTCAACGAACCGGGAGGCAATGTTCACTATGAACGGTTTGCCGAAGAAGTGGCTGACCGCCTGGATAAGCCCGTCAGTGAGAGAGGCTGTTTTGAATATGGCGTCTTTGACTG
Organism: uncultured Eubacteriales bacterium; assembly: GCA_900542565.1. Lineage (GTDB taxonomy): Bacteria > Bacillota > Clostridia > Peptostreptococcales > Anaerovoracaceae > Fimisoma > Fimisoma avicola. The sequence continues at coordinate 8,878 of UQOC01000056.1, read as the reverse complement.
TTCTGCCATGAAAATTTCAGGCTGCCGTCCCATCGACGGGAGGCAGCCTGTTATCGTTGAAGGAGCTTATTGCCTGCGGCCGGAGCTGCGTCATCTGTACGACCTTAAGGTATTTATGACCGTAGGACGCCACACGCAGATGAACCGCATAATCGCCCGCAGCGGCCCTGATAAGGCGGAAGTATTCCGGACCCGATGGATTCCAATGGAGGAAGAGTATTTCGGATCGCTCCATGTCCGGGAAGCGGCTGACCTTATTTTACATACACCTTAGGAAGCCGCTGGCCAAAGGCACATACGATCTCATAGTTGATGGTGCCGGTGGCCCTTGCGATATCATCGGCAAGGATGGTATGGGTCCCGTCGGTACCCATTATTATGACTTCATCGCCGACTTTTACATCCGGCACATCGGTTACATCTACCATGCACTGATCCATGCATATGTTGCCGGCTATTGGAGCTATATGCCCATTGACGATCACCTTGGCATACTGGGAGTAAGGCCGAGGATAGCCGTCGGCATAGCCAAGAGCCAGAGTTGCGATCTTGCTTGGCCTGGTGGAGATGAACTTTCTGCCGTAACCTACGGAGAATCCTTCCGGAACATCTTTAAGGTGAACGATGTTGGCTTTGACAGACATCACGGGTTTGATCGCCAGTTCATTCTTGTCCACTTCGTCTGAAGGGTAGCAGCCGTAGAGGATGATGCCGGGACGGCATGCGTCAAAATAAACCGAAGGTATTTCCATGACAGAAGCGCTGTTTGCCAGGGTCTTCATCGGGATATTGATGCCTGCGGATGTCAGGACGCTGTAGAATTTGTTGAATTTTTCCTCCTGCTGACGGGAGAAAGTCTTATCGAGCGCATCGGCAGTAGACATATGGGAAAACAGGCTTTTGATCTTAAAGTTTTCGAGGGCCTGTATTTTTTTAATGTCCTCTGCGGCTGCCTCGGCTTCGTCGGCAAGATAGCCTATGCGGCCCATGCCGGTGTCTACGGCTATAAGTCCGTGTACTGTCTTGTCTGCGGCTTTTGCTGCTGCGTTTATCGCAGCGGCGTTGGAAGAATCGCAGACAACCGGGGTTATATCGTATTGAACGACTGTATCAGCATACATGTCAGGCGCAAGGCCCAGCAGGATTATCTCTTCTTTTGCGCCCGCTTCTCTCAGGGTTATGGCCTCCTGAATCGTGGCAATGGCGAAAGTCTTGCAGCCATTGGCTCTCAGGACTTCGGCAACTTTAACGCTGCCGTGTCCGTAAGCGTCGGCCTTGATAACGCCGATCATTTCTCTGTCGCCTATCTTTGTCTTGATGTTTTTGATATTAAAATCCAGATTGTTTAAGTTGATCTCGACCCATGCCGGTCTTAAAGCACCTTTGTACATTATGCCAAACACTCCTTCTCATAAGTTTCTTTACAACGACTTAATTATATTCCTTATGATATGTTTTTTCAAGGCCTTTCAGCCAAGTCGCGATAATGTGCCGCAGCCCCGCTGCAGTCTTGCCTGTGCAGGAGTGCCAGCAGGTTCAAAACCGCCTGACAGGGGATGTATGCAAGTCCGGGATGCCCCCCGCCCGACTGCCTGACATACCATCCATATGACCGGAGGACGGATAAGCGGTACAGGAGTTTATCCCGGACGGCAGCCGCTAAAAAAAGAACCCCCGGCTGGATCATTACAGAGCGGGGTTTCTATGCCTTTGTATATGGCCGCATCCAACAGCTTCTGCCGGCATGAGACTGCCGGAGCCGATGATGCTTCTGCCGGCATGAGATATCATATCGGCATCAGTCTCCGCTGGCAGCAGGTGCTGGCAAGGGCCGTTATAACTGTTCGAATCCGGTGGATATATCGTGTTTTACACGGTCTCTTTCCTCGGCGCTCTTTGCGCTGTTCCACTGATCCATGGTACCTACCAGATAGCCGGTGATCCTGCGGATCCTTTCAAATGGTACATGCTCAAACTCATAGTGAAGATCGGCAAACTCGCCATCCGCTTTTATATCCAGGGATTTGAGCTTTCTATGATATTTGTTTTCCAGATATTCAACATATGCCTGCTGTTCTGGGACGGAAACATTTCCAGTAATTTGTACGCTCATTTTTATCCTCCTGTCATTTGATGAAAGTATCTATATTATACACACATATCTTGTGGTTTTAAACCCTATTTTTAAAAAAATACACCATTTATAGTTATCTGCCCAAAGGCACTCCCTGCAGCATCTGGCCGGACTGCCGAAGAAGCTGCGGTCTTTGGCCGGGAAGCGCCGACACCGTCAACAAGCGGCGAAATAGGCAAGCGCAGGATGGACCGGAGAGATCCGGCATAATACCACCTTTACCCGCATATTATCAGGCGGGAGGTTATGGCTATGAACAAACAATATCTGATGTACGCTCTGAGCCAGCTTATGAAGAAAAAAGAGCCGGAAGGGCCGTTTACAACGGACGAGACGGCAAGCCGCTGGCACAAGGAGACGGATGTGGAAATATTAAAAAAGTTTTGCCCGGAAGGCTATGAGATGGCCAAAAAACATGGCCATTTTCTGGTGGGGAAAGCCATGGACGGCAGTTATATAGGCATTCCCGGCAGATTCCTGCTGAAAGAACAGCCGGCTGGTGGCAGAACAGGATTTACCCTGTGGCAGCCGCTGCGTGGCGGAGAAGAAATGTATGGGGACCTGGATACCATTTCCGAAGAAGAAGCGTCACTGGTATACGGATACTGGATAGCACGGGTAGACGAACGGACCCTGAGACTCTCAGAAGTCTGATTTTGTATGCAAAAGCGGTTGAACTTTAGGCGGATTTATGTTATCATAACAAAGTATATGGAAAAGTTTATGACTGAGGCTCTGATAGAAGCCCAAAAGGCCGGTCAGCTGGGAGAAGTGCCCATCGGCGCCGTTATCGTAAGAGACGGACAAATAATAGGACGAGGCCACAATCTGACCAGGACAAAAAATGATCCCACATGCCATGCAGAGATGGAAGCGATCAGACAGGCGGCCGCTTATTTGGGAGGCTGGAGGCTCATAGGCTGCGATATGTATGTGACTGCCGAACCATGCGCCATGTGCGCCGGCGCCATAGTGTGGGCCCGTATAGAGAATCTCTTCATCGGCACCATGGATCCCAAAGCAGGAGCATGCGGGAGCGTGTTCAATATAGTGCAGGAAAAGAGATTAAACCATAATGTGAACATACAGACCGGTATCCTTGAAAAAGAATGCAGCCAGATACTCAAAGAGTTTTTCAGGGAACTGCGGATAAACAGATATAAAGAAAAAATTGACCAAAGAACAGAATCGGAGGATGGAAAATAATGAAAAAAAAGGGTGCAATCTTGGCCATAGCAATGCTTTTGATAATGTTGTCGACATCACTTTGTTTTGCAGCAGGCGGCCTGACCATAGAGGAGACTTATCCAAGAGATGGCTCTACGGGAGCATCCATAGAAAACCTCGGTGTTAAGATATATTTCAGCCAGGATATGACAGAATCCATTGTAGGAGAAGCCAACAAAGACGGTTTCCAGCTGATGGGACCTGACGGGAACAGGATACCGACAAGAGTTCTCTATAACGAAAAGGAAGAAGGAGTTGTGCTGGTACTGCTGGACAACACTTCCGACAGTGATGTGCAGATAACAGGGAATACAGAATACACCCTCCATATATCGGGAGATGTGGTAGATGACCAGGGAAACACTCTCGGAGAAGATCAGGAGATAACATTTACCACCCTCAACACAAGCACCAATACGCTCATCAGTGTGCTCATGATGGTAGTCATGTTCGGAGGCATGATGGTAGTCGGCAGGAAGTCGGCTCAGAAAGCAGACGAAGAAACTAAAAAGAGGGACGATAAAGTCAATCCGTACAAAGAAGCAAAGAGAACAGGCAAGTCCGTAGAAGAAATCGTAGAAAAAGACCAGAAGAAAAAAGCTAAGCTGGCAGAAAAAGAAGCCAGAGAGGCGGAAAAAGACGATGATGACGATGATTACTACGATGATGACGAAGTAAATAAATACAGAGTTGCCCGCAGACATTCCGCTTCAGAAGCGGGAAGCAAATATGTCGCGGCGAAGAAGGAAGCGGCAGAACAGGCCAGAGCAAGGGCAGCTAAATATCAGACCGCCTCAAAAGCAAAGAAAAAGAAAAAATAGCTTTTTAATATGATGAGAGGCGATGAGCCTCTCATTTTTCCTAAGGAGAAAAAATGCCCTCAATAAAGGTAAGATCCTTCGCAAAAATTAACATTTCCCTTGATATCAAAGGTGTCAGGGAAGACGGCTACCATGAACTGGAGACTGTGATGCAGAGGATATCTCTGTGCGATGAGATAACTGTTAAATGGACTCCGGCAGGAGGCAGTAAACCTCATACCGGCAAGGACAGTAACGAGGGCGGTCAGATCCTCATCGGATTAAGCTGCAACAAATATTTCCTTCCGGTGGACGAAAGGAACATAGCATACAAGGCTGCTGCTCTCATGGCAGCAGAATATAAGGACAGGGCAGGCGCCGGCCGTATAGACATATATATCGAAAAGCACATTCCGGTGGCCGCAGGGCTGGCCGGAGGAAGCGGCAACGGAGCCGCCGTGCTTATAGCCCTGAACAAGCTGTGGGGACTTGGACTTGCCACCAGGGAACTGTGCAGGATAGGCGCAGGGCTCGGCGCAGATGTGCCGTTTTGTGTGCTGGTACAGAATACAGGTTTCGGCTGCGCATTGTGCCGTGGTATCGGCGAGGAACTGACCCCGATAAAAAACAAGATAAAAAAAGCGGTACTCCTGGTCAAACCCTCCTTTGGAGTTTCGACCAAAGAAGTATACAGCGCCATAGATCATTGCCGGATCTTGAGCCGGCCGGATAATCAGGCCATAATAAACGCCCTGAAGCAGGGAGATCAGCAAGCCCTATACAAAAATATGGCAAATGTACTTGAAGATTATACACTGCTGCAATACGGCGATGTTAAAGAATTAAAGATAAAGCTCATGTCAGAAACTATGGCCGAAGCGGTCATGATGACCGGCAGCGGGCCCACGGTATTTGCCCTGTTCAGCCGCCTGCAGGATGCGCAAAAGGCATGTGCGGACTTCAGGAAACAGGGATATTCGGCATTCTGGGCAAAAATGATATGAAAATGTCAGGAAACGGAGGAAAAAAGATGTTAAATTTAGATCTGCAAAATCACAGGCCCCTGAGAGAAATAGTTTACGAAGAACTTAAAAGACAGATCCTTGTGGGCGAGATCCCTCCGGGAACGCGCATGATGGAAGTTGAACTGGCTGACGAAATGGGAGTAAGCCGCACACCTATCAGAGAGGCCATAAGAAAACTGGAAAAAGAAGGCCTGGTAACGATCGAGCCCAGACGGGGCGCCTATGCCTCGGACATATCCATAAAGGACATGCTGGATGTCCTGGAAGTCCGTCAGGACCTCGAAGGAATGGCGGCGGCACTGGCGGCGCAAAAGGTGACCGAAGATGAAAAAAAGGCCTTTGTAGAGGCAAACAGCGCATATATGGAAGCTGTAAACAGCGGCAACATAGAAGAAATAATAAGATGCGACGAGCTTTTCCACCAGCTTATAGGAAGCTTCAGCGGGAACAAGACCCTTACATCACTGCTCTCCCAGGTACAGGAGCTGGCTTTGAGGTTCCGGTATCTGTATTATGACGATTTTTCCAGATATGAGACCATGCCGATGGAACATGAAGAAATAGAGGAAGCGATACTGAGCGGCGACTGCCAGAAAGCCAGGGTCGTGGCCGAAGATCATGTCTATAAGCTGAAAAAATTCGTAACAGAAGAAGGGTCTACGCTGTTCCGAAGAGAGAAATAAAATGAAGCTTATCAAAAGACTATTCATCCTCGTACTCATAATCGGAGCATTTTTTGCAGGAGTCACATATTACCAGGGGAGACAGCAATATACAGACGCAGTAGCTCAGGTTCCGGTTGAAGAAAAGATACAGCAGATACGCTCCATGGAAAATTACACTGCTTACAGCCAGCTTCCGCAGACTTATGTGGATGCTGTCACTGCTGCAGAGGACAAGCGGTTCCGTGACCATGGCGGATATGACATAATTTCCATCGGACGAGCCGTCTGGAACAATATAAAGGCAGGAGAGCTGAGAGAAGGCGGCAGCACCATTACTCAGCAGCTTGCAAGGATCATGTATTTCCAGCAGGATACCAAACTCAGCCGGAAACTGGCAGAGATTTTCGTGGCCGGAGATATCGAAGAAATCTGTGACAAAGATGAGATCCTGGAGCTTTATGTGAACGCCATCTATTTCGGCTCAGGCTATTATGGCATATATGAGGCCAGCCAGGGCTATTTCGGCAAAGATCCGGAGGAACTTAACGATTATGAATGCACCATGCTGGCCGGGATACCCAATGCTCCTTCCGTATACTCACCGGATGTGAATCCGGACCTGGCAGAACAGCGCAGACAGCAGGTGATCGGGTGCATGATCGAAGAAGGCTACATCGAAGAAGGCCAGATCCAATGAGCTTAAATCCCAGATCTTATGGATTTGGGATTTTATTTTTGCCCCTGCATAGTATATACAGGGGTGATATATATGATCGTAAACGGATATGCCTATCCGACAACCGTACATACGGCGCTTAACTGGTGGCTTCCAAGGCTTACATGGCTTTCGGTTTTCAGCTATGGCATTACAGAGGGCGGCAGATTGACTGTGCTGGATGATGAGGAACTGATAAGGGCAGCCAATAATGCCGGGGTAAGGCCCCTGATGGTTCTGGCGCCTATAGATGATAAGGGGCAGTTTGCCCCGGATGCTTTCGTTGCGGTCCTGAATGACCCGGCGGCAAGGAGCAGCCTGCTTTATGAGATACAGGCCAATATCAGGACAAAAGGAATGGGCGGCATAAATTTTGATGTGGAATATCTGCCTGCTGAATATGCCTCTGCATATGCAGAGTTTATAAAGGATATGCAGAAAATGCTCTCCCCTTTGGGATACCTTACCACCGTAGCCCTGGCGCCCAAGATAAGTTCAGACCAGAAAGGCGTGCTTTATGAAGGCCACGACTATAAGAAGCTGGGAGAAGCTGCTGACTACTGCATAATAATGACATATGAATGGGGATATACATATGGAGAACCTCTTCCGGTGTCTCCAATAACCAATGTCAGGCATGTACTTGAATATGGAATGTCTCAGATAACGCCGTCCAAGATCCTTATGGGGCTCAACAACTATGGATACGACTGGACGCTTCCGTTTATAAAAGGTGAAAGCCGGGCGGAAACCCTCGGAAACTATCAGGCTGCCGCACGGGCCGAATATTACGGAGTCCCTGTTTTGTGGGATGAAACAGCTATGGCGCCGTATTTCAATTACACCGACCCTTATGGAAGGGAACATATTGTCTGGTTTGAAAATGAAAGAAGCTGGCAGGCCAGAATAGCCATGGCTGACGAGATGGGGCTGGCCGGAGTCAGCATATGGACCATAAAGAAGATATTTTATGGGGGCATTTGACTTTACAAAGGACAGGAATACCTGTAAAATAGCTACAAAGGATAAAAGGGAGATATTATGGATATAAAACCTGACAACAAATTTAAACAGACATTGCTGATCGTAATAATCGGCATAATGCTTTTTGCCGCCCTGCTCAACCTGAGCGAGGTGCTGGGAGTGCTGCAATATGCCATAGGCCTGTGCATGCCGCTTATAGTGGGCGGCGCAATGGCGTTTATAATGAATGTGCCTATGCATTTCTTTGAAAAACAGATCGACAGGCTCCAGAGACGGCATTACAGCAAAGGCATGGAAAAAGCAAAGACGGCCATATGCATCATAGTGACCCTTGTGGCTTTTGTTGCTGCCCTCTATTTCATAGGAAAAGTTATATTCCCCAACCTGGGCGCAGCCATAAGAGAGATCGCCGATGCCGTACAGCAGTCATATCCAAAATGGATCGCGACCCTTGACTCATACGGGATCAATACGGAATTCATGCAGAAGTATTTTCCGGAGATCAACTCGGCCAACATCATAGCAGCCATAAGAGACGGCGGACTCAAGCTGCTGACTACGGCAGGAGAGGCTGCGACCAGCGTGTTCAGCACAATGACCAATATGCTCTTTGGCATAATTTTCGCTCTGTATATACTTGCGAGCAAGAAGAAGCTGGGGAGACAGGCTAAACAGATATTATACGCATATCTGAGAAAATCATGGGCTGATGAGATATGCAGCATCGCATCCCTGTCCTACAGGACTTTTTCAAATTTCCTGTCGGGGCAGTGCCTTGAAGCAGTTATCCTTGGAACAATGTTTTTCGTGGTACTGCTGATCGGAGGTTTTCCTTATGCAGCAACTATAGGAGTAATGATAGGCTCGTTTGCGCTGATACCGTACATAGGAGCATTTATAGGGCTGCTTTTCGGAGCATTGCTCATCGCCACAGAAAGCATAAGGCAGATGTTGTGGTTCATCATAATCTTCTTTGTGGTGCAGCAGATAGAGGGACAGGTCATATATCCGAGAGTAGTTGGCGGATCTGTAGGCCTGCCTGCACTGTGGACATTGTTTGCGGTCGTGGTGGGCGGAAATATATCCGGCATTGTGGGAATGATAGTGTTTATCCCGTTATTTTCGGTCCTGTATGTCCTTTTAAGAAGAAATGTTTATAATAGATTAAAGAAAAAGAAAATTTCTATTGAAATTTAGTTTGAAATAGTGTATAGTAGGAATGTCGGGAGCGTTCATCGCCAAAAGGAAAGTATGAGCGGCCCGCATTCCGAAAGTGAATATGCGGATATGGCGGAATTGGCAGACGCGCACGGTTCAGGTCCGTGTGA
>UQOC01000055.1 GCA_900542565.1 uncultured Eubacteriales bacterium | reverse complement strand
CAGAAGTCGATAAAGATAAAAACCCTTTCACCATAGTCATGCCGCCTCCGAACATCACGGGGCAGCTTCATATGGGCCACGCTCTGGACCAGACTCTGCAGGATGTACTGACCAGGTGGAAAAGAATGCAGGGCTACAGCGCCCTGTGGCTGCCGGGCTCTGACCACGCCAGCATAGCCACCGAAGTAAAAGTAGTAAATAAGATCAGGGAAGAAGAAGGTCTGGAAAAAGAGGATCTGGGCCGTGAAGAATTCCTAAGGCGAGCCTGGGCATGGAAAGAAGAATACGGCGGACGCATTACCCGCCAGTGCCGTAAGCTGGGCGATTCCTGCGACTGGAGCAGAGAGCGGTTCACCATGGACGAAGGCTGCAACAAAGCCGTAAAGACTTTCTTCATCAAACTCTACGAAAAAGGTCTCATTTACCGGGGCAACAGGCTCATCAACTGGTGTCCTCAGTGCGGCACATCCCTTTCAGACGCAGAGGTTGAACATGAAGATAAAAGCGGAAAATACTGGTATTTCAGGTATCCGGCTGCTGACGGCGGAGAAGGCATCGTAGTGGCCACCTCAAGACCTGAGACCATGTTCGCCGACGAAGCCATTGCCGTAAATCCTAAAGACGACAGGTACAAACATCTGGTAGGAAAGAAAGTGATCCTGCCGCTGGTGGGCAAGGAGATCCCGGTCATAGAAGATGAATATCCGGATCCGGAAAAAGGTACCGGCGCCGTCAAGATCACGCCTGCCCATGACCCTAACGACTTCGAGGTAGGTATCAGAGCAGGGCTGGGAAGGCCCAGCTGCATAAACAAAGACGCCACCATGAACGAACTGGCCGGAAAATATCAGGGCATGGACCGCTACGAATGCCGCAAGGCCTGGGTAGCAGACCTTGAAGCCGCCGGATACCTGGTAAAGACCGAAGAAAAAGTAATTCCTGTAGGAGAGTGCTACAGGTGCCATACAGTAATAGAACCAATGCTTTCAGACCAGTGGTTCGTGAAGATGGAAGAACTGGCCAGACCGGCCATAGAAGCCGCCAAAAAAGGCGACCTTACCCATGTTCCTGAAAGGTTTGAAAAGATCTATCTCCACTGGCTGGAAGACATCAGGGACTGGTGCATATCCCGTCAGCTCTGGTGGGGACACAGGATACCGGCATACTATTGTCAGGACTGCGGCGAGATCGTAGTAGACTACGATACTCCGGCCAAATGTCCTAAGTGCGGAGGTACCCACTTCGGGCAGGACGAAGATGTGCTGGACACCTGGTTCTCATCGGCTCTGTGGCCTTTCTCCACTCTCGGATGGCCGGAAGAAACAGAAGACCTGAAGTATTTCTACCCGACAGATGTACTGGTAACAGGATACGATATCATCTTCTTCTGGGTAGTGAGGATGGTATTCTCAGGCCTGGAAGCCATGGGAGAAGTTCCTTTCCACCATGTATATGTCCATGGACTGGTGAGAGACGCCGAAGGCCGGAAGATGAGCAAATCCCTGGGCAACGGCATAGATCCCCTTGAGGTCATCGACCAGTACGGAGCCGATGCTCTCAGGTTCATGCTGACTACGGGTATCACACTGGGCAATGACATGAGGTTCAAAGAGGACAGGCTCGAATCCTGCCGAAACTTTGCCAATAAATTGTGGAACGCCTCAAGGTTCGTTATAATGAACCTGCTGGACGAAGAAGGCAATTTCAGGGAAATGGCCAGGTGCTGTGCAAACTGTTGCGGAAAAGCCTGCGGCGACACTACGGATTTTTCCAACATCGCCCTCAGGGACGAAGACAAGTGGATGATCTCCAAGGTAAACGAAGCGGTTAAATATGTGACCGAAACCATGGAAAAATACGACCTGGCTCTGGCCGGTCAGAAAGTTTACGACCTGATCTGGAACGAATACTGCGACTGGTATATAGAACTGGTAAAGCCAAGGCTCTGGGGCGACGATGAGGAGGACAAGAAAGTCGTAAGGTTTACTCTTGTAATGTGCCTCAAGAACATGCTCAAGCTGCTCCACCCATTCATGCCTTTCATCACGGAAGAAATCTGGAGCTTCCTGCCCCACGGCGAAGAGCAGGCAGACAACCCTGAAAACTATCTTATCAAGGCTCAGTGGCCGCAGTACAGCGATTCCTGTGACTTCCCGCAGGCCGAGAGGACTGTGGAAAAGGCCAAAGAAGCCATCAGAGCCATAAGAAATATAAGGGCTGAAGCAGAAGCTGCGCCGGGCAAGAAGCTGAGAGCTGTTATACTGGCTTCCGGCAGCGATGAAGCTGACCTTAAGGCCGGCGCAGCCTATATAAAGAACCTGGGCAATATCACAGAGGTGACATTTACCGAGAACAAGGCTGATGTTCCTGCCGAATCCATGTCGGCAGTCATCGCCGGAGCGGAAATATATATCCCTCTGGAAGACCTGGTAGACTTTGCCGCCGAGTACGACAGGCTCACCAAGGAAAAGAAGCGCCTTGAGGGCGAGGTAAAGAGAGTTGAAGGAAAGCTCTCCAACCAGGGCTTCGTGAGCAAAGCGCCGGAAAAAGTGGTAAATGAAGAAAGAGAAAAGATGGCCAAGTATAAAGACATGCTGGAAAAAGTTACCGCCCGTCTTGAAATGGTAGCGTCCAAGGCCGGGAAATAGGCGGCGTTCAGCCGAAAAACCGCAGGCTGGCTTTTTCCGTGAATTCCGTAAAAAGCCGGCCTCCCGCTCAACAACCATGAAAGGAACGAAAGACAACATACATAATGACAAAAAAAGAAAACCCGATAGAAAAAATCCATCAGTTTCAGCGGTTCGGAAGCGTACTGGGTCTTGAGCGGATGACAAGGCTCCTTGAACTTCTGGGAAATCCCCAAGATGAACTGAAAGTCATCCACATTGCAGGAACCAACGGCAAAGGCTCAGTGTCCAGATATATATACAGCGTGATGCAGGAAGCCGGATACAGGACCGGCCTTTATACTTCGCCTTTTCTGGAAAATTTTAACGAACGGATAGAACTAGATGGACGATGTATAAGCGACAGCGACCTGGCGGTCTATACAGATAAGGTGCTCGCTGCTGCACAGGCCATGGTAAATGACGGCGACCAGTCTCCCACAGAGTTTGAGGTCATCACTGCCATAGCTCTGGTATATTTTAAAGAAAAAGACTGCGATTTTGCCATCCTTGAAGTGGGCCTTGGAGGCACGGGAGATTCCACAAATGTATGCAGATCGCCGCTGGTAACGGTCATAACTTCAATATCCATGGACCATATGGACAGATTGGGTGACACCATAGAAGAAATAGCTGCCGAAAAGGCGGGTATAATAAAAGACGGCTGCCCGGTGGTAACAAGCGCAAAGAATCCGAAAGCCCTTGAGGTCATCCGGCGGAGAGCCGCTGAAAAGAATTGCCGTATATTTGAGGTAAAAGATATGCCGCTGGCGGCAAAACAGGAGAACCTGCAGGGAAGTGTATTTGATGCGGTCATATTGGGAGAAGATCTTTGCAATGTGAAGATCTCCATGGCAGGAAAACATCAGATAGAAAACGCCGCAGCCGCCATGACTGCACTTAAAGTCCTGGAAAAAGACGGGCATATACATTTTACACAGCAGGAACTTTATGACGGACTGGCCGGTGCACGGCAGATAGGCCGGCTTGAAGTCATGCACGCTAAACGGGAAGATCATGGAGGGTCTTACTGCGCAGCAGGATATGCCGAAGCTTCAGAAAAGACTGTGACCATCATTGATGGTGCCCACAATCCGGGCGGGGCCAGGGCTCTGGCTGATGCTGTGACAGCCATGTATCCTGAAGCCAGGATATTGATGGTGATCGGAATACTTGCCGACAAGGATGTGGACGGCATACTTTCTCATTTTTTCAGGATGACAGGTGATTTTATCGCCACAGAGCCGGACAGTCCGCGGAAGCTCAGAGCAGCCGATCTTGCGGCAAAGATACAGTCCCTTGGAGGACAGTGCCGTATAGTGCCGGCCATTGAGGACGCATGGCGCATGGCCTGCGCTCTGGCTGAAGATTATGATATGGTAATATATGCCGGATCGCTGTATATGATAGGAAAGGTAAGAACACTTTTTAACAGAGGTGAAACAGATGCTCAAGTTTAAGATACAATCAACGGATGAATATGAAAGACTGGTAAAATTTTTCGTTGAGAACGAGCTGGAATTTGACGGAGACGAAGAAGTCGACACAGATATAGTGAAGTGCTGGAAAGTAACTCACACCGGCGATGTGCTTATCGGAGGCTGCGTGCTGGCCCTTAGGCAGGGGAAATACATCATAGACGGTATAGCGGTCGACAGGCTTTTCCGTAAGTTCGGCATAGGCAGGATAATGGTCGACAAAGTCATAAAGGAGATCAAAGAAAGGGGAGGCAGCGAGCTCTTTCTCGTTGCAAGAGCGCCGGGATTTTTCAGGACTCTGGGGTTTGAAACCGTAGATCCGTCAGAAGCGCCGCTTTTCTTTGAGTGCGCCCAATGTCCGCAATATCAGAAAACATGTCATCCGGAGATAATGCGATTGGAGATAAGATGATGGATTATTCCAAACTGCTTCAGGCTATTTTGGATATTGCCGAGGAGATGCTGGTCTGCGGAGCCGAAGTGGAAAGGGTCGAGGACAGCATAGAGCGTATGTGCGCTGCCTACGGGTGTGAACAAGACCGGGTCAACGCTTTTATCATCACCTCAAATATACAGGTGACATTTGAGGACCCCAACGGAAACATAATAACGCAGATAAGGCGTATCGTCAGAAGTGATACCAATTTTGACAGGCTCGATTATCTTAACGATCTGTCAAGATATATATGCGCAAATACGCCGGATCTGGATACCCTGAAAGAAAAATACGAAGAAGTGATGAACCGCCGTCAGCTTCCCAAATGGGTGCAGTATCTGGGAGCAGTCATGGCAGCGGGAGGATTTGCCGTATTTTTCGGAGGAAATATAGCCGACGGCCTTTATGCTGCAGCTCTGGGCATAATAATCACGGCTGTCAGAGGCTTTTTCTCAAAATATGAAAGTAACGCCATGGCGCTCATGTTTATTTCATCGATCATTGCAGGTACCGTTGCGGTACTGTCTGTGCCCCTTGGCATAAGCGTCCACATAGATAAGGTGATGATAGGCGGCATCATGCTGCTCATACCGGGCATTGCTGTGACCAATTCCATCAGGGATATGCTGGCCGGTGATATCGGGACCGGGCTTTTGCGTTTTGCCAATTCGGTAATGCTTGCAGCCGCTATCGCCTGCGGATTTGCACTGCCGATGATCTTGTCCGGAGGTACATTATGATACAGATAATTGCTGCAACGGTAGGTTCGCTGGGATTTGCCATTTTCCTGAAAATGCGAGGCAGGCAGATAATAATGGCAACGGCCGGAGGCACAGTAACATGGGCAGTCTATCTTATAGCCCAGACCATGACAGAGGGGCTCTTTGTACCGTATTTCATAGCATCGATCTTTGTTGCGGTATACGCAGAAATAATGGCGAGGGTCAACAGAGCTCCGGCGACGATATTCCTGACAGCAGCTGCTGTCCCCCTGATTCCGGGCGGAAGCCTGTATTATACCATGGAAGGGCTGGTCAATCAGGATGACACCATGTTCGTAGAAAACGGCGTGAACACCATAACAATAGCCTTGGCTATCGCACTGGGATTCATGCTTGTATCGGTTTTATCCAGATACATCAGGATATTCCTGTACAAGAGAAAGTGACCGGAAAGTCCGGCCGGCAGGCAGATTTGCCTGTGGGCCGGCTTTTATCTTATCAGGCATAACTTTCCCGGAGAAATAATAGACTATACAATAGCGAGTTTCTTTGGGAGGGAATCTATGAAAAGCACAACTGATAATATTTACCAGACCAATAAAGCTGTGGTCAGCGGGATTGTCGCTACTCCGCTGAAGTTCAGCCATAAGACCTACGGTGAGATATTCTACACTTTTATCCTCGGAATTGAAAGGAGGAGCGGTTATGTGGATGAGATCAATGTTATGATCTCCGAAAGACTGATCTATGAAAGACCGCCGGAAGAAGGGGATTTTGTAGAGATCATCGGACAGGTAAGGACTTATAACGAAACGGCAGACGGGAAAAACAAGCTCAATGTGGTAATATTCGCCCGTGAGATCGACATTGAGCCTGAAGATACATATTATGAAAATTACATTTTTCTGGAAGGTTTTTTATGCAAACCGCCGGTCAAGAGAACATCGCCCCTTGGGAGGGATATATGTGATCTGATGGTGGCTGTCAACAGGATGTATAACAAATCGGATTATGTTCCGTGCATCGCATGGGGGCGCAATGCCAATTTTGCAGACAGGATGACGGTGGGGACCAGGATCTGTCTGGAAGGGAGGATACAGAGCAGAGAATACAAGAAAAAGCTTGAGGACGGCGAATCTGAAATAAGAAAAGCCTTTGAGGTTTCCATATTGAAGCTGGAAGAAGGATCAGCATGGGAAACAGAAGAAGCTACAGCCCACTGGGAAGAATAAAAAGACAGCGGAGGATGAAAGGCGGCAAAGGGAAAGACAGCAGCTTGCGGCAGCAGGTCAAAATTTGGGCAGGGCAATATTTGCTGGCCTGCGCCGGGCAATATTGACCTTGAATTAAACACTGTAATGTGCTAAAATTAGACATGATTTTGTGATTTACGGAGGATAAAAATGTTCGACATCAACGGAAAAGATAACAGCAATTATAATTTGGAAAATATAGAGCTCATAAAAAAAGCCTCGCCGACAGTTGGCGCCTTTATAGAAGGAGAATACAACCGACAGAAGAACAATGTGGAGCTCATAGCCTCCGAAAATTACTGTTCAGAAGCCATATTGGCCGCCTGCGGGAGCTGCCTCAGCTGGAAATACGCCGAAGGCTATCCATATGTAAGGACTTCCGGCAACACCAGCCGTTATTATGGAGGCACTGAATTTGTAGACCAGCTTGAGGAATATGCCTGCGATATGTGGAGAAAAGTATTCGATACTGACTACCATGTCAATGTACAGCCCCACAGTGGCTCTCAGGCCAATTTTGCGGCTTACAAGGCCATCCTGAACCCAGGAGATACTATACTGTCGCTGACTCTTGACAACGGCGGCCACCTGACCCACGGTTCTTCCGTAAATTTCAGCGGAAAACTCTACAACATGGTATTTTATGATGTGGACGACAGAGGTTACATAGATATGGACGATGTGAGAAAGAAAGCCATCGAATATAAACCTCAGCTGATACTGACCGGAGCATCCGCATATTCAAGGATAATCGATTTCAAGGCTTTTGCTGATATAGCCAGAGAGACCGGAGCATACTTCATGGTCGACATGGCCCATATTGCCGGCCTGGTAGCAGGCGGAGCACATCCGTCACCGTTCGGATATGCGGATATAATAACCACCACCACCCACAAGACCCTCAGAGGGCCGAGGGGCGGATTGATCTTTGCCAGAAAAGAGCTTGCAAAGAAAGTAGACAGCGCCGTATTCCCTTATGCCCAGGGCGGCCCGCTGGAGCATATCATAGCAGCAAAGGCCATCTGTGCCGAAGAAGCTCTAAGACCTGAGTATAAAGAATATGCCAAACAGGTGGTGAAGAACTGCAAAGCCCTTTCCGACGAATTTATCAAGCTGGGATATAAAGTTGTAACGGGAGGTACAGACAACCATCTGATACTCCTTGACCTGTCGGACGAACCGTTCAGCGGACGAGTGCTCCAGGAAAGGTGCGATCAGATAGGCATAACCCTCAACAAGAACTGCGTGCCTTGCGAAAAGCGTTCTCCGAAGGAGACTTCCGGCGTGCGCATAGGAACTGCTCCTATGACGACCAGAGGATATAAAGAGGACGATTTCGTCAAAGTAGTACACAGGATAGACGAGCTCATCAAACAGCTCAGAGAAGAATATAAGTAGCAAACCTGCCGGGCGTCTGCACGGACGGCAGGCCATCCGCCAGGCGTCCTGCTTTTCGGGAATTTTCAAAAGGGGGAAAAGGGGACAATGTATAGATTGCTTATTGTGGAAGACGACATGGGGATCGCTCAGGCTATAAAAGAACAGGCCAGGGTCTGGGGACTTGAAGCGGCTTATGTGGAAGATTTCAGAAATG
This sequence comes from uncultured Eubacteriales bacterium, assembly GCA_900542565.1. Taxonomy (GTDB): domain Bacteria; phylum Bacillota; class Clostridia; order Peptostreptococcales; family Anaerovoracaceae; genus Fimisoma; species Fimisoma avicola. The sequence continues at coordinate 8,002 of UQOC01000055.1, read as the reverse complement.
TCATGTCAGAATTTGCTGCGTTTTCTCCGCATCTTGTGCTGCTTGATATTTCATTGCCTTTTTATGACGGTTATCACTGGCTCAGCGAGATACGCAAGGTTTCTCAGGTGCCGGTGATATTTATTTCTTCGGCATCTGATAATATGAATATCGTCATGGCCGTAAATATGGGCGGGGATGATTTTATCGTCAAACCGTTTGACCAGAGCGTGCTCATGGCAAAGATACAGGCAATGCTCAGGCGCACTTACGATTTTTCCAAAGGCGTTCCGGTGCTGGAGCACAGGGGCGCTCTGCTTAATACAGGCGATAATACTCTGGTGTACGAAGATGAAAAGATAAACCTTACTAAAAACGAATACAGGATACTCCTTACACTGATGCAGGATAAAGGAAAGGTTGTCAGCAGAGAAAAGCTTATGCAGATCCTTTGGGAAACTGACAGCTTTGTTGACGAAAATACTTTGACCGTCAATGTGGGCAGGCTAAGGAAAAAGCTTGAAGCAGCAGGGCTTCAGGATTTTATCACCACCAAATTCGGCGTTGGATACATAATAGAATGACACATCATGAAATTATTCAGTTCGTATTTAAAACAGCATAGGATCACCATAATCGGCTATTTTATCTTCGGGGCAGTATTGGTCATATCGTTTTTTCTGTACCAACTGCCGCTGGCTGCTGTACTATATCCGATGACACTGTGCTTCTTGATCGGCAGCGGGCTGATGGCTGCTGATTTCAGGCATGCTGCAAAAAAACACAGGGAACTTGCCGAGATAAGCAAGCTTACTTCTCAGCTCATGAACGATCTGCCTCCTGCCGATTCCATAGAGGAAAAGGATTATCAGAAGATCATAGAAACGCTGCGCAGGGAAGAGGCTGATATATATACCCGGCTCAACAGCCGCTACACTGATACCATCGATTATTACACTGCCTGGGCCCATCAGATCAAGACGCCCATAGCTTCCATGAGACTGAACCTTCAGAACCAGGATACTGACCTTTCAAGGAGGCTTTCGGCAGATCTGACAAGGATAGAACAGTATGTGGAAATGGTGCTGATGTTCCTGCGACTTGATTCGGAAGACACAGACTATGTCATAGAAGAGTACGATATGGACAGTATCGTCAGACAGGCGGTCAGAAGGTTTTCCGGAGAATTCATTTCACGAAAGATCGGACTGGACTATCAGCCCATAAACACCAGGGTAATAACCGATGAAAAATGGCTTCTGTTCGTTATAGAGCAGGTACTGTCCAATGCCCTTAAATATACCAGATCGGGAAAGATATCCATTTATTCTCCGGAAAAGGATATACTGTGTATAGAGGACACCGGCATAGGAATAGCTCCCGAAGACCTGCCCAGGATATTTGAAAAAGGATATACAGGCTATAACGGCAGAAAGGACAAGCATGCCAGCGGCATAGGCCTTTATCTGGCACGGCGCATATGCGACAATCTGGGCCACAAGATAAGCGCCAGGTCTGTCATAGGAAAAGGCACGGCGATAACCATTGATCTGTCCAGAGAGAAGATAAAAAACGAATAAGTTCCTTACAAAAATGTAAGTATTGGAGGGGTATTGTAAGCTGATTCGATTGGCTGCCCCTTATTTTTTTGCTATCATCATAGTGTAATCTGAAATGGAGGTATTTTAGAGATGAGTATTTTAGAGGTGAAAGGGCTTCAGAAGATATATACCACCAGATTCGGCGGAAACAAAGTTGAAGCCCTGAGAAATGTGACCTTCAGCGTGGAAGAAGGGGAATATGTAGCCATCATGGGCGAATCCGGCTCAGGCAAGACCACGCTGCTGAACATCATAGCGGCTTTGGACAAAGCTACCAGCGGCAGGGTGCTGCTGGACGGTAAAGATCTCGGAAATATAAAGGAATCCCAGATAGCCGCATTCAGGAGGGATAATCTGGGTTTCGTGTTCCAGGATTTTAATCTGCTGGACACTTTTTCTCTGGAGGACAATATCTTTCTGCCGCTGGTGCTGGCAGGAAAGTCCTACGGGGAAATGTGCCGCCGTATCAAGCCGGTGGCTGCGGAACTGGGTATTACGGATCTTTTGAGAAAATATCCTTATGAGGTATCAGGGGGACAGAAACAGAGAGCGGCGGTGGCAAGAGCCATCATTACCAATCCTAAACTCATACTGGCCGACGAACCTACAGGGGCGCTGGATTCTAAGGCTACAGATGAACTGCTCAGGCTTTTCAGCCATATAAACAGAGGTGGACAGACCATACTTATGGTCACTCACTCGGTAAAGGCTGCCAGTCATGCGGGACGGGTGCTGTTCATCAAAGACGGAGAAGTTTTCCATCAGCTTTACAGGGGAGAAGCTACAGATGAAGAATTTTACCAGAAAATTTCCAACACCCTTACTCTGGTCACCACCGGAGGTGACAGGAGATGAGAGCAGGTTTTTATCCTCATCTTGCCATGACCGGGATCAGAAAGAATAAGAACTTTTATATTCCATATATATTGACATGCGCCGGCATGGTGATGATGAATTATATCGTTAATTTCCTCGCTACGACTCCGACCATAGACAACATGATCGGCGGGGACACGGTCAAAGGCATGCTGGGATTCGGCCGTTATGTGATAGCTCTTTTCGCCGTGATCTTTCTTTTCTATACCAACTCATTCCTTATGAGGCGGCGGAAAAAGGAGTTCGGACTGTATAACATACTGGGAATGGGCAAGAAAAACATAGGCTGCCTCCTGTTTTGCGAGACAGTGATAATCGCAGTCATATCTCTGACAGGCGGCCTTGCCGGAGGCATGCTGTTTTCTAAGCTGTCGGAGCTTGGACTTGTAAAGCTGCTGGGATATGATGCGGCATATGATATCTTCATCTCGCTCCAGGCAATCGGCCGTACGGCGGTGTTGTTCTGTGTTATATTCGTACTGCTGCTGTTCAATGCCCTGCGGCAGATACACATGGCTGATCCGGTAACGCTTTTTTACAGCGATAATGTAGGCGAAAAACCGCCGAAAGCCAATTGGATACTGGGACTGGGCGGACTGGTGCTGCTGGGCGGCGCCTATTATATGGCTGTGACAATAAAACAGCCTCTGTCAGCGCTGCTGATGTTCTTTGTGGCAGTGGCAATGGTAATAGTGGCCACATATCTGCTGTTCATCTGCGGCTCAGTGCTGTTTTGCCGTATCCTCCAGAAAAACAAGGGGTATTATTATAAAGCAAATCACTTTATATCCGTATCTTCAATGGTATACAGGATGAAAAGAAACGGTGCAGGGCTGGCATCCATATGTATCCTGGCGACCATGGTGCTGGTAATGATAACCGGCTCTGCCTGCCTGTATTTCGGAGCAGAAGATTCTCTTCACAGCCGTTATCCTTACGACATAAATATCAGCACATCATGGCATGATCTGACTGCCATGACCGATGAAAACCGTCAGCTGCTGCTGGAAGAGGCAGAACGCCTTGTAGCTGAAAGCGGTGTAAAGACCAGCGACTCCACCGATTATAATATGGCTCAGATAAGTGGGCTGATAGAGGAAGGCGGAGTGCTGCAGCCTGATGTAAACGAGGCGACAGGCATACCGACTTCCATATATGAGAGGCTCAGACAAGTCTACTTCGTGTCAGTGGACGACTACAATAAGATAACGGGAGAAAATGTGAACCTTGGGCCGGATCAGGCGATGGTATACACTGTAAGATGTGATTATGACTATGATGTCTTTACACCTTACGAAGGAAAGACATACGAGATCGTGTCCAGACTGGAAGATTTCCAGTGGAACGGACAGATGGCCATGGATGCCATACCATCGGTAGTGTTCATAGTATCTGATATCAGTGACTCCATAGAACCTTATGCTGATATGGAATCCAACGGCATGGCGCTGGTGTCTCTGGACTGGTATTATGGTATCAATATAGACAGCACGCCGCAGCAGGAAGAAAGTTTATCGAAAGAGATAGACCAGGTGTTTTCACAATTCCCTGCTTCCGGTACAGCCGGAGTATCATCGGCCTCATGTGAAAGCCTGGAGGTCAACAGATCAGGATTTTACGGGACATTTGGCGGACTGTTCTTCCTGGGTATAATCCTCAGTATCGTGTTCATATTTGCAACTACTCTGATAATCTACTACAAACAGATCTCAGAAGGATATGAAGACAGAGGGCGATTTGACATCATGCAGAAGGTGGGCATGACCAAGCGTGACATCAGAAAGAGTGTCAATTCGCAGGTGATAACGGTGTTTTTCCTGCCGCTGGTGGTAGCAGTAATGCACCTGGCCTTCGCCTTCCCGATGATACGAAATCTGCTTCTGCTGTTCAATCTTAACAATCTGACTCTGCTGATGGCGACAGCCGGTATCAGCGTAGTGATATTCGCTGTATTTTATGTATTGGTATACAAGATAACATCCAATGCTTATTATAATATTGTGAGCGGATCGAAGAAAAGGGGAAGAGTAGAGTAAGACTGCACTTTAAAGCTTTATGAAAGCATGTATGGATAAAAAGGCCCATGTCCCATCCGTGGTTTTGAGGATGGGACATGGGCCTTGATCATGCCGTCAGGCTTCAACATGGATGACCTGGACCGGGCAGCTTTCTTCTGCCTCGCATGCGTCATGTATGTTGGAACGGGTAGGCTGGGCTTTTACTTCAGCCATGCCATCGACGGCGATGGCAAATACTTCCGGGCAAAGTTCTGCACAGAGCCCGCAGCTTATACAGCCGCTCCTGTCAATTGTAGCTTGCATTGATCTTCCTCCGTTATTTTTTTCAGAATGTATTTTGCCCGGAAAGAGGAAGATTATTCGCAAAGGAGAGGATCTGCCGCTTTTCATGCTGTAATGCAGCCCGTCATGCAGGATGCCTGCTTACAGTTTTTCGATATTCTGCCGTATGAGCTCCCGCTGCTTTTCCAAAAAAGCCATAAGGGATTTTTTGTGACTGCACAGTTTTTCGCGGCAATTGCCACAGGAAAGGGCGGCATTTGTCTGCTCGTAAAATCTTTCGGGATGGATGCGGCAGAGGATCTCCCATACCAGCAGGAGAAGCATTGCCACTGCGAAAAGACTCCTGGCATAAAAATCATCTATAAGGACAAAAGGCGTAAACATCATGGCATAGTCCCAGTTGTATATGCGGCAGCTTCCGCAGCACTTGTTTTTCATCATCCATTCCTGGAAAGGACAGAAGAACAGGATACATATCATGTCGCACACCGAGTAGGCAAGGCCTATGAGTATGAGGATACCTTCATCGATGATATCTGCAAAGAAAAGGGCGTAAATGGCTCCGTTGAGCAGCAGCCAGCTTCCAAGCACGATCAGTACCGAATGTTTTGGCTCACGGGGGTTCATGTACCGGCGGACCGGCTTGCCGGTAGGGATAAAGTTGCGTGAAAACTGCTTCTGGCATCCCATGCTTTCAATCTTGGACGGGAAAAAACGGAATATCATCTCGATGATAAAAACAAGCCAGATAAAGACGATCATGGCTGAAGGGATTTCTGTCCCCATCAGAGGCCTGGATGAGCCATGCATCCTCTGATATATGTATATCCCGGAAGCTGCAAGAAAAAGACATGTCCTGAAAAGCAGCTTAACATAGTGCATGGTAGAAGTCGGTGATAATCTTATGTTTCTTATAGTGAGTCTCATGGGTGAACAAATCTCCAGAAAACTAATGGTATGATCCAATATTATAACAGATTTTAGCGGTGCTGCATAGTTTAAAAGCCTTTTATCACTGACCATGCCCCGATGAGTTTTTCCAGGGACCAGGCGGCATTTGCCGGAGAGGTGGAAGGAAGGCAAAAGGCATCCATACCCGTGGCAGATCGGGTGTATCTGTTGTAGTATTTTTCGGCAGCCTTTCCGTTTACAAATATCTTTGAGATATGTGAACCGTTTAATATGTCCGATAAGTCGTTGGCACATACATTTTTTATGGAACTGTCGGAACTGCCTGTTATATCGCATGAACCGATGACATCCCACAGAGCTATGTGATTCTGATGAAGAAATCTCTTTTTTTCCTCTATGGTGTTGGGAACGGGCAGGTCAAATACGGCGGCGGTGACTTTCCAGAACCTGTTTTGGGGATGCCCGTAAAAAAAATTCTGTTCCCTGGATTTTACCGAAGGGAAAGAACCAAGTATCAAAATCTGAGAATCGCCGTCATAAAGCGGCGGAAAAGGATGATATATCATATTGTTTTCCTTTCTTGGGTTATTTTTACGATAGCGGAAAATCTCTGGGATGTCAAGGGCCGGAGAAGATCACGCAAAGATTGTGAAAAAATTATAAAAATCTTCAAAAAACAGTTGATTTAATATTTTTTTGTGGTATATTGTACTTAAAGAAGAACAGAGGGAAAAAGAAAGAAAAAAATCTAGGAAATGGAAATGGGGTGAATCCAATGGACAGTAAAGTGGTTGAGCTTCTCAATGATCAGGTCAATAAGGAATTTTATTCGGCGTATCTTTATTTGGAATTTGCCAATTACTACGATTCCATAGGTCTTGACGGATTCGAGAATTGGTACCGTATCCAGGCTCAGGAAGAAAGAGATCACGCCATGCTATTCTATGACTATCTCCACAATAACGATATAAAGGTAGAACTGAAGGCCATCGATAAACCTGAATGTGATTTCAAGGATAAGATGGAACCTCTCAAAGAAGGACTCAAGCATGAGAAATTCGTTACCGCCCTTATAAATAATATATATGCTGCGGCATATGATGTCAGGGATTTCAGAACAATGCAGATGCTTGACTGGTTTGTCAAGGAACAGGGCGAGGAGGAGAAGACAGCTTCTGACCTGATCACCAAAATGGAGTTGTTCGGCGATGATGCCAAAAGCTTGTATATGCTCAACAACGAGCTGGCAGCGCGTACATACAATGCTCCGTCCCTGACCCTTTAAAATAGAATAAGGAAAATATTGCTGATGATAAAAACTCTATGCAAATGGTTTGTAAATTTGTATAGAGTTTTTTTATCTGCTGTTTGTCTGGCATTGGCTTACATTTTTGCAATATTTCTTTATCCCCTATCCCCTCTTGCCATTTCAGCGGAAGTTTTCTTCCGAAAGAGGGCGGTGGGGTTCATTGACGATAAACTGGCTGTCCCATTTCCCGGAAACCAGCTTTTCCATGATGATGTTGCTGCCCTTTATATGATTGAGACGGCAGCCGATGGCCTGAGCGTCACGGCGGGCCTTATCTGTAAATGTACTGCTGTGACAGTCACAAATCCCGGCGTCGATGATATCCAGATCAGTAAAAGGCTCAAACCAGCGTGCAAAAGTAGCATCACCTTTTTCCTCACCGTATTTCATGCGGAGTTTTTCGTGCATTGAGCCGAAATCATCACCGTATGGGTTCCTCATGTAAAGGTGCGTTGCCTGCTTCAGGTTAAAATGTGGAGAATCATCGGTATGGAGCATAAGTGTTATGCAATCGTCAACTTTTGGAATGACTATTCGCTTCTCTGTGTCTATATCTTTCCATGACCCTCCGCAGAATCCCATGGCAACAAGCACCGTGTCGGAACTTTCCGGAATGGTGTGCAGAGCCTCCATAAGATGAAGCCGCATCTGACTTGGTGAAGAATGATATTTACGGCTGATGAGGTATACGGGATGATCTGTACCTGTTTTTTTCTGAGCAGCGTCTATGGCTTTTGCCATAGAACTGCAGCCAAGTATAACTGCATTCATGGCAATCCCTCCTGAGATCATTATAAAGGTTCAAATTTAATCGTGCAACTGCTGTATGCAGCAAAATGCAGCAAATAGTAAAATAGTGCTTGCACAGTCAAGGACATTATGATATAATCTCATTTGTTATGGGGCATTAGCGCAGCTGGGAGCGCGTTTGACTGGCAGTCAAGAGGTCAGGGGTTCGAGCCCCCTATGCTCCACCAAAGAAGCACTGCAATTTTGATACAATGTGTATCAGGGTTGCGGTGCTT
>UQOC01000054.1 GCA_900542565.1 uncultured Eubacteriales bacterium | reverse complement strand
TGCCTTATCCGACATTGGCCCGCTTTGGGCTTACCCAAGAAATGATTGAAGATTTCTGGACGGAAATCCGGAAGGCGGCATGCAGCCTGAAGAAAAATTTTCCGTATATGACGCCGTATGCATGTATTCAAAGAATGTGCCTTATGCCAACGGAGAACAGGATCTGATGGGTACCATCGAAGCGGGCAAGTTTGCCGATATGGTGGTCATCGACAGAGACATATTTAACATACCGGACGATGAACTGAAAGATGTCCAGGCGCTGTATACTTATATGGCCGGTTGTCAGACTTACTGCAGGGGATAAAAGATCATGAAACTCATATCGTGGAATGTCAACGGGCTTAGAGCCGCAATGGGAAAAGGTTTTATGGATTTCTTCAGCCGGCAGGAAGCCGATATTTTCTGTATCCAGGAGACAAAGATGCAGGCTGGCCAGCTGGATCTTGAAATGCCGGGATATTATCAGTACTGGAACTACGCCGAAAAAAAAGGATATTCAGGAACCGCTGTGTTTACAAAGACGGAGCCCATTTCCATATCATACGGGATAGGCGTGGAGGAACACGATCACGAGGGGCGGGTCATCACTCTGCAATTTGATGACTTCTACTTTGTGACCGTATACACGCCCAACTCACAGGATGAGCTGAAGCGCCTGGACTACAGGATGAAATGGGAGGACGATTTTCTGGCATATCTGAAGAAACTTGAAGAGACCAAACCGGTCATATATGCCGGAGACCTGAATGTGGCACGCCTTGAGATAGATCTTAAAAATCCAAAGAACAACCGCAGGAACGCCGGATTCACAGACGAAGAAAGGTCGAAGATCCAAAATGTCATTGACAGCGGTTTTATAGATACTTTCAGGTATTTCTATCCTGACCTGACAGAAGTATATTCGTGGTGGTCATACCGCTTTAAGGCAAGGGAAAGGAACGCAGGATGGCGTATAGACTATTTCATGGTTTCCGGAGCGCTCAAAGACCGTCTGAAAGACGCAAAGATCCATACAGAAGTGATGGGATCTGACCACTGTCCCATAGAACTGGATCTGAAATAGAAAGAAGGATGTTACGATGGAAAGATTAGGATTTATTGGATTTGGCAATATGGGATCGGCCTTGGCGGCAGGTTTTGTGAAATACGGGGGATTCAAGGCTGCGGATATATATGCTTTTGCTCCCGACCAGCATAAACTGGCGGCTAACTGCAAGGCGGCAGGTATCAATCCATGCCCAAGTCCCGATGAGCTGGTGAAAAAATGTGATACCATCTTTCTGGCGTGCAAGCCATATCAGATAGAAGGAGTCATAGGCCAGCTGGGAGATCTTTTAGACGGGAAGTCAATAGTATCCGTTGCAGCAGGCTGGGACTTCAATGGACTCAAAGCTCTGGTGCCGGAAAACGCAAGAGTGCAGTGCGTAATGCCCAACACACCTGTATCGGTAGGGAAGGGTATCTTTCTCATGGCCGAGTCCAATGACTGGGAAAAGGAAGAAAGACAGGCCCTGACGGATCTTTTTAACAAGACTGGAAAGACTGTGGTACTGGCAGACAGGCTCATAGACGCAGGCACCGCTGTATCAGGCTGCGGCCCGGCATTTTTTGACATGGTGATGGAAGCCATGGCAGACGGAGCGGTAAAAAACGGGATACCCCGTCCGCAGGCATATGAACTGGCAAGCGCAGCGATGGCCGGATGCGCCGCCCTTCAGCTTGAAACCGGCCTTCATCCGGGACAGTTAAAAGACGCTGTATGTTCACCCGGCGGCACTACCATCAAAGGAGTTGCCAGCCTTGAAGAATCAGGGATAAGATCGGCCTTCATAAAGGCCGTGGATGCAGTGCTCAAATAGGCCGGATAATGCAGATAAAAACTTCCGCGCATAGTTTTTCCTGCCATGGGGAAAAATACCCTGTGAAAGAATCTTATAAGGGCGGAGGTAAAAATGGAACTGAAAAATTCAAAGACAGAAGCTAACCTTATGGCTGCATTTGCCGGAGAATCCCAGGCAAGAAATAAATACACCTACTATGCAGGAGTAGCAAAGAGAGAAGGCTATGAGCAGATAGCGGCGATATTTGAAGAAACGGCCGGCAACGAAAAAGAACACGCAGAAATATGGTTCAGGCTTCTGGGAGGGATCGGCGATACCAAGGCAAACCTGCTGGCAGGGGCCGAAGGCGAGAACTATGAATGGACAGTAATGTACGATGAATTTGCCAAGGAAGCCGAAAGAGAAGGATTTACTGAGATAGCGGCAAAATTCAGGATGGTGGGAGCCATCGAAAAGACCCATGAAGAACGGTACAGGAAATTGCTGGATAATGCAGCCTGTGACAAAGTCTTTGCCAAAGACGGAGAGGTACTTTGGCAATGCAGGAACTGCGGACATGAATATTACGGCAAAGAGGCTCCTGCCATCTGTCCCGTGTGCGAACACTTGCAGTCATACTTTCAAGTCAAGCCGGAAAACTATTAAACAAAAGATACCGACGGAAAGTCGGTATTTTTGTGCATAAAATTTTAATTGACCATGTCCTTTGCACCGAGAAAATGGTACAATATGGATATGACTTTTGTGGAGGAAAAATATGCAGAAGATAACAGACATGCTCTTTGAGCTGCAAGACACCGGATACAGGGATTTCCACAGCAAACTGGTGCCAGGTGTAGACAAGGAACGGATAATAGGAGTCAGGACGCCGGCTCTCAGAAAGCTTGCAAAAGAAATTGCAAAGATGCCGGAGTATGAAACATTTCTTATGGAAACACCGCATTTTTATTATGAGGAAAACAATCTCCACGGCATGCTCATCGGCCTTCTTTATAAAGATCCGGCCCAGGCGCTTGACAAGATAGATGATTTTCTGCCGTATGTTGATAACTGGGCGACATGCGATATGCTGCCGCCAAAATGCCTGGCCAGGGATACCGGACTGCTCAGGAGCACCATAGTGCCGTGGCTGAACAGCAAAGAAACATACAGAGTCAGGTTTGCCATCGTTGCGATGCTCCAGTTCCTGCTGGACGATGGATTTGATCCTGCCGACCTGGAACTCCTCGCTTCCATAAAGACAGATGAATACTACATAAACATGGCCATCGCATGGTATTACAGCTTTGCCCTCATAAAACAATATGATGTGGCTGCAGGCCTGTTTGAAAGCAGGAGGCTGGACAAATGGGTACATAACAAATCCATCCAGAAGGCAATAGAGAGCTATCGCATTCCTCAGGAAAAAAAGGATCATCTCAGGACACTGAAGATAAAATAATGGGAAAGAGGCGATAAGAGTTGGAATATATAGGCGATGTCATCTACGATTATGCCGGAGGACTGTATATAAACATGACTAACCGCTGCCCGTGCAGATGCGACTTTTGCATAAGGGATATGGCAAGGTCTCTGGGCGATGCGGACAGCCTGTGGCTGAAACGGGAGCCTTCACCGGATGAACTGATGGAAATGTTTGACAGGCGAAAAGGCGGCCCATATGATGAAGTGGTCTTTTGCGGCTATGGGGAACCTACGGAAAGGCTGGATGTGATGCTGTCACTGTGCGACCATATAAAAAATACTACAGCATTAAGGACAAGGCTTAATACCAACGGTCTGTCAGACCTTATAAATCACAGGCCAACGGCAAAAGAAATGGCCGGCAGGCTTGATGCCGTATCAGTAAGCCTTAATGCCCCGACCTCAGAAAAATATATGGAACTGTGCCATCCTGCATTTGGACCGGAATCCTTTGGACATATCATCAGATTTACAGAAGATATAAAACAGTATATAGATGATGTGACAATGTCTGTGGTCAGCAGCGCAATAAGCCGGGACGATATTGAAAAGTGCCGCATCATAGCGGAAAAGCTGGGCGTCAGGTTTAGGATAAGATGACAAGATTCAGAAAGGAGAACACATAACCACATGGATAAGAGATACAGTGAAGTGACCAGGATGGGCACATACAATTGTGACCAGAAAAAGATAGCCAAACTGTCCGGGCTCCTGCAGGTGACCCAGGAAGCAGGGCGCCAGCAGATGACCATACAGAGACCGTCATATGAAGAACTTCAGGCAAAAGGCCAGGCTTTGATGCTGAGCCGCCTTGATCTGGCCGTATATGATACGGTATACTTTGATGAGCCCATAACCGTATCATCATGGCCGTGCGAGGCTGTAAGAGCTACTTTTCCGAGGATGTATCTGATAGAAAGAGACGGGAAACCTGTCGTGGAAGTGTCTAGCCAGTGGGCTCTGGTGGAAATGGAGACAAGAAAGATACTCAAAGCGGATGAAGCAGATTTTTCCAACTTTACCAACGGCGAATACAAAGAACTCTTTAAAGGCAAGTTCAAGATACCAAGAGGTCTTGAGCTGAAAGAAATGGGAAAGCACATGGTAAGCTATTCGGACCTTGACTATAACGGACATATGAACAATACATTTTATGCAGATATGCTCTGTGACTGTATTCCTGAGCTGGCAGATGCAACCCACAGGGTGGATACTCTGCGGATACATTACAGTAAAGAAGCACCTCTGGGTGATCTTATAACCATAACGGGGTGCTGTACAGAAGAGGGTAAATATATTTTCAGGACAGTCAAGTCCACCGGGGAGACCAACATCGAGGCAGAGATAACACTTGCAGGACTGTAAGCAAAAACAGATGGCAGCCATCCGCTGCCATCTGTTTTACGGTCTGTATTTTCTGGGATACGGAGCCTCCTCGTCGGTGAGGCAGAATATATAGTCCATGCTCGTATTGTATATAAAAGCCAGCCGCTTGGCCTGTTCCACAGTAGGGTAACGATGGCCCCGTTCCAATCTTGAATAATCGGACTGGTCTATACCTGTCAGCATCTGAACTTTTATTTGAGTAAATCCAAGTTTATTTCTGAGAAATTTCAGCCTTTCTCCGGTTGTGACATTCTGGTTTTCTTTCATATTTTTTATTATGCACATTTGGCATAACAAAAATATGGGTAAATTGGCATAATCATCTTTAATGCCAAGTTCATATATATTGAACCATAACATCAAACAGATATGTAAAAGAAATAAATAAAGGGAGAAGCGTTGTTGCCTCTCCCTTTTACAGATCATAGGACCTCTATGGGGTCTCTTATTAAATTCCCCAGATAACCCAGATAACGATGTATCCGGTGATAACTGCTGACAGGGTGAACGGAAGACCTATGCGCAGGAAGTCGGAAACTTTTACAAGTTCACCGTTCTTACGCAGGATACCGATAGCAGTGATATTTGCAGATGCTCCGATAGGAGTCAGGTTTCCTCCCAGAGTAGCTCCGCTCAGAAGTCCGAAGTAGAATACATAAGGTTCTACGCCCATTGTGGCAGCGATGCTGGTTACGACCGGCAGCATGGTGGCAACATAAGGGATGTTGTCGATAAATGCTGAAAGCAGTACAGAAGCAAATACTATAAGGGTGTAGAGCATGAACGGGCTGTCGCCGGCAATGTTGTAGAAAAGATCAGCGATGGCATCGATAACGCCTGCTACTGTTATGCCCTCGATGACCATGAACAGTCCGAAGAGCAGGAGCAGCGTATCCTTGTCCAATCCCTTTACGACGGTCAGCACGATCTTGGATGAACCCTGCTTTGCAATGGCGGCAACAACGCCGATTATGCAGATGGCAAGGCAGATGAGACCGCTGCGCAGGTTGTATATGGTCAGCAGGGCTCCTCCGGCCGGTTCAGGCACGAATGAAGCGATTATCAGGCAGACAACTGTACCGATCATGAGGACTGAAGGCAGATAATCTGTTACTTCAGTTTCAACCTTTGCTGATACTGGCTGCTTGTCCTTGCGGAACAGGATGAGCAGCGCAACAAGAGAAACAAGAGCACCGGCTTCTACAGCCCAGAAGATACCAGGCTTGCCCTGCATCCAGAAGAAGTCAAGGAATGTCATGTCGGCATATCCGCCCATGAGGATACTTGTGGTGTCTCCTACCAGAGTAGCCGCACCCTGAAGGTTGGATGATACGGCAATGGAAATGAGTACAGGCACAGGTGAGATGTTCAGCTTGCGGGAAATAGCAAGTCCCACAGGAGCTACCATCAGAACAGTCGCCACATTGTCAACGAAAGCGCTGATGATACCGGCAAAGAGAGCCAGTACGCAAACAGCCCATTTTACATTTGGAACTTTTGAAATGAGAAGTTCTGCAAGTCTGGCAGGCATGCGGCTTTCAATAAAGAGAGTTACCGTACCCATGGTTCCTCCGATCATCAGAAGCACATTATAGTCAACTGCCGACAGAGCTGAGATGAGATCAAAATCATACATTCCCACATAACCGAGTATGATAAAGATAGCGGCAGATGTGAGCGCTATGTATGGCCTGTACTGCTGGAATGCCAGCATCAAGGCATAAGTGATCAAGAAAATGATTAGTGCAATTACCATAGTGAATTTTTTTCCCTCCTACTTTTTCTCTGTTCCTGACTTGAAATAACAGGATCCTGCGGATTTTTTCACACAAAAACACTGTCATCAAAGACAGGACACTAGATTAGTATACTTATAGAAAAAAGGAGTTACAAGAGGAAAGATAAACCTTGACGAAATATTAGCGATTTCTTAACAAAATATTTAAAACTTTGATATCAATTTCACACGGAAAACGGTTTGTGAGGGCTTTGGACCAGAGATAAAAATACGAATGATATAACAATAAATATTATTTTTGTTCGCAATATACCGAATGAAGGATAAATGTCTCCTCTTTTTCTTTTGGGACTGTATTGACAAGGATTTTGGGGCCTTGGTATAATATCTTATGTAATGAAAACATGCCGGCAGGAATCTGTTCAGCCGGCAGACAGCCAAGATAATCCAAGTCAAAGGAGATACATAATATGAAAAAGATCGGCATAGTAATGGGATCGGACAGCGACCTTGCCGTAGCGCAGAAGGCGGCCGATACTCTCAAAGAGCTGGGAGTGCCTTTTGAGGTACATGTGTACTCGGCCCACAGAACGCCGGAAGCGGCGGCCAAATTTTCCAAAGAAGCCAGAGAGAAAGGTTTCGGTGCTATAATAGCTTTTGCAGGCAAGGCGGCTCACCTGGCCGGAGCGCTGGCAGCCAACACTACGCTGCCTGTTATCGGCGTACCTGTAAGATCATCGACATTGGACGGCATTGACGCCCTGTTATCAACTGTACAGATGCCATCGGGGATACCTGTAGCTACAGTTGCCATAGACGGAGCAGTCAATGCCGCTTTGCTTTCCGTACAGATGCTTTCCATCGAGGACGAAGAAGCGGCCAGAAAGCTGGCAGAAAAGAGAGCAAAGGATGCGGCCAAGGTGCTGGAAAAAGACGCAGACATTTCTGCCAGGTTCTGATGGATAATATCACGATAAATATGCCGTGACCTGGAGGGGCAGCCCCGCAGCCGCGGCCTTATATATTAATGTACAAAAAGAAAAAGGAGATATGACAATGGCAAACAAATTGGTCTACACCGGAAAAACTAAGAATGTATTTGAACTGGAAAACGGCAACTATCTGCTCAAATTCAAAGATGACTGCACAGGCAAGGACGGCGTCTTTGATCCGGGCGAAAACTCCATAGGACTTACCATAGAGGGCGTAGGCGATGTGAACCTGCGCATGTCCATCTATTTCTTTGAGAAGATCAACGCCGCAGGGATCAGGACCCACTTCGTGAGCGCTGACCTGGAAAACACTACAATGGAAGTACTTCCTGCCAAGGTTTTCGGCAAAGGTCTTGAGGTAATCTGCCGTCACAAGGCAGTGGGCAGCTTCTACCGCCGTTACAGCGAATACATCGAAGAAGGCGCAGA
The DNA here is from genome assembly GCA_900542565.1 of uncultured Eubacteriales bacterium. Classification (GTDB taxonomy): domain Bacteria; phylum Bacillota; class Clostridia; order Peptostreptococcales; family Anaerovoracaceae; genus Fimisoma; species Fimisoma avicola. Next base: position 8,589 of record UQOC01000054.1, on the reverse strand, counting down.
CCTGCCTGCATATGTGGAGACCACTTTCAAGAACGACGAAAAGGGCGATCCGCTGGTTACCAAGGACGGACTGGTAGTGCTGGGCGTTATGACCGAGCAGCAGTACGAGGACATCAAGGCAATGACTCAGAAGATCACCCAGATCGTAGCTGACGACCTGAAAGAAAAAGGACTGGTCCTCTATGACATCAAGTTTGAATTCGGATACGACAAGGACGGACAGGTAATGCTCATAGACGAGATCGCATCGGGCAACATGAGGGTTTACAAAGACGGCCAGTACATCGACCCGATGACTCTTTCAGAGCTGTTCTTTGCATGATAGCAGAATGTGCCGGCAGGGCATGATCGCATGACATGACTGCAAGAGCATGATCGTTTAAGGAGGATAATAATGGGAGGATTTTTTGGAGTAGCCTCAAAAGAAGACTGCATGCTGGATGTGTTCTTCGGGACTGATTACCATTCTCACCTGGGAACGCGCAGAGGCGGCCTTGCGGCTTACGACAGAGAGTTAGGACTACAGAGGGAGATACATAATATAGAAAATTCTCCTTTCAGGACAAAATTTGAAAATATATTCGACGAGATGAAAGGGACTTCGGCCATCGGCTGTATCAGTGACTGGGACCCGCAGCCCCTGCTCATCAGATCCAAGCTGGGTACATACGCCATCTGTATAGTCGGCAGGATCAATAATACAGAAGAACTGACCGACAGGTTTTTCAACGAAAGCGGCGGCCACTTCGACGCGATGACCGGCGGAAAGATAAATTCCACCGAACTGGTGGCAGCTCTGATCAATCAGCGTGATACCTTCGCCGAGGGCATAAGATTCGCCCAGGAATCCATAGAGGGCACCGCTTCCATACTCATCCTCAAAGGCGACGGCCATATAATCGCCGCCAGGGATAAGGTGGGCAGGCTTCCTGTCCTCATCGGAAAAAGCGAGGAAGGATATTGCGTATCCTTTGAATCTTTTGCATATAAAAAGCTGGGATATGATGACGAAAAAGAACTGGGACCGGGAGAGATCGTAGAACTTACTGCTGATTCCATGATCCAGCTGGCTCCTCCGGGAGAGGAACTCAAGATCTGCGCCTTCCTCTGGTCGTATTACGGATACCCGACTTCCAACTACGAAGGAGTCAATGTGGAAGTCATGCGTTACCGCAACGGCCGTATCATGGCCAGGAACGACATGGAAAGCGGCAAGGCCGACGGCGTTGACTATGTGTGCGGCGTACCTGATTCAGGCACTCCTCACGCCATAGGATATGCCAACGAGAGCCACATACAGTTTGCAAGACCTTTCATCAAATACACTCCGACCTGGCCCAGGAGTTTCATGCCCACCAGCCAGAAAGAGCGTGACAAGGTGGCCAAGATGAAGCAGATACCTGTTCACGAACTGATACAGGACAAGAGCCTGCTCTTTGTGGACGACTCCATCGTAAGAGGGACCCAGCTTCGGGAGACCGTCGAATTTCTATACGAAAACGGAGCCAAGGCTGTTCACATGAGGTCGGCATGTCCGCCTATCATGTACGGCTGCAAATATCTGAACTTTTCATCATCAAAGAACGAAATGGAGCTTATCGCAAGGAGGGTCATCGACCAGCTGGAAGGCGAAGAAGGTCTGGAACATGCCGAAGAATACAGCGATTTCAGGACGGAAAGGGGCAAGGCCCTGAGAAAGGCCATCTGCGATAAATTCCACTTTGACTCCCTTGATTTTCAGTCCCTTGAGGGCATAATCGAAGCCATAGGCATAGAGCCGTGCAAACTCTGCACTTATTGCTGGAACGGAAAGGAATAGAAAATGAACAACAAATCCCAATCTGAAAGCTACAAGGCGGCCGGCGTTGATATCACAGCCGGATACAGAGCTGTTGAACTGATGAAGAAGCACATCGCAAGGACCATGATAAACGGCAGGAGCGACGATATAGGCGGATTCGGCGGCCTGTTTGAACTGGATGTGACCGACATGCCTCATCCTGTGCTGGTCAGCGGCACCGACGGCGTGGGCACCAAGCTCAAGATGGCTTTTATCATGGATAAGCACGATACGGTAGGTATCGACTGCGTGGCCATGTGCGTCAACGACATAATCTGCTGCGGAGCCAAACCGCTGTTTTTCCTGGACTACATCGCCTGCGGAAAGAACTATCCGGAAAAGATCGCACAGATAGTTTCCGGAATAGCCGAAGGCTGCGTGCAGGCAGGCTGTGAGCTAATCGGCGGCGAGACTGCCGAAATGCCGGGATTTTACAGTGAGGACGAATACGACCTGGCCGGCTTCAGCGTAGGAGCCGTAGACAAGGCCAGGGTGCTGGACAAGACTAAAATGAAAGAGGGAGATGTGATCATCGCCCTGCCTTCCAGCGGAGTACATTCCAACGGATTCTCCCTGGTAAGGAAGATCTTCGATGTGGAAAAGGCCGACCTCACATCACCTGTGGAGGAGCTGGGAGGCCGTGCCCTGGGCGAAGCCCTGCTGACTCCGACGAAGATATATGTAAAGCCAATGCTGGCCCTGTTCAAAGAGGTTGAGGTAAAAGGCGTTTCCCACATAACCGGCGGCGGCTTCTATGAAAATATCCCAAGGAGCATACCTGACGGACTGGGCGCTTCCATAGAAAAAGCTGCGGTCAAAGTCTTGCCGATCTTCAACCTGATCGCAAAGGCCGGCAATGTGCCTGAACACGATATGTTCAACACCTTTAACATGGGAGTGGGAATGAGCGTTATCGTAGCGGCAGAGGACGCCGAAAAGGCAGTCCAGGTCCTCAAAGACGCCGGAGAAGAACCGTATATCATAGGAAAGATCGTAAGATCCGACGACAAGGTGACCATATGGTAAAGACACGGATAGGGGTGCTGGTATCCGGAGGGGGGACCAACCTTCAGGCCCTCATGGATGCCTGCGCCTGCGGCCTTATAAAAAGCGGCGAGATAGCCATCGTCATCTCCAGCAACAAGACCGCATACGCCCTTGAGAGAGCCGCAAATGCCGGGATCAGGGCAGAGGCCGTCGACAGAAAAGAGGCCGGCTGCCAGCAGGAATTTGAAGACCGGATAGAAGCCCTCCTCAGAGAAGAAGAAATAGACATGATCGTCATGGCTGGATTTATGAGCATATTGACCAAAAACTTTACCGATAAATATCCTGACAGGATAATCAACATCCACCCGTCATTGATACCGTCTTTCTGCGGCAAAGGCTATTATGGCCTTAAGGTCCACCAGGCCGCCCTTGACTACGGCGTAAAGGTGACGGGAGCCACAGTCCACTTTGTCAACGAAGTGCCGGACGGCGGCAGGATAATCATGCAGAAGGCCGTTGAGGTAAAGGACGGCGACACTCCAAAGACTCTCCAGCAAAGAGTCATGGAAGAAGCCGAATGGAAGATACTGCCTGCGGCTGCCGAGCTGATAGCTGCGAAAGTAGCGGCTGAAAAAACAGGCGGACATCAGTAACAGTGGGAGAGGTGAGACCATGAAAACCATAAAAGAATGTATAGGAACAAACCCTTATCCGGGCAGAGGCGTGATCATAGGCACCGCCGCCGACGGACGGGCAGTGATCGGATACTTTATCAGCGGCCGGAGCCAGAACAGCAGGAACCGCATTTTTGCCGCCGATGAAAGAGGAGATATTTTTACCCGGCCTTTCGACGAATCCAAAGTCCAAGACCCAAGCCTGATAATCTACAGGGCCGTAGCCCATATGAAAGACGCCCTTATAGTGACCAACGGAGACCAGACCGACACCATAGCTGAACACATAATGGAAGGAAAGTCTGCCGCCGAGGCCTTAAAGACCAGGGAATACGAGCCGGACGCCCCCAACTATACTTCCCGTATCAGCGGAGTATTAAGGTATGAGGACGGTTCATATCAGATAAGCATACTCAAGGCCGCAGGAGCCGGACAGGACAGCGGCGCCGCTGCCGGTCAGGACCTGGTGTGCGACAGGTTTTTCTACGAGTATGAGCCTGTTCCGGGAAAAGGCCACATCATACATACATACGAAGGAGACGGCGATCCCCTGCCTGCATTTTGCGGGGAACCGAGACAGATAAAGATAGAAAATGACATAGACGAGATGACAGGGCAGATCTGGGACAGTCTGAATGAGGACAACAGGATCTCCCTTTATGTGTCTTATCGTGATTTAAAGACTGGGACGGAGGAAACCCGCCTCATAAATAAAAACGAGAGGTGAGCCAGATGAAAGAATTTGAATTAAAGTACGGTTGCAACCCTAATCAGAAGCCGGCGAGGATATTCATGGAGGACGGCAGTGAGCTTCCTGTGGAGATCCTCAGCGGACGGCCGGGATATATCAATTTTCTGGACGCCCTCAACAGCTGGCAGCTTGTAAAGGAAATAAAAGACGCCCTGGGCATGTGCGCGGCCACATCATTTAAGCATGTGAGCCCGACCTCAGCCGCCGTGGGACTGCCAATGACAGAAAAGCAGAAAAAAGCATTTTTCGTAGACGACATAGAGGGCCTGGACGAGTCCCCTATAGCGACGGCTTATGCCAGAGCCAGAGGCACCGACAGGATGAGCTCGTTCGGAGACTGGATAGCCCTTTCAGACAAGTGCGATGTGACCTGCGCCAAACTGATAAAAAGAGAAGTTTCCGACGGCGTCATCGCTCCCGACTACGACCCTGAGGCTCTTGAGATCTTAAAGACCAAGAGAAAAGGAAACTACAATATAATAAAAATAGACCCGTCTTATGTTCCGGCCCAGCTGGAGAAAAAGCAGGTTTTCGGAGTGACTTTCGAGCAGAGGAGAAACGATTACAGGATAGATACGAGCCTGTTTTCCGATATCGTCACAAATAACAAGGAACTGCCGGAAGAAGCCAGGAGGGACATGGTCATAGCCCTCATAACCCTCAAATATACCCAGTCCAATTCCGTATGCTATGCGGAAAACGGACAGGTCATAGGCGTGGGCGCCGGACAGCAGTCCAGGATCCACTGCACCAGGCTGGCCGGAGAAAAGGCTGACAAATGGCACCTGCGCCAGCACGACAAGGTGCTCAGCCTGCCTTTCAAAGATGAGATCAAGCGTCCTGACAGGGACAACGCCATAGATGTATATCTTTCCGAGGACTACGAAGATGCCATAGGAGATGGCAATTGGCAGCAGCTTTTCACAGAAAAGCCTGAGCCGTTCGCCAGAAAAGAGCAGAGAGAATATCTGGCCGGCCTCAAAGGTGTTGTTCTGGGCTCCGATGCTTTCTTCCCATTCGGAGATAATATCGAAAGGGCTGCCAAGAGCGGCGTCACCTATGTGGCTCAGCCGGGCGGTTCCATCAGGGACGATAATGTCATAGAAGCCTGCAACAAGTACAACATGGTCATGGCCATGACAGGCATGAGACTTTTCCACCATTGATCCGGAGGTAATGATGAAAATAATGGTAGTAGGTGGCGGAGGCAGAGAACACGCCATCATAAAGAAAATTAAAGAAAATCCCATTGTAGAAACCATATATGCCCTTCCCGGCAACGGAGGCATAGCGGCAGACGCTGTATGTGTGGATATAGGGGCTAAGGATATAGACGGCATGGTGGATTTTGCTGTAAGAAACAGCATAGATTTTGCCATTGTGGCTCCGGATGATCCCCTCGTATTGGGCGCGGTGGATGCATTGAGAGCAAAGGGTATCAAGACCTTCGGCCCTGACAAGAAGGCAGCCATCATAGAAGGCAGCAAAGCTTTCTCAAAAGAATTGATGAAGAAATATAACATTCCTACAGCAGCTTATGAGACCTTTGATGATATGGAAAAAGCTTTGGGATATATTAAGACATGCCCTCTCCCTATAGTTGTAAAGGCCGATGGACTGGCTTTGGGCAAGGGCGTTACCATAGCAGAGACAAGAGAAGTTGCTATAGATGCTGTCAGAGCAGCTATGGAGGACAAGGTATTCGGAGCCAGCGGCGATAAGATCGTGATAGAAGAATTTCTTACAGGTCCGGAAGTCTCTGTCTTATCCTTTACCGATGGAAAGACCGTTGTTCCGATGGTATCATCTATGGACCACAAGCGTGCTTTAGATGGAGACAAAGGTCCCAACACCGGCGGCATGGGTACTATAGCGCCTAATCCTTACTATACTGAAGATATAGCGAAAATCTGCATGGAAACCATCTTCAAGCCTACCATAGAAGCTTTGAACAAAGAAGGCAGACCTTTTTCAGGATGCCTGTATTTCGGCTTGATGCTGACGGCAGACGGCCCTAAGGTTATAGAGTATAACTGCAGGTTTGGTGATCCGGAAACTCAGGTGGTACTGCCTCTTCTGGAAAGCGACCTTCTGGACATCATGCTTAAAATATACGATGGAAAGCTTTCCGATGCAGAAGTTAAATTCAAAGATCAATGCGCTGCATGTGTGGTCATGGCATCAAACGGTTATCCTAAAAAATATGAAACAGGTTTTGAAATTACAATGCCGAAGGATAAGAACATATATGTGGCCGGAGCCAAACTTAACGGCGGCAAGCTGGAGACCTCCGGAGGAAGAGTCCTGGGAGTGACGGAAACAGCTCCTACTTTGGGGGAAGCCATCGATAAAGCTTATGCTGTTGTCGATACGATAGATTTTGCCAACGCCTATTACAGAAAGGATATAGGCAGGCGCGCCCTTATGGCAGAAAGGAATTGACATATGGTTTTTAGGATTTTCGTAGAGAAAAAACCGGGGCTTGATAATGAAGCTCAAAGTTTAAAAAACGACATAAAGGAACTGCTGCAGATAGAGGGCATCGAACAAGTGCGTCTGTTTAACAGATATGACGTGGATGACATCGACAAAGAGCTGTTCCGATATGCTGTTAATACGGTGTTTTCAGAACCTCAATTGGATAATGTAACTGAAAAACTTCCGGAAGCTGACTATTTATTCGCAGTAGAATATCTTCCGGGACAGTTTGATCAGAGAGCTGCTTCTGCCGCTGAGTGCATACAGATAATATCCAAGGGAGACAGGCCTACCGTGAAGACTGCCAAGGTATATGCTCTTTACGGCGGCTTGAGCAAGGAAGACGTGGAAGCTGTTAAAAAATATGTTATCAACAGCGTTGAAGCCAGAGAAGCTGATATGTCTCTGCCTAAAACTCTGATGACCGAATATGAGATGCCGGCGCCGGTGGAAGTTCTAAACGGCTTTTGCTCTTTCAATGAAGAGGAATTGGCAGACTTTATTTCTGACAGAGGCCTTGCCATGGATTTAGCCGACATAAAGTTGTGCCAGCAGTATTTCAAGGGAGAGGATAGAGAGCCTACTATCACCGAAATCAAGATGATAGACACATATTGGTCCGACCACTGCCGGCACACCACCTTCAATACGATCATAGACAGCGTCAAATTCGAAGATGAAGTGCTGCAGAAAGCATATGACAGATATATAGATGTAAGAAAATCTTTGGGCAGAACCAAGCCTGTGACGTTGATGGACATCGGAACTATAGCTGCCAAGCAGCTGAAAAAAGACGGAAAGCTGGACAAGCTGGATGAATCAGAGGAGATCAACGCTTGTACCGTTAAGATAAAGGTTAACATAGACGGCAAAGCAGAGGACTGGCTGTTGCTGTTCAAAAACGAGACTCACAACCATCCGACTGAAATTGAGCCTTTCGGCGGTGCAGCCACCTGTGTAGGCGGAGCCATAAGAGATCCGTTGTCAGGAAGAAGCTATGTGTACTCAGCCATGCGCGTCACAGGAGCAGGAAACCCGCTGGTTCCTGTTTCACAGACCATTGCCGGCAAGCTGCCTCAGCGCAAGCTGGTAACTACAGCCGCAGCCGGGTACAGCTCTTACGGCAACCAGATAGGACTGGCTACCGGCCAGGTGGATGAATTGTATCATCCCGGTTATGTGGCCAAAAGGATGGAAATCGGAGCAGTCATTGCAGCGGCACCGGCGGAAAACGTCATAAGAAAAAAGCCTGAGCCGACAGATAAAGTCATCTTGCTGGGCGGACGCACAGGGAGAGATGGCTGCGGCGGCGCGACAGGTTCTTCCAAGTCGCACGACGTATCTTCGCTGGAAAGCTGCGGCGCTGAAGTTCAAAAGGGAAATGCTCCTGAAGAGAGAAAGCTTCAGAGACTTTTCAGAAATCCTCAAGCCTCCAAATTGATAAAGCGCTGCAATGACTTTGGAGCCGGCGGAGTTTCGGTAGCCATAGGAGAATTGGCAGATGGCCTTAAGATCGACTTGAATAAAGTACCAAAGAAGTATGAGGGACTGGATGGCACTGAGCTGGCCATCAGCGAATCTCAGGAAAGAATGGCTGTAGTAGTGGCGGATAAAGATGTTGATACATTCTGCAGGCTGGCCAGAGAGGAAAATCTTGAGGCTACAGTGGTGGCAGAAGTCACGGAAGAGCCGGTACTGTCCATGAGCTGGAACGGTGAAAAAATAGTAAATATTTCAAGAGAATTTTTAAACTCCAACGGAGCGGAAAAACATATAAGCGCTCAAGCTGTCGGCGGAGAAGATTATGAAAAAACCATAAGCGGCAGCTTCGGAGAAAATTATAAAGCTATGGCAGG
>UQOC01000053.1 GCA_900542565.1 uncultured Eubacteriales bacterium | reverse complement strand
TTTATCATCGGGCTTATTGCAGCCGCCATATTATACTGTGTCAACTTCCCGGTGATAACCCTGGGGCTTGGTGTGTACCTGCCGTTCTATATGTCGGCAACGGCAGCCATAGGCGGAGCTATAAGGTTCATCACAGACAGATTTGCGCCTTCCTTTGAAAGTGACGGAAAGGGAACTATCATTGCTTCCGGACTGCTGGGAGGAGAGTCCATAGTAGGTGTTATCATAGCAATATATTATGCTTTGCAGATAATTGCATAACAAAAGGGGAAATATATGGAAGACAAGATTCTCATCATAGATGGAAACAGTTTGATAAACCGGGCATTTTATGCTGTTCAGCGGCCGATGATAACAAAAGACGGCATATACACCCAAGGTGTGTATGGCTTTCTTAACATGCTCCAAAAGCTTGAAAATGATTATGACCCCAAATACCTTACGGTAGCTTTCGATATGAAAGCGCCTACTTTCAGACATCTTGAGTATGATGGCTATAAAGCAGGCAGAAAGGCCATGCCTCCTGAACTTGCGATGCAGATGCCCATCATGAAAGATGTCCTGAATGCGCTGAGGATACGGATACTTCAGATGGAAGGATTCGAAGCCGATGATATAATCGGCACAGTAGCCAAAATGGCAGACAAAGAAGGGATCGGGGCGTATATCATAACAGGGGATAAAGATGCGCTGCAGCTTGTTTCGGAAAACACGAGCGTAGTGATAACCAAAAGAGGGATAACTGATTTTGAACTTTATGATCCGCAGAAGATGGATGAAAGATACGGTCTGACCCCGGCCCAGTTCATTGATCTCAAAGGGCTCATGGGAGATTCCTCAGATAATATACCGGGAATACCGGGAGTGGGAGAAAAGACCGGGATCAAGCTGCTGCAACAATTTGGTTCGGTGGAAAATCTCCTGGCCCATACAGATGAGATAAGTTCAGCCAAATTAAGGACCAAGGTTGAGGAAAACGCCCAGCTTGCGGTCATGAGCAAAAGGCTCGCCACCATAAACACCAATGTGCCTATAGATGAAAAATTCAGCGATTTTCTCCTCAAAGAACCGGACTATGATAAGCTGATAGGATTATACACAAAGCTGGAGTTCAACAGTTTCCTGAAAAAACTCAAGATAGATGTAACGCCTCAAGCCGAGCCGTTTCCGGAAAAGGATGTAGAAAAAAAGATCATCGACAAGGCTGCAGACCTTAATGCACTGGAATCTTTTGCCGGACAGGATGTCTTTCTGAAAGTTTTCGGAGCGAAAGGCCATGTGACTGACCCGATAATAGACGGAGTCCTTTTCATGTGCCGTGACGAAGCCATTTTGGTGGACGCTGCCGCCGTTCCTGTGGCAGATCTCATAGCTGTCATTGAACAAACCCAGATGAGATTCTACGGCCACGAGATAAAAGACGATATATATTGCCTGATGTTTTACGGACTTGAGGATGTGAATGTGGTATTCGACACCTCCATAGCAGAATATGTCCTGGATCCTTCAAGGAATAAGTATGAACTGAAAAGCCTCGCTCTTGAAAGACTGAAGACGGATATGGGGGATATTTCAGAAGATACCGAAGGACAGATAGACATGTTTGAAGATCCCAGAAAGAAAATGCTCGACACCGGCGTAAGGATAGGACTTATCATAAACAGGCTGATCGAAAAGGAAAAAATCCTTCTGGAACAGCAGGGCCTGATGAAAGTCTATTCCGAAGCAGAGCTTCCGCTGATCGAAGTCCTTGCTTCCATGGAAAAGGAAGGCATCAAAGTCAGCAGAGAATTTCTGGAAATGTTCGGAACAGAATTAAAAGACAAGATCTCACAGATGGAGGCAAGCATATACGCCCATGCCGGCAAAGAATTTAACATCAATTCACCCATGCAGCTGGGAAATGTCCTGTTTGAAGACCTGGGGCTTCCTTTCGGCAAAAAGACCAAGCGCGGGTACAGCACAAACGCTGAGGTCCTGGAAAAGATCAGGGATAAACATCCTATCGTTCCGGAAATACTGGAATACAGAAATTTCACCAAGCTTAATTCCACCTATGTGGAAGGCATGAAACCTCTTATTTCCGCAGACGGAAAGATCAGAGCACATTTTCAGCAGACAGTTACCGCTACGGGCAGGATAAGCTGTACAGAACCCAACCTGCAGAACATCCCCATCAGGCAGGAACTTGGAAGGACCCTGAGAAAAGCCTTTACAGCCGATGATGAAGAACACATCCTGATCGGTGCGGATTACTCGCAGATAGAGCTCAGAGTCCTTGCCCATCTGTCGGGCGATGAAGAACTTATCGCAGCTTTCAACAGAGGTGATGACATCCATAAGCTCACCGCATCAAGAGTCCTTGGCATACCTTTCGATCAGGTTACTCCTCAGGAAAGGAGCAGGGCAAAGGCTGTGAACTTCGGCGTCATATACGGGATGAGCGGTTTTGGCCTCAGTGAAGAACTGCAGATTTCCAGAAAAGAAGCTGAACAATACATCAGCGATTACTTTGATAAACACAGAAAAGTTAAAGAGTACATGGACGGCCAGATAGCCAGCTGCAAAGAAAAAGGCTATTCTGAGACTATACTGGGAAGGAAGCGGCCTATCCACGAGATAAACGCCGTAGCGTATATGGTAAGACAGCTGGGTGAGCGCCTGGCCATGAACAGTCCTATCCAGGGGAGCGCTGCCGATATAATCAAGATAGCGATGATAAAGGTGTACAATGGGCTTAAGGAACAATTCCCGGATACCAAGCTCATATTGCAGGTCCATGATGAACTGATACTCTGTGCTCCAAAAAAAGATGCAGAAGATATCAAAGAATTTTTGAAGAAAAACATGGAGGATGCGGTAAAGCTTTCGGTAAAACTTGTTGCGGAAGTAAATGAAGGCTATACCTGGTATGACTTAAAATAAAATGAAGATAATCGGACTCACAGGAGGCATAGGCGCAGGCAAATCAACAGCATCATCTATCCTCAAAGAATATGGCTGCATCATATTGGATGCCGACGCCATTTCAAGAGAGATGACCTCTGACGGATCGGAAGTCCTTGATGATATCGCAGGAACTTTCGGGCCAGGATATGTCAGTAACGGCGTGCTTGACAGGAAGGCTCTGGGTATGCTCGTATTTAACGATAAAAATGCGCTTACAAAGCTCCGTTCACTGATAACAGACAAAGTTGCCGACGCTATCATGTCGGAAATCCGGACCCTGAAAAAAGAGGATAAGGACGGGATAGTGATAATCGATGCACCGCTGCTGTTTGAATGCGGTCTTCACAAAATCACCGATGAAAACTGGCTCGTTTCTTCAAATATGGATGTTAGGATAAAAAGGGTCTCTGCAAGGGACGGACTTTCGGAACAGGAAATCCTGAGCAGGATCAACAGTCAGATGTCTGAAGAAGAAAAAAAGAGCCTTAGCCAGCAGGTACTGGATAATTCGGGCACTGTTGACCAGCTCAGGTTACAGATAGCCTGCCAGCTTGAGAGGATAAAAAATGAAATTCAACAAAAATGATCTGCAGGAATCCAAAGCATTTAAGATTTTACAGAAATACTGGCTGTATATTGTGGTTGCAACGGCAATGATCGTTGTTGCCATCTCCAGCATAAGCATTTATCGGGAAGAGGTGCTGGAGATAGATCCTGATGTGAATCATGTGCAGCAGGACACTCTTTATTTTGCGGCCACTTCAATAGATACCCTCAACCCGGTGGTTTCGTCATCGGAAGATACCTTTTATATATCTAAGCTCATATATAACAGTCTCTTTGACTATACAGATGATCTCAATGTGCAGCCGGAACTTGCCGAAAGCTATGAAGTAAATACAGACCGCGCTTATGTGGATATAACGCTGAAAGACGGAGTTTTGTGGCATGACGGGACAGAACTGACTGCAGGGGATGTGAGATTTACCGTAAACGCCATAAAATCATATGGTTCAGAGGGCATATATTACGAAGCTGTTTCAAAGATAAACAGTGTTACTGTGCAAGGGGACAAAACACTGAGGATATATTTCAGGAACAATACAGACTGTTCTCTGGACGCCCTGACTTTTCCGATCCTGCCGGAAGATCAGTATTCAAGTACGAGAAGCCTAATAAACACCACTGACGATTTTGAGCCTGTAGGCACCGGGCAGTACAAGTTTGCTTCGTATGACTATCTGGAAGCACTGAACCTTTCACCCAATGAACAGTACTTCGGCACAAAGGCAGCCAACAGCATAACAGTCAACATCCTGCCTGACAAGTCCCTTGCTTCCAATATGATGGAAATAAACAATGTAACCTGCTACATCGATGATACTACTGAGCGAAAATCCCTCGTGGCAGATAAGGGATTCCAGATGTATGATATCGTTTCAAACGATGTGGACTTTATAGTGTTTAATACATCAGCCGAGATCCTCAGCACGAAAGAGATGAGGCAGGCATTATGCTATGCCATAGACAGGGATGAGGTGCTAAATGACGGATATATGGGCGATGGCGTCATAACCGACACCATATATTATCCCAACTTTTTGGGAGTAAGCGATACCGGTGATGTCTACTCATATGACCGGGATAAAGCCATTGAACTGATGGCTGAGCAGGGGTACGAAGACAGCGACCTGAACGGAAAACTGGAGAACGGGGACGGCGAAGAGGTTTCACTGAACATCCTCGTAAACAGCGACAATGCCAACAGGCTGGCGGCTGCCAGGATCATAGAGGACAATCTTGAAAGCGCAGGGTTTTCGGTCACCATAACATCGGCAGACTGGGAAGAATATACTGACCTGATTGAAAGAGGAGAGTTCGATATCCTGGTCACCGGATATGAAATAGAAGCATCCTATGACCTGAGGGGATTTTTTGATGGCACCAATCCGTGGAACTATACCAATAACGATATCCTGCAGCTGGTTAACGAACTTGACAGGCTTCATACAAGCCAAGAGTATACGGCAGCTTATGAGAAGATAAAAGAAGCTCTCATTGACGAAACACCTTACTATTCACTATGTTACAGAAAAATGGGACTTGTAGGGCTTTCCACTTTTGAAGCGGATCAGCTTCCGATGTTCAACGACATCTACAGAAACTGCAATACATGGTCCTGGAGCATACAAGAGGGATAAAACATAAAAGACGAGCCGGCCGCAGGCCGGCTTTTTACAATAAAGAGATCAGAAGGGTACACAGCGGTACTGAAACAAAAAGACCCAGCGTGGATATGAGGATAGCCTTGGTGGCCAGTGCCGTGTCATTATCATATTTCTGGCTCAGCAGGGCTGACATGACAGCAACAGGCATCCCCATATCTATCAGCAGCGTCGTGTCTGCCGGATATGAAGAGGCCCATATCTTTAGTACCGCAAAGGTGATAAGGGGAGCTATCACAAGCTTCATCAGGACTGTGGCATAACAGAGCTTATCTCCACAGAAGTCTTTGAGCTTCAAGCCTCCAAGCTGGAATCCCAGGACTATCATGGCAACCGGTGTAGTGGCGCTGGACAACATTTCAACCGGACCGGCAATGAATCCGGGAAGCTTTATCTGAAAGACAAACAAGATCAGGCCTATCACTGAACCTATGAAGCACGGGTTCAGGAAATTTTTTAACGAAAAGCCTTTTCCTTCCTCTGAGGCTTTCTGCATGATAAATATGCCGAAAGTAAAGATCAGGATATCGTTGGCCGCCTCCAGGATGGACGCATAGAAGGCTGACATTTCACCGCACATCAGTTGTACCAGCGGTATACCGATGAAGCCTGTGTTCCCGAAAACTGACATGAAGATGAAAAGGCTACGCCTCTTTCTGTCCACATTCAGACATTTTGCGATAACAAGGCATAGAAAGCATATGATGGCAAATATGATGAGCATTTTGCCCATCATATTGCCACTTTCTTTTAAGACAGATATATCGAAGTCTATCTGCATCGCATTGATGACCATACACGGCCATGCTGCGTTTACCACAAAGGCATTGAGCCCGTTATTCTGACTTTCATTTAATATCCCTTTCTTTCTGAACACTATCCCGGGTATCATCAGGAGAAGCAGTGTCAGCAGGGAACTGGCTGTCTGAGATATAAGCATGTTTTTCTCCGATATCAGAACGGCCCGTAATCAATGGCATTGGCAAACAGAATGATCCCGAAAGCTACTACCATCTGTATCACTGCAACTTTCCAGAAGAACTTGAGCCACTTGGTGTAATCAAGACCTGCCAGCATCATTCCGGCAAGCATGGCTCCGGAAGTCGGATAGAGGTAATTGGTTATACCGTCTGCATAACAGAAGGTAAGGGTGATCACCTGCTGGTTGATACCCAGCAGCGAAGCGAGCGGGCTGAGTATAGGCATCACTATGACAGCTTTGCCAGGGCCGGAAACGATAAAGAAATTAAATATCGTTATTGCAAGGTAGATAAGGAGCAAAGTGACCACAGGGCTTTTTCCGTCAAGCATTGTTGCCATTCCGTGAACAAGAGTGTCCACGATCATTCCCTGGTTCATCAGCAATACCACAGCGTTGGCAAGGCCTATCATAACGCACACAACCATCATCTGGCATGCGCCTTTTGTGAATTCAACACATGCATTGCTTGGGTTAAGGCGCCCGATGATGATTGCCAGTATCGTGAATATTACATACAGACCGCCTATCTGGGTGAGGGCCCAGCCCAGTTTAACTGCGCCATATGCCTGCAGGACAAGTACGGCCAGGAATACAAGAAGTACGAGTTTTCTCTGCCAGGTGAAAGGAACGACTTCATCCTCCTGTACCTGGGCATTCTGGGTAAGGTATTCGTCAGCCGTAAGAGATAAATTCGGATTCTGCTTGATCTTGTTGCAGTATCTGTACAGATAGGCAAGGCATATGAAGTAGAAGATCACAAGACCTGCGAATCTGAGCCACAACCCTGAAAACAGAGGAAGTCCTGCCATGTTCTGGCATATTCCTGTTGACAATATGTTTAAAAGGCCGGATGTCCATCCGATGGACAATCCAAGGAAAGCAGTAGCTGCTCCTGCCATCCTGTCATAGCCAAGGGCCATGACTACAGAAACGGTCACAGGCACAAATGGAAGGCCGCCTTCACCAAACCCTATGGCTCCCAGTGATGAGAAGGCAAGGAGGAGCAGTGCGACAACGGTAAATTCTTTGCCCTTGGAAATGGCCAATATCTTATGTATACCTGCATCCAGAGCCCCCGTAAGCTGAAGAACAGCAAGGGAACCTGCGATCAGCAGGAGGGAAGCATATGTTCCCGCGCCATTTACGAGACCGTCATGGATAGCTCCAAAGAAGTCCATGAAGCCGATAGGCGTATCATTTTCAACATAAGAGAAATCTTCCGGATTAACCACTTCTTGTCCGGTATTTTCATTTATCATGGTACCGTATTCGCCTGCCGGAAGTATGTAAGACAGGATCGCTACCAGTATCATGATGGTAAATATTATGATATAAGGATATGGAAGGCTGAATCCCTTTTTCTTATTATTGCTCATTTTTCTCTCCTTTCATATAAACTGTCTGTCCTCCTACCAATGTTTCCATAACCTGTATGTTTATCAGATCGTCAGGGTCGGTGGAAAGTGGATCCCGGTCAAGGATAACAAAATCTGCGTATTTTCCCTTTTGGATGGTCCCTTTTATGTGTCCTTCACTGTTTTGGATGGCCGGATAGAAAGTGTTGGCCAAAAGAGCCTGATAGACGCTGATGCATTGATCCTTCCCAAGGGTTTTGCCGGATGCGGTTTTCCTGTTGACAGCCGCCCATATGGACATGATAGGATCCTGCGGCTGCACAGGCGTGTCAAGGTGCATGGTGCACAGTAGGCCAAGATCCATGGCAGATCCTATAGGGTTACAGTTTTCAGCCCTTTCTGGACCGAGAAATATATCGCGGAACCTGTCGCCTGCATAATATACATTGCTGCAATAAAATGAAGGGGTGATACTGTATTTTTGCATTTCCAGCAGCTGGTCTTTCCTTGCGCACTGCGCATGGACCAGTACCAGCTTCAGAGAATCATCAGGATGCTTTTGACGGACTTTTTTGTAAGCTTTTATGCATTCGTCAATGGCTGCGTCTCCGTTAGAGTGGATATACATGTTATAGCCGCGGTCAGTCACCTGACTGACTGCGTCGTTAAGTCCGTCATATGATATGGCAGGGTAACCGGCAAATTGCTCATCCATGCCGGGTTCTTTCACATGATACGGTCTGGTCAGCCAGGCAGTATAAGTATTGACTGAGCCGTCAGCAAAAATTTTTCCTCCGCCTACAGAGATCATGTTTTTCACATCGTCTGACGGAATGGGAGGTGTATCTGACAGCAGGTCCTTAGGAGCAAACCAGAGAACAGACCTTATCTTCATTTTTCCTCTGCGCACGGCCTCTTCATATTGCTGAAGGTTGGCTATGGAACCTTCGTTGGCTGTAGTCACTCCGTGGGAAGCATATATATGGCTGTTGTATGCGAACGCTTCCATCTGTTCGTCAAATGTTCCGAATATGTTGAATTCCTTGTTGTTCCATACATAGAATACAGCAGATTCTTCCAATATGCCGTTGGGGATACCGTCTTTATCCCTGCGGATGACACCGCCTTCAGGATCAGGAGTATCGGCGTTTATCCCCATTATCTCCAGCGCCTTGGAATTGACCGCCATGATATGAGCCGTAACATGATTCAGTATGACTGGCCGTCCGGTGGAAACCATATCAAGCTCCTGCCTGGTAGGATGGCGCATTTCACTGATGGTGGTCTGGTCGTATCCGGTACCAAGCACAGGCTTATGTTCAGGCGTAATGCTTGCCCGGTTTTTCAGCGCTTTGATATAATCTGCTATACATGTCATCGTGCCTATGGGCTTGCTCCTGAGATCCTCGTAGTACAGGGCAGTCAGACCGCCTGTGCTGAAATGACTGTGGCCATCGTAAAATCCAGGCAGCATGACCTGTCCTTCAAGATCCCTGACCACTGTATCAGGACCAATATAACGGTCATAGCCGCCGGATATGCCCACATCAATGATAATGCCGTCCTGCACTGCGACCCATGATGCAGTTTCATCCTCACCGGTCATGGTGATAATTTTTCCGCCTTTTATGATAGTATCGGCGTATAAATGCGTTTTCATTGTTAACCTCCTTTCTTTTAACAGGAGATTAATGCAAGTATTATGCCTGCTTTAAAACTTCATCGCACGAAAATGCCTGAAACCATTAAAAAAGCAATGTGAAATTTTTATTTTAAAACACAGTCCGGTTAAAATATAAATTTTGAAAAAAGAAAAACGGAAATAAAAATTTACAAAAAAGTAAAATTTCATTTCCGTTTGTAAATTAAAATTTACATCAACCGATGTTACAGCTCAAGTATTTCTTCGTATCTCTTCAGGCATTTCCTGGATTTTTCGGGCATTTTTTCTCTGAGCTTCATCAGCAGTATGTCACAAAAATACATGGAAAGGATGCAGGAGTTATAAAATGTGTTAAGAGAGTTTTTCACCTTGATATAATTGGAAATGCCGTGATACCGGGCTGTGATATCGGAATCGGTTATCAGGAATACGCCTGTCCCGTTTTTTCGGGCAAAGTCGGTGATCCAGAATTCATCTCTCTGAACATTGGGAAAAGAGGCGACGATCAGAAAATCATCAGGTGTCATGTTCATTATCTTTTGCTTCATTCCCAGGCCTTCTTCAAATATGGCAGCGGTCTTTATGCCGAGAAGGGGGAAGTAATTGCTCAGATACTGGACTATGATCCTGTCGCCGCCGATACCGAACAGATAAACGGTGTCTGCGCCTGCAATGTCCGATGCAAGCTTTTCGATGAGTTTAAGGTCCATATCCTGGGTGAAAACCTTG
Source organism: uncultured Eubacteriales bacterium (assembly GCA_900542565.1). Taxonomy (GTDB): domain Bacteria; phylum Bacillota; class Clostridia; order Peptostreptococcales; family Anaerovoracaceae; genus Fimisoma; species Fimisoma avicola. The sequence goes on along the minus strand of UQOC01000053.1, from coordinate 6,598 downwards.
ATGTCATTTCCGATCTTCTGGAGATACTGGCCGATCAGATTATCGTCTACCTTTTCCGGCATGGAAAGAGAAATGCTGTAAGGTCTCCTGACATTGCCGAGTTCAGATCTTATCTGATCGCGTATCTGGAGAAAGCCGCTGTAACCTATATGCTTGGCAAAACGGACCACCATGGAACTGCTCACATGGGAATGGCCTGCAAGTTCCTTGCACGACATGGCAGGTATCTCACTGTAATTATCAACTATATATTTTGCGACTTTCTGTTGGCCGGAAGAAAAGCTGTCCAGCTTATCGATTATTTTATCATATAATTTATCTGACATAAATGTGCTCCTTTCAGATGGTGATATCTATTATAGACCAGTACAGACCGTTCTGGAAGAAGTTTTTAAAAGTTGCAAAAAAAATATTGTAAAATGCATTCCTTTTATGGTATCATAGTATCGTTATTCAAGCCGGCGTGATGGAATTGGCAGACGTGCAGGACTCAAAATCCTGTGGTGGCGACACCGTATGGGTTCGACCCCCATCGCCGGCACCATCGTTATAAGATAACGACAACAGAATCGCAAGGGAGGAAAAACGGAATATGGGTTCTTTTGTAAGTTTACTGCCGTTGATCGTTCTTATCATCGCAATGTATTTTCTGATGATAAGGCCTCAGAGAAAAAAGGATAAACAGATCCAGGAAATGAGGAGCAGCCTGCAGGTCGGCGATGAGATCGTGACCATCGGAGGGATCTGCGGAAAGATAGTCAAGACTAAGGATGAGACTATCGTTATACAGGTCGGAGCTGACAAAGTCAAGTTCGAGATGATGAGATGGTCTGTTTCATCTGTTACTAATCCTAGCCACAAGCCTCGCAAAGATGAAGCTGCGGCAGTGGAAGAAGAGGAAGCCAAAAAGGTTAAACCGAAAAAACTCAAAAGATCTTCTGCTGTTGAAGAAGCTGCTGAGGAACAGTCAGTACAGGACGAGCCTGCAAAGAACGAAGTACCGGCCGAAAATGACAACGCCGAGGAAACAGTTGCTGCAGAGCAGGTCAAAGCTGAAGAATAAAGATACGGGACATAGTAAGATCAAGCCGTTGCCCTTGCAGGTTAACGGCTTTTGTTTTTTCTTGCTGCAATGGCATATATTTACTTTTAGCTTGTAAGTATGCAAAAAAAGTAGTACAATATAATGTAAACTAAAATACCGGTATAATGGATAAAGTGAGGTTTTTCCGATGAATCAGACTATCAGGCGGGTACTTGCCATAATAGTGCTCGCTGTAACTGTTTTTGCATGGTATATCAGCATATTTGGAATAGGATCCATGTCCTCTGCCAAAGATGCTTTAAAATACGGACTTGATATAAACGGCGGAGTCTATGTGGTAATGGAAGCTCAGACAGATCTCGAAGGCGAAGAACTCAGGAGCCTTATGGATCAGACAAGAGCCGTCATAGATAACAGGGTGAACCAGATGGGTGTCGCCGAGTCATCGGTCACAATAGAGGGAAGCAACAGGATAAGAGTGGAGATCCCGGGTGCGGAAGATGCCCAGGAGGCCATCGACGCCATAGGCAGGACCGCCCAGCTCAGGTTTGTGCTTGCCGATGGAAGTCTCGTAGTAGACGGGAGCAATGTGCGCGATGCACAGATAGCCACAGATGGCGCTTATTACAAGATAGAACTGGAATTTGACGATGAGGGCGCCACACTTTTTGAAGAGGGGACCCGAAAGGCTCTCAGCGGCGAAGTTGAGTCCACCATAGACGGAGTCTATCCTAACCAGATCGCAATAGTACTGGATGATGAGATAATAGTCCATCCTGATGTACAGCAGGTCATAAGCGGCGGACATTGTGAGATAACTGGCAATTATTCAAGAGAGGAAGCCTCGACTACTGCGGCGCTCATCAGAGGCGGCGCACTGCCAGTGGATCTGGTGGAGGTGCAGTCATCTGTACAGGCTGCTTCAGTGGGCGCAGATGCCCTGGATAAGTCCATTATCGCAGGAGCGATAGGAATAGGGCTGGTGTTTGTCCTCATGCTGATATTTTACGGCCTTCTGGGACTCATGGCGGACATTGCCCTCATGCTTTATGTGGCAATGTTCATATGGTCCATGTCGCTGATGGATGTGGTCCTGACCCTTCCTGGGATAGCGGCGCTCATACTTTCCATAGGTATGGCCGTTGATGCCAATGTAATAATCTTTTCAAGGATAAAAGAGGAAATCTGTGCCGGAAAGTCAATAAGAGTAGCGGTGAATGCAGGGTTCAAGAACGCCCTTTCAACTGTGCTAGATGCCCAGATAACCACGCTGATAGCAGCGGTCGTCCTTTATGAAGTAGGGACCACATCTGTCAAGGGATTCGCCTTGACTCTGATGATCGGTATCATCATAAGCATATTTACCGCTGTAATAATAACTCACCTGTTCATGTCGCTGATAGCTGAAAGCAGGAGGTTTGCGAAGAACAGATATTTCGGCGTCAATGATGACGGCACCCCAAGACAGTTCCTTCATAAGACTTTTGCATTTATCAGGCACAGAAAAGTATTCTATGGAGTAAGCATAGCCATAATGGCAGTGGGTCTCATCTTTGGTGCAGTGCGGGGGTTAAATTATGGGATAGACTTTACCGGAGGCACCATGATCCAGCTTGAACTACACGAGCAGGTACCCATCAGCCGTGTAGAACAGGCCATTGCAGAATATGACCTGGACCCGTCGATAATATATTCAGGTGAGAACAACACCCAGGTGGTCATAAAGACTACCAGCTTTCTGGATAACCAGCAGAGAGGGGAAGTGATAGACACCCTCAGTGAGACATTCCAGCTGACAGACGGTGATATCCTGGCTTCTGAGCAGTTCGGACCGTCTGTAGGGAATGAGCTGAAGACCAATGCTGTGATCGCCGTTCTGATAGCATCCGCAGGAATGCTCATATATATAATTTTCCGTTTCAAATCATGGAAGTACGGATTTTCGTCCATTGCCGGAGTGGTGCATGATGTGCTGATAGTACTGTCATTTTATGCAATTTTCGGGTTTACGGTCAATAATCCGTTTATCGCAGCCATACTGACACTGGTCGGATATTCGATAAATGATACCATAGTCATCTTTGACAGGATAAGAGAAAACGAACGGATAAACAAAAAAACAAGCTTGGAATCGAACATAGACAACAGTATAAACAGCACTCTAAACCGTACCATAATGACATCCCTGACCACATTTGTTGTCATGATCCCGTTGTGCATAATGGTATCCGAATCCATAAGGGAATTTATCATTCCGCTTATGATAGGCATAGTGGTGGGATGCTATTCCTCCATATTTGTTTGCAGCCCGATGTACTATGACCTCAACAGGAACAGTACAGGCTCAAAATATTTAAGACAGACAAAAAAGGCAAAGAAGCAAAAAAAATAACACAGCCTTCAGGAGTTATATCAGATGAAGACAAAAGCTCAGTTTTTAGAAGAAATACTGAATATCAATCCCAAATACAACGCCGGGCTTATCGGGAAAGCCTACGACAAAGGCAGACAGCTTCATGACGGACAGCTGCGAAAGAGCGGAGAACCGTATTTTGTCCATCCCATAAGCGTTGCGGTCATCCTTGCACAGCTTGGCATGGACGATGCGACACTGATCGGCGGGCTTTTGCATGATGCCGTGGAGGATACAGAATACACCAGAGAAGAACTGGTAGCCGATTTTGGTGAAGAGATCGCGCTCCTCGTTGACGGTGTGACAAAACTGGGTACCATTAAATTTGAATCAAAAGAAGAAATACAGGCTGAAAATTTCAGGAAAATGTTCCTGGCAATGTCCAAGGATATAAGAGTCCTCATAATCAAACTGGCCGACCGGCTCCATAACATGCGGACCATCGAATATATGAGACCTGAAAAGATAGAGGAAAAATGCAAGGAAACCCTTGAGATCTATGCTCCCCTTGCAAGCCGTCTGGGTATTTCAACAGTAAAGTTCGAGCTGGAGGACATAGCTCTCAGATATCTGCATCCCAAAGAATTCAGTGAGCTAAAGGAAAAAGTAAACGAAAAGATGGCTCAGAGGGAGGAAACCATCGAGGTTGTCATCCATGAGATAAAAGAAGCCCTCGATGACATGGATCTTCAGTATGACATATACGGAAGAGCCAAACATTATTACAGCATTTACAAAAAAATGAAGTTCCAGAATAAACAGCTTGACGAGATCTTTGACCTTATTGCTGTAAGGATAATCGTCAACACCATCAAAGAGTGCTATGCTGTGCTGGGTATCGTCCACACCATGTGGAAGCCTATACCCGGAAGGTTCAAGGACTATATTGCCATGCCTAAGCCGAACATGTATCAGTCTCTTCATACTACGGTAATAGGAGATAACGGGGAACCGTTTGAGATACAGATAAGGACACACGAGATGCATGAGGTGGCAGAGTATGGTATCGCTGCGCACTGGAAATATAAAGAAGGAGATACTTCCGGCAAAAATTCCAGCGATGATATAAAACTTGCCTGGCTCCGTCAATCCCTTGAATGGCAGCAGGACATCAATGACCCGAAGGATTTTCTTGAGACAATGAAGATGGATCTGTTTGCAAGCCAGGTGTTTGTATTCACTCCGAAGGGTGATGTCATTGAACTGCCGGCAGGCTCTACCCCGCTGGATTTTGCCTTTAAGATACATTCTGCCATAGGATGCAAATGTGTGGGCGCAAGAGTTAACGGTAAAATGGTTACAATCGACCACACTCTCCAGAACGGAGACATAGTAGAGATCGTGACCTCCGCCAATTCCAGCGGCCCAAGCGTTGACTGGCTGCGCATAGCAAAAAGTTCCAATGCCAGGAACAAGATAAGGAGCTGGCTCAAAAAAGAAAACAAATCAGATAACATAGAAAAAGGCAAAGATTTACTTGATAAGACCATCAGAAAAAAAGGATATGATCCTGCTTTGTGCGCAAAGTCTGCATATATAAACAGAGCAATGAAGGCAATGAATTTTGCCAGCGCCGACGAAGGATTTGCACAGCTGGCCAACGGCGGGACATTGATGAGCAAGTTCTGTAACCTGCTGTTTTCCTACTATAATGAGGATAAGAAAGCTGAAACAAAGACTGACGAATCTGTTCTCGAAGACATCAAAGCCGCAGAGGAAAAAAAGCAGAAGAGACCGGACAAGAACAAGGACAATCCAGGCGTCATAGTAAAAGGCGCCGACAACCTCATGATAAAGCTGGCAAAATGCTGCAACCCTGTTCCTGGAGACGATATAATAGGTTTTATCACCAAAGGAAGAGGAATATCCGTACATCGCTGCGATTGCTCCAACATAAGGAACCTGCCTGTAAGGGAAAAAGCCAGGTTCATAGATGTCGAATGGGAAGATCTCAAAGTCGGAAAATCATACGATGCCGAAATATGTATCGAAGGCAGCGACAGAAAAGGGATACTTTCGGATATTTCAAGGGTATGTGAAGACATGGACATACATCTTTCCGGCGTCAATGCAAAGACGGGCAAAGACGGAAGCCTGTCAATGACAATAACCCTTTCCATTTCCAGCACGCAGGAAATGCAGAAAGTATTCAGGAACCTGAGGAATATAGACGGTATCACTCATGTTTTCAGGGCAAAATCTTAGGAGGAAGAATGAGAGCTGTAGTTCAGAGGGTTACAGAGGCCGATGTCACTGTGGAAGGACAGGTTACCGGAAAAATAGATAAGGGACTGATGGTCCTGCTTGGAGTTGAAGAAGGGGATACTGACAGTGATGCCCGCTATATGGCCGAAAAGACAGCAGGACTGAGGATATTTGAGGACGAGGACGGTAAGATGAACCTTTCCGTAACGGATATCGGCGGAAAGATACTTGCAGTCTCCCAGTTCACATTGCTTGGAGATGCCAGAAAGGGCAAAAGGCCAAGCTTTGTAAGAGCTGCAAGGCCGGAGGAGGCAAACAGGCTATATAGAAAATATATTGAAGAGATAAATGAACTGGGTGTTGAAACTCAGGAAGGGATATTCAGGGCCCAGATGATGGTCAGGATATATAATGACGGTCCGGTGACCATATTGCTGGACAGCAAAAAAACTTTCTAAAATACGGAGCAAAGACATTATGAAGATAAGGCATTATTTCACAGGCCCTCTGCAGGTGAACACATATCTTGTTTACGATGAAAAGGCCAAAAAAGGATTTATCGTTGATCCGGGCGGATATGAACAGGCTCTGACAAGAGACGCAGAAAACGGCGGTATCGCTGTTGAATATATAATCCTCACCCACGGCCACGGCGATCATATAGGAGGAGTTGAAGCTTTTAAGAAAGATTTTCCTGATGCAAAAGTCGTTGCCTGCGCTGACGAAAAAGAACTTCTGTCAAATGGCGATCTTAACAGCTCCGCGGAGATGTTCGGACATCCTGTCACCATAGACGCTGATATTTATGTCAGGGATAAAGACAAGCTGGATGTGGGTGACATGACATTAAATATAATGCAGACACCGGGACATACAACAGGCGGGATATGCATATATGTGCCAGGCGTCCTCTTCAGCGGTGATACGCTTTTCTG
>UQOC01000052.1 GCA_900542565.1 uncultured Eubacteriales bacterium | reverse complement strand
GCAAGAGAGGCGGCCGCCACTTTCAACGAGAAAGTAAGGCACCCGGAAACAAAGTGCAAGAACGAAACAGGCAGCGCCGCAGACTATGTGAGCGTAGAGATCAGATCTGACCTGTGCAAGAGATATGTGGCCAGGATAGTCAAGGATGTCAAGGTACAGCCGTCCCCGTGGTGGCTGCAGAAAAGGCTCATCCACGCCGGCATGAGACCGATCAACAACATAGTTGATGTGACCAACTTTGTAATGCTGGAATACGGCCAGCCTATCCACGCTTTTGACATCAACAGCGTAGCAGGCCAGAAGATAATCGTAGACACCGCTTATGAAGGCGAAAAGTTCACTACCCTGGACGGGACCGAAAGGACTCTGGACGAGACCATGCTGACCATCCACGACGCAGAAAAGTCCATCGCCATCGCAGGAGTCATGGGCGGCCTCAACTCCGAGATCGAAAACGATACAAAGACTATCATCGTAGAGTCAGCCAACTTCCTGGGCAACAGCGTCAGGACCACTGCCAAGAAGGTGGGTCTTAGGACTGAAGCTTCATCAAGATATGAAAAAGGCATAGACCCTAACCTGTGTGGCAACGCAGCCGACAGAGTCTGCTATCTGATAGAACTCATCGGCGGAGGCACCGTAGTAGGAGGCAGCGTAGATGTTTATCCTGAGCCGGAAGAACCTAAGAAGATCCTGGGCAGAGTCAGCAGGATAAACAGCGTCCTGGGCATACAGATCCCAAGGGAACAGATGGCAGGTTATCTGGAAAGCCTTGAAATGACCGTCGAAGGCGAAGAAGATGAAATGTATGTGACCCCGCCTACGGTAAGACAGGACATAGAAATCGAAGAAGACATCATAGAAGAAGTAGCCAGGCTTTACGGCTATGACAAGCTGCCGGTGACCATACCTAAGGGCAGCAACGAGGCTTCCCAGCCTTATTCAAGGGATGTAAAAGATCTGGCCAGAGAGACCATGTGCGCTCTGGGATGCGACGAGATACAGACATATTCCTTCGTAAGCCCTAAGGGCGTGGACAATCTGAGGATCGGCGAGGACTCATGGGAAAGGGGCTTCGTAAAGATAATAAACCCTCTCGGTGAAGATACTTCCGTCATGAGGACCATACTCATGCCGGGACTGCTGGAAGTGCTGGGCAGGAACTATTCAAGAAACAATGAAGCGGTCAGAGCTTTTGAAATAGGCAACACCTTCATGGTAAACCTCCTTGACGAAAAGGACCTGCCTACGGAAAGCGACGCCATGTCAATAGGCTTCTACGGGGACGGAGAAGATTTCTTCACCCTCAAGGGAGCCATAGTGGAAATGCTGGGCAAGCTGGGTATCCACGATCTGGAATTCATTCCGGAAAAAGAATACGGAGCTTTCCATCCGGGCAGATGCGCCCGCATAGCTGTCAGAGAGACCGTAGACGGACCTGACGGACCGGGCGAAGAACTTACCGAGATAGGTATAATGGGCGAACTCCACCCTGATGTTGCCGATAAATACGGTATCGGAACAAGGTGCTACGCAGCAGAACTGCTTTTCAACATCATCATAGAAATGGCTGATCTTGAAAAAGCATATAAGCCGCTGCCGAAATACCCGGCTATCCTCAGGGATATCTCCCTTGTAGTCGACGAAGACATGGCAGTAGGCGACATACAGAAAGTCATCATGGCTGCGGGAGGAGAACTGCTCAAGAGCGCAGACTTGTTCGATATATACAGAGGACCGCAGGTAGGAGAAGGCAAGAAGAGCGTGGCCTTTGCCCTGGTATACAGGCACGATGACAAGACGCTCACAGACGAAGAAGTAGATAAAATACATGAAGAAATACTCAAAGCTCTCAAAGAACAGCTCGATGTAAACCTAAGAGATATATAGGAGAATATATAAGGAGAGACTCATGGAAAACAACAAGGTCAATGTCAGGATATATGGTCAGGAATACACCATAGCCGGAGAAAAAGATGAAGAAACCATCAGAAAGATAGCCTCTCATGTAAACGATAAGATGAGACAGCTGGGCCGGGGCTTTTCCACAGGCGGGCAGGGTACCCTTGCAGTGCTTACGGCTATCAATATCACAGACGAGTACTTTGACGCCATGGCTCAGATGCAGGAACTCAAAGAATCCAACGAGAAGCTGAGGAAAGAGACGGAACATTATCTGAAAATGTGGGAGGAAGCCAAGCAGAACTTTACCCAGTACAGGGAAAATGCCGCCAAAGTCTCAGCCGAGAAAAAAGCCGCAGAAGAGAAGTGCACAGAGCTGGAAGCAAAATGCAGCGAATATGAAAACTCATATTTTGACCTTCAGATGGAAAACATGAGACTGAAAAGAGAGCTGGAAGAATATAAGGAGTTAGATGAAAGATAAAACACTCAAAACTCTCGAATACGACAAGATACTGAGCATGCTGGCCGCCGGGGCTTCCTCGGCGGCGGCAAAAGAAAAGCTGCTCGGCCTGTCCCCCATGACCGATCAGATCTCCGTCATGGAAGCTCTGGGTGAGACCACAGAAGCTGTCAGCGTTATCGTGAGAAAGGGGAATGCTCCTCTTGGACAGCTCTATGATATAGATGGAGCCATGAGCTTTGCAAAAAAAGGCGGAAGCCTGACCATGAAACAGCTTTTACAGATCCTCTATAATATCAGGGTGGCTTCCAATGTCATAACATTTCTCAAGAGCGACCTTCCGGTCCTGCCGGTGATCGACGGTATCAGAGATGCTCTGGAGACCTTTCCGCGTCTGGAAGAAAACATCGACAGATGTATCCTTTCTGAGGACGAAATGGCAGACAATGCGTCTCCCAAATTAAAGGATATAAGGCGCAGCATCCACAGGCAGAACGACGCCATAAAAAACCGGCTCAACAATATCTTAAATTCTCAGGATAACAAGACATATCTGCAGGATTCCATAGTAACTATCAGAGACGGCCGTTATGTGGTGCCGGTAAAGGCAGAGCACAGGGCCAGGTTCCCTGGTATAGTACACGATCAGTCCTCCACCGGAGCCACAATATTCATAGAACCCCAGGTCATAGTCAACCTCAACAATGAACTGAGAGAACTGGAACTGGCCGAGCAGGTGGAGATAGAAAGGATCCTGGCGGAGCTTTCGTCCAATGCGGCTGAGCACTACGCCCAGATAATGAACAATCAGAAACTCCTGACCATGCTTGATATTATTTTTGCCAAGGGCAAACTGTCCATAGCCATGAAGGGAGAAGAACCCCATATTACCTCGGATGGAGCAGTGACGCTCAAACAGGCCAGACACCCGCTCATCGAATATAAGAAAGCCGTACCCATAGATGTGTCCGTCGGAGACGGATATACCACCCTGGTGGTGACAGGGCCCAATACGGGAGGAAAAACGGTGACCCTCAAGACCGTGGGCCTGCTGACTCTTATGGCCCAGAGCGGACTGCACATACCGGCTTCGTCAGAAAGCCGCATATCGGTATTCGATCAGGTATATGCCGATATAGGAGACGAGCAGAGCATAGAACAGAGCCTAAGCACTTTTTCATCTCACATGAAGAATATCGTTGAGATCCTGCAGGAAGTCAGGAAAGACTGCCTGGTGCTGCTGGATGAGCTGGGGGCAGGGACAGATCCTACCGAGGGAGCGGCTCTTGCCATATCCATCCTTGAAAACCTCAAGGCCTGGGGAGCAAGGACCATAGCGACCACCCACTATAATGAACTGAAAAAATACGCTCTTTCCACGCCGGGAGTTGAAAACGGCTCAATGGAGTTTGATGTGCAGACCCTGAGCCCTACCTACAGGCTCATAACCGGCATACCCGGAAAGTCCAATGCCTTTGAGATTTCCAGAAAACTGGGGCTGCCAGAAAAGATCATAGAAAGAGCTTCCATGTTCCTTGAAAAAGGAGATATAGAATTTGAAAGCGTCCTGGACACCATAGAAAGGGACAGAAAAAAAGCCGAAGAAGAACGGCGCCAGGCCGAGCTGATGAACATTTCCGCCCGCCGCCGGGAAGAGGAGATAGCAAAGCGGCAGCAGGCCCTCCGTGAAAAAGAGGACCAGATCATCAGAAAGGCCAAGGAAGAAGCAAGGGATATACTTAAAGAGGCCCGCCGCACTGCCGACGATGTGGGCAAAGAGCTGCGGCGCATAAATAAGCTGGCCAGCGTCGGCGATATGAACCGTTCCTTCGACAGGAGCCGCCGAAAATTGAAAGAGACCGAAGACCGCTTTGCCGAAAAGCGCATAAAACGAGTGAACCAGAGCCCGGTAGACGCTTCGCAGCTAAGGATCGGCGACCGGGTACGGGTAGTCACCTTAGATCAGGTCGGTGAAGTCATGACTCTGCCTGACGACAAAGGCGACCTGCAGGTCAAGATAGGGATAATGAAGGTCAACATCAATGTCAGTGACCTGATGCTGGTTGAGGAACAAAAGAATGTATCCGGCAAGGCTTCAAGCCGGTACGGGGGCCTGTCCCTGAGAAAGGCCCAGACCATCTCGCCGACGGTCAATGTCCAGGGAGAGAATCTGGAAGATGCCATGATGGATGTGGATAAGTATCTGGACGACGCCTACATGGCAGGCCTTAAAGAGGTGACTGTCATCCACGGCCGTGGCGAGGGAATACTCAAGGAGGGCCTGCGCCGGGCATTTAAGAAACATAAGCTGGTTGCCTCTTTCCGAAAAGGAAAATATGATGAGGGCGGCGACGGAGTCACAGTCGTCACCCTGAAGGAGTAGTTATGTATATAATAAGCGGATGCCTGTTGGGCCATAATTGTAAATATGATGGCGGGAACAACCGGAATGAAGATGTTATCCGGTTCTGCCAGACCCATGAATATATAATCGTCTGTCCCGAAAGAGCCGGAGGACTCCCGTGCCCCCGTCCGCCTGCCGAAAAATCGGGAAGCAGGATCATCAGCAAGGACGGCAGCGATGTTACGGAAGAATTTTTGCGGGGCGCCCGCATATCAAGGGACAGCTGCCTGAAAATGGCCGAACTTTCGGGAAAACCAATAGAAGGAGCCATACTCAAGGCCAACAGTCCTTCGTGCGGTATAGGAAAGATATATGACGGCACTTTTTCCGGAAAGCTGGTGGACGGCAACGGCGTGTTCGCCGGCATGCTGTCCTCCATGGGGATCGAAGTGATAACTGAAAAGGAGAAGATAAAATGGTAAATTTCAAGGAAGAAATAGCCAAGCTGATCGGAGAGCAGGTGCCAGGCCTTACTCCGGCAGAAATAGCGGATATGATAGAAGTCCCTCAGGACGAAAAAATGGGAGATTATGCATTCCCATGCTTTAAGCTGGCCAAAACCCTGAGAAAGGCCCCGCCTCTCATAGCGACGGATATCGCGGCAGGCATCGAAGGAAACTCTCTGTTTGAAAAAGTCCAGCAGGTCAACGCCTATGTGAACATGTTAATTTCCAGGGAAAAGCTGGTATCCGATGTGATGGCAGAGGTCATCGGTCGCAGAGACAAGTACGGAAATTCCGACATCGGCGGCAACAGGACCGTGATAGTGGAATTTTCCTCGCCTAATATCGCAAAGCCTTTCCACATCGGGCACATCAGGAGCACCGTCATCGGAAACTCCATTAACAAGATATATTCGGCCCTTGGCTATAATGTTGTGCGCATAAACCATCTTGGTGACTACGGCACCCAGTTCGGAAAGATGATCTGTGCCTACAGGCACTGGGGCAACAAGGAAGATGTCATAAGGGAGCCTATAAAAACCCTGCTCAGCTACTATACTAAATTCCACGAAGAGGTGGAAGAACATCCGGAGCTGGACGATGAAGCCAGAGAGATCTTCGCCAGGCTGGAACACGGCGAAAAAGAAGAAAAAGAGCTCTGGCAGTGGTTCAGAGATGAGAGCCTCAAAGAGTTCAACCGGGTATATAAAATGCTTGGTATAGAGTTTGATTCCTATGCAGGAGAAAGCTTTTATTCCGACAAGATGCCGCGGGTGCTGCAAATGCTCAAAGACAAGGGGCTCCTCAAAGAATCCAAGGGCGCTCAGATCGTAGATCTGGAGCCTTACGGAATGACTCCGGCCCTGATCACCAAGTCCGACGGCTCGTCTCTGTATATAACCAGGGACATCGCTGCCGCCCTTTACAGAAAAGAACACTACGATTTTTACAAAAACATATATGTGGTGGCTTCTCAGCAGAACCTCCATTTCCAGCAGTGGATAAAGATCATAGAGCTGCTGGGATTCGACTGGGCCCACGACAATATCCATGTGCCGTTCGGCCTGGTAAGCCTGGAAGACGGGACCATGTCCACAAGGCACGGCCGTGTGGTATTTCTTGAAGATGTGCTCAACAGAGCTGTAGAAAAGACCAGAGAGATCATCATAGAAAAAGGCGTAAATACGGATAATGTAGACGAAACAGCAAGACAGGTCGGCATCGGCGCTGTAGTTTTCCAGGAACTGTCCAACAACAGGATAAAGGACTATGTGTTCTCATGGGACAAGGTGCTGGATTTCAACGGCGAGACCGGGCCTTATGTACAGTACACCCATGCCAGAGCCGCCAGCGTCCTGCGCAATGCCGGAGAGGAAGCGGCTTCTGCGTCATGTGATGCTGCTAACCTGCGCCCTGAGCATATCACATCAGAAAGCGCTTATAAGCTGGCCAAGATGATATACGACATGCCTCGTGTGATCGCCGACGCCGGAGAAAAGTATGAACCATCTGTGCTCACCAGACATATAGTGGATATGGCTCAGGCTTTCAACCGCTTCTACCACGACGAACACATTCTGGTAGACGATATGGAAGAAAGAGTATCCAAGCTGATATTGGTAAGAGCCGCCAAACAGGCCATAAAGAACGGCCTTTCGCTGCTGGGCATGGAAGCTCCGGAAAGAATGTAGATCTCGCCGGAGATGAACTGCCAGCGGAGCCGGGTTCCTGCTTCGGAGCCGGGTTTCCGCTCCTGAGAGGGGCGGCAGGCTTGCTCAGCGAGGCCGGTTCCAGGCTGCGGCCGTGAGGAACTCCGGGCGATTGACCCAAAATATAAAAAAATGATCTTTTGTCAATATCGGTTCTCGAAAACCAAGTTAAACTGATCCATATCCAAATCTGAAAGGAAACTAAGCTATGCGTTATATCGGAGATATCTACAGACCGCCAAGTGAAGCATACAGCCTGCTGGTACAGGTGACGATAGGCTGTTCCCACAACAAATGTACTTTCTGCAATATGTATAAGGAAAAGCAGTTTAAAGTCCGCAAACAGGAGGAGGTCTTGGAAGATCTGGCGTGGGCGAGAAGCCATTACGGCAGAGTGGACAGGATGTTCCTCTGCAACGGCGATGCCCTCTGCCTTGCCAATCATAAGCTGCTGACGATCCTCGACTATATAAGGGATAATTTCCCTGAATGTCAGAGAGTCACCACCTATGGCCGGGCTGCGGACGCATTGCGCAAGACTGATGAGGAACTGAAAGAACTGAAAGACCATGGCCTGACCATGGTGTATATAGGCGCCGAATCCGGAAGCGACAAGGTGCTCCAAAAGGTCAATAAAGGCGAGACCAGACAGCAGCTCATAGACGCTGTCCACAGATTGGAGGCTGCCGGGATAAAGACATCAGTTACCTTTATCAGCGGACTTGCCGGTCCGGAAATGTGGGAGGAACACGCCATAGAGACCGGGACCATGATCGCCGAGATGAACGCATCTTATGTGAGCCTGCTTACATTGATGCTACAGCCACCTGCACCGCTGCTGGAGGATTACAGAGAAGGCAGGTTTAAGCTACTGACTCCGGAGGAAGTCCTGGCAGAGACATGTCTTATGCTGCAGTATGCCAAACCGGCCAAATCGTGTGTTTTCAGGAGCAACCATGCGTCCAACTATGTATCGCTCCGGGGCAACTTGCCGGAGGACAACGAGAGGATGATCGCCTCCCTCAAACGCTGCATGGAAGACCGAGGAATGCTCAAAGACGAAAGGTTCAGGATGCTGTAGGGCTGGCCTGATTTGCCGCAGAGGCGGCATGAAACAAGATTATGAAGATATTTTTAGCTGCGTTAAATTCCCAATATGTCCATTCCAATCCGGCGGTCAGATACCTTTACACGGTAATGGCCGATACGCCGGACGATGTACATATAAGAGAATTTACCATAAACAACGATCCATCATATATATATGGAGAGCTTGTGATGGCAAACTGCGATATGGTTTGCTTTTCTTGCTACATATGGAACATTGAGCAGGTCAAAGCCATAGGATCGGACCTGAAAAAAGCCTGCCCGTCGGTGAAGATAGTCTTAGGCGGTCCGGAAGTAAGCCATGACGGACATATCTTCGCAATGGAAAATCCCTGGGCAGACTACATACTATGCGGGGAAGGTGAATATTCATTTTACAGGCTTGCTGAGGTACTCAGGCAAAAAGACGGAAGCTATACCGGAGGATCAGGCCTGGATGGCTCAAGTGATCTTAAAACAGTTCCCGGACTCATATACCGGCAAAACGGAAAGATATATATCAACCCGCAGATCGAGCCCATGGATTTTAATGCAATACCTTTCCTTTATTCTCTGCTGCCCTGCGAAAAAGACAAGGTCATATACTACGAGTCATCCCGTGGATGCCCTTTCCGGTGCGCTTATTGCCTGTCCTGTATCGACAAAAGGGTGAGGTCCCTGGACATGGAGAGGATAAGGCGGGATCTGAGATATTTCCTGTATAAGAAAGTCATGCAGGTAAAATTTGTGGACAGGACTTTCAACTATGATGAAGAACGGGCATGCCAGATAATCGGATTTATCCTGGAAAACGACAACGGCGTGACCAATTTCCATTTCGAGATCTGCGCCGATCTGGTTTCCGACCGGATGATAAACCTGCTCGCCAAAGCCCGGCCGGGACTGTTCCAGCTTGAGATAGGTATCCAGTCAACCAATCCTGAAACCCTCAGGGCAGTGGACCGGAAAGAAAATGTCTATCCTGTGCTTTATAATGCTGAAAGGCTGGCTGGACTGGATAATATACATGTCCATGTGGATCTTATCGCCGGGCTGCCATTTGAAACATATGAGTTGTTCAAGCGGTCTTTTAATAAAGTTTACAGGCTGGGGGCAGATGCTTTCCAGCTTGGATTCCTTAAAGTGCTGAAAGGTACCCCGATAGCGGCGATGAAGGAAAGGTACGGCATAGTGGCAAGGGAAAGAGCGCCTTATGAGATCATATCAAACATGTGGATGTCCGCAGGCCAACTGGTACGGCTGAAAACCATCGAAAACATGCTGAACATTTATTATAACCGGGGCGGGTTTTCAAGGGCCATAGAGGCGCTGACGGACGCTTTCGGAGGAAAGCCTTTTGATCTGTACGAAAGTCTGGCCGATTTTTATTATGAAAACGGATATCAGCATAAGAACAGGAAAAAAGAAGATCAGTACAGGATCCTGCGGCGCTTTATTATCGAAAGGACCGATGGTCCTGCCGCCGCTGATGCCGCAACAGCAGCCCTTGAAGAAGACCTGAGATCTGCCCTTAACCCGGAAGAGGTAAAGCGATTTTTGAAAAAAGGATGGGAGATTTAACCATGGATCTAAAAAACAGAGAAGACAGGATAGGCAAATATTTGACCCCTTTCCTCAACGACTATATTTTTGATGAACTCTCAGACAATTATCTGCAAAAGTCCGGGCTTGCCGACATACTTTCAGGCGTGCCAGTACCAATAAGGAAAAATGAGATAGAGAGTATTTCCACCCTTTCCATAGCTAAGGCCATGGCTTTTGTCATAGGCTGCGATCCGAAGTTTGAATATAGTACAAATTATATCTCATATATATTGAGAGTATCCGATAAGCGTTTTGCCAGCGGTCTTATCGCCGAAGGAGTGGAATGGGCGCAAAAGCGTGATTACGATTATGCCTGTGTTCAGTTCAGAGCGGCCATGATGATAGATCCGGATAATATTGACGCAGTGTATTGCTACGGCCGGGCCCTCAGAGATGCGTATGAGACGGCAGACGAAGAAGACTTCATTGCCAGGTTCAAGCTGGAATCCATAGAGGCATTTGAGGAAGTGACCATGAAAAAGCCAGACCATGCCGACGCCTATTATTTTTTAGGTTATGGATACATAAATCTGGGCCTTTATGTAAAAGCTAAATTAACATGGCAGGAATTTATGGCTCTTTCCGGCGATGAAGAAAAGAAAAAGGAGATACAGGCTCTGCTGGACAATCTGGACGATCCGGTAAGGATAGAGGAAGGATATAACAAGATAATCTCCGGACGATTTGAAGAGGGCGTGGATATACTTTCAGAATATAAAGACAGCCGGTATAAAGACTGGTGGCCTTTGTGGTACTATCTGGGCGTAGCCTCGATGGAACTTGGAAAGGTTGAGGAGGCTGCGGGATATTTTAAGACAGTCCTCAAATTGTCCCCAAGCAATCAGGAGACCATGAAAGAACTGGTAAAGGCCTATGAACTGCTGGGTGATGAAGAAATGGCCCGGAAATATAGGAAAAAGATCTCTGTCGTGGCGGAAAACGCTGAAAAAGACCGTATAGAGGCTTTAGAAAGGGAAAATTCAAGCGGCGGAAAAATTTCGTGATTTTGCAAAAATACAAGGAGATTTTATAATAATCATACTTGACATAATTGATTGCCTGTTGTATAATAACTAATGTTGTCACCTGATGACAACATTAAGCGTTCCAAGGTAGCTCAATGGTGGAGCACTCGGCTGTTAACCGATAGGCTGTGGGTTCGAGCCCCACCCTTGGAGCCATTTTTTTGCCGGAGTGGCGGAATTGGCAGACGCACAGGACTTAAAATCCTGCGATCCTTACCGATCGTACCGGTTCGACCCCGGTCTCCGGCACCAATCTGTCGGTAAAAAAGATTGGGCGGAGACATATTCAGCAAGGTCGGACCATAAAAATATATATAAACGGCGCGGGGTAGAGCAGTTGGTAGCTCGTCGGGCTCATAACCCGGAGGTCGAAGGTTCAAGTCCTTTCCCCGCAACCAAGTCTGTTACCGTTGTTGATACAATATCAGCAACGGTAATTTTTTGTTTATATGCGTTTTGGGCTGATTTTGGGGTGAAATCCGGAGTATTCCGCATAATTTCGGCTCTGTGCCAAGGATAGGTCAGCATCCTATACTTCCCTGCCCGGAAACAACAGCACTAAGTAAAATAACAATCGTTGAAAGATAGAAACGATAAATTATTATTCTCTATATAAAAAAGCCGTCCATGGCCGGGAGCACTGCCCGCTGTGGACGGTTTTCTTCTTGTACCCCCGGGACAAAAGGGACAAAAAGGACAGCAAATCTTCGGGCAGAACACCTACTTGTAATTTGCCGCCGCCAGAGTTAACATGACACACACCTTTGAAGGAGGGTAATGAAATGGACGACTATATAAAACGGCTGCGGCAATATGTCGAGGCCAACCCAATCCTCTTTGATGGGGAGTGGGATCATCCTGCAATGGATTCTTTGTACTGGCACTACAGTGAAAGCCACTACATGGGCAATGAGAAAACCAAGGAAATCAGCCGTGAATTGAATGACCGCCTTGAAGAACTGTCCTTCCGGGAGAACAACCGAGTGTTTTCCCTGGTAGGTTCTCTCTGTGCCGAGCATGAGCGGATTGCTTTCTTTGCCGGACTCCAATTGGGAGCGCAGCTGATGCTGGAGTTAATGAAAGAAACTGTTCAGGACTGAAACTCACAGAGCCTTTCACATCTAACAAGGACAAACAGAAAAACAGACCCAGGTCGACAGAATCATTTCTTCCACCTGGGTCTGCTTTTGTTTTGTCTCATAGTCTCGTTTTGACTTCCTTCCCATCCTTGAACCGGAATACCACCCGCTCGTCAGCGTAGACGGTGACATGGTCGACGGTGCCCTGCCAGAGTTTTTCATTGAAAGTCAGGGGCAGATCGTCCAGCTCACCCAACTCGAACATCATGCCGCCGATGGTGATGGCGTCCGCGTTCATTTTGTCGCGTTGTTTTTGCAGGGTGGCCAGTTTGGTTTGTATCTCCTTGTAGCGGCTGCACAGGTCATCATGGGCGGCTCGGTAGCTTTCTTCCGTGACGGTGTTGGCAGCATTCTGTTCAATACACACCCGCAGCATTGCGGCGACAGCGCTTAGTTCTTCCTCCACGTTGGCAATATCGGCATCGATAAAATCAGTGTCCGTAAGTACCTTTTGGGCGCAGCGGAGCCGATCGATGGCACCGTCCCGATCGGAAAGGTATTCGCCCAGTGCCATCAGAAACAGTTCTTTCAAGCGCTCCTCGGTCAGATGTGGCGTTTCGCACTTGTGATCTCCTTTGAATTTGCCGTTGCATTGCCAGATGACACGGCGGTAGCGGTCGGTGGAGTGCCAGGTTTTGGAACCAAAAATATCTCCGCAGTCGCCGCAGATGATCTTTCCGGAGAATGGGCTTGTCTGGCGATGCCGTTTCCGGCTGTTTTTGCGCCGCTCCAGTTCGTTCTGAACCTGTGCCCATGCCCAAGGCTCTATAATGGCAGGATGACTGTCCTCCACATAGTACTGCGGAACCTCTCCCTCGTTGATTTTGGTCTTCTTAGTGAGAAAGTCCACGGTGAAGGATTTTTGGAGCAGCGCGGAGCCTTTATACTTTTCATTGCACAGAATGCTTTCTACGGTTGCCCTCTGCCAGACAGTCTTTTTGCCCGGCGTTGGGACGCCGTCGTTTGTCAGTGCGGCGGCGATGGCGTTGGTAGATTTCCCGGCGAGGAACTCCCGGTAGATGCGTTTGATAATCTCCGCTTCCTCGGGGACGATTTCCGGAAGTCCGTCCGCGCCCTTGCGATAGCCCAAAAATTGACCGTAGGGAATGCTGACCTTGCCGTCGGAGAACCGCTTTCGCTGACCCCATGTGACATTTTCGGAAATGCTTCGGCTTTCCTCTTGAGCGAGACTGGACATAATGGTGATAAGCAGTTCACCTTTGGAGTCAAAAGTCATGATATTTTCTTTCTGAAAAAAACATTCACACCCCACTTCTTTCAGCTTGCGGATGGTAGTCAGGCTGTCCACGGTGTTTCGTGCAAAACGGCTGACGCTCTTGGTGACAATCAGGTCGATTTTCCCCGCCAGTGCATCCCGAATCATGCGGTTAAAGCCCTCCCGGCGCTTGGTGTTAACGGCACTAATCCCTTCGTCGGTGTAGACCCCAACGAAATCCCAATCCGGATTGTCCTGGATAAACCGTGTATAGTAGTCCACCTGAGCTTCGTAGGAGGTGAGCTGTTCCTCACTGTCCGTGGAGACCCGGGCGTAGGCCGCCACCCTGCGGCGCACTCGCTCTTTGGCGGGCATTTTGGTGTGGAGATTGATTGTAGCGGGTATGATGGTGACATTTTTAGCTTTCGGCATGGTCTTTCTTCCTCTCCCTTGTCTTTTTGCCAGCGACCCGGCGCATCTCCTCTGTCCAACTCTCCGCACGGGAGCGGTCCTGCCAGCGTTTTACGGCTTTTGTCCCGTCTTTGAGGGTAAATTCCAACAGATTCCCGCTTCGGGCTGTAATCGCCGTAATTTCGCTCACAGGCCCCACCTGAGCAGCAACTTGCATCAGCTTTTCTTCCGGGACGGCTTTGGAGGGGCAGTGGGCTTTCCCGTAAGAATTGTAGGTGGAACAGATCCAGACCGGTCCCGTGGCGGTGGTTTTGCGGCGATAGTGTTTGCCACAGATGGCACAGGTGATAAGGCCGGTAAACAAGGAGAGTTTCCGTGGCTTGGTAGGTGCGTATTTCTCCTTCCTCCGCTGGATCTCGTCCTGAACAGCCTGAAATGTTTCCGGCGGGATAATGGCTTCGTGGGTATTCGCTGCATGATATTGGGGCAGTTCTCCCTGATTCTTCCGGGTGATTTTGGTCAGATGGTTCTCACGAAATTTGGTCTGGAGAAGGAGATTTCCGGTATAGGCGTAGTTGCGCAGGATTCTGTCCACGGCACTCTTGTGAAAGACGCAGCCACTTTGGGTGGCATACCCTTCCTCGTTGAGTCGCTTGACAATGGCGGCAGTTCCTTTTCCATCCAGATAGTCCCGAAAGATTCCTCTGACAATATCCGCTTCTTCCGGAACCACCACCAGCCTGCCGTTCTCTCCACGGTACCCCAGCATGAAGAAGCGCCATGGAATGCCCTGCTCAAAGTTGCGCCTGACCCGCCACTTTTGATTTTCACTGGCGGAGAGGCTTTCTTCCTGGGCATAGCTTGCCAGGATGGAGAGCATCAGTTCTCCGTCGGCGGTGGCGGTATCGATGGATTGTTCTTCAAAATATACGCTGATGCCCAGTTCTTTCAGTTCCCGTACCGTTTCCAGAAGAGTCACGGTGTTGCGGGAAAAGCGGGAAATGGACTTGGTGATGATGTGGTCTATTTTGCCTGCCCGGCAGTCGGCGAGCATCCGCTGGAAGTTCTCACGGCTGTCCCTGGTACCGGTCTTGGCCTCATCGGCATATACACCCACATACACCCAGCCCGGGTGGTGACGGATGTAGGTGCTGTAGTAATCCACCTGAGTCGCCAGGGAGTGCAGCATGGCGTCCTTATCACTGGACACTCTGGCATATGCCGCCACTCGACGGGCTTTTGGCATGGGTGTCGGAAACTGAATTTGCGTTACGGTTCTTGGCATAGTGTCCTCCTTTGTATCAAGTATCGTTTGTACCATATATTGCTCGTTTCAGAGAAAATAGCAAGTCTATACCTCCTATATCTCAAAGAAAGATGCTGTCCTGGGTCATGCCGGTTTTCACGGCAAGAACCCTTTTGGCACGGTCACGGGTCTGTTCATCCAGTTCTCCCTCACAGCAGAGGTATTCCAGCATTGCCGACAGGATCCGGTACAGGATGAGATCTTCTTGCATCGGCATAGCAGGCACGGGAGCAGTATTTTCGGTTCCGGTTGCCATAGCTTTCAAACTCCTTTCCACAGTACGCACAGGTCAGACGATAATAGGCTTTACGTTGTACCTTTTCCGGGTGGGCGTTCCACCAAGTATTCCGGCACTTGTCGGAGCAGAACCGTTTGGCTTTTCTGCCCTTTACCTGCACGATGGGTTTTCCGCACCAAAGGCACTCTACCTGAAGGACATCTTCCGGAGGGTGGCGGCGCATATAAGAACGGATGGTGTTGACGGAGATGTGAAGGGCAAGCGCAATGTCCATAGCGGACTTGCCACGGCCACGCATCGTGTTCAGCACTTCAATTTGATATTTGGTCATGTCAGATAAAAATAGTAATTCTGATACAAATAATCAACAAAGCAATACCAAAATTTCCTCCGAAGATATGAGTTCCAATTCTGAACAGAATGTTATGCCCGAACAAAACGGTACATCTAATACTTCAAACTCACCTACAAATGACAATCATGAAAACCCCGATACATCAAGTCAGAACACCATAAATAATGAAAGCCAAACAACTCAACAGATACCTGATACACAAAATAATCCGTCATCAATTGAAAATGAAGACTCAGAAAGTTCTAACTATTGTTCATTTATTGTCGACTGCAATAAAGCTTTTGAATCCACAGAATTATCACAAGGCTTAAGAGATGTGCTTCCTAAGGACGGAATAATATATTCAGGAAATCCGAAATTTAATCAGGGTGAAAGTGTTTTTGACCTGTTAAAACGTCTCATGAAAGAAAATGGTATACCTTTAGAGTTTTCCTCATCTCCTGCTTATGGTTCCAAATATATAGAAGGAATAAACTCATTACACGAATTTGACTGCGGCGAATTATCAGGATGGACATATTTTGTAAACGGCAGCCGCCCAAGTTATGGATGTGATAAATATATAATAAGACCCGGTGATGACATACGCTGGTATTATACATGCAATCTCGGCAATGATATTTGATAAAACTATTCGAAGTTTTATTATTCACTTTTTGCAGATAAAAGTAGAGTAATCAACCGTTTAATAATTTGCGGCATTCTAGTTTAGTTATAATTAATGGAGGATATATATGAAAGATGAATTCTCACGTTTTCACCCAACAATAAATTTTATATACTTTGCAGCAGTAATAACATTTTCAACTATCTATATGAATCCAATACTACTTTCAATATCATTCATTTCAGGACTTATATACTCAATCTATTTAGACGGACGCAAATCATTTCGTTTTAATTTGCTTACTATTTTACCAATTTCTATATTTGCCGCCTTAGTAAATATTGCATTCAATCATAATGGAATGACAATATTATGCTATCTTCCAACAGGAAATCCTGTAACGTTGGAATCTATAATTTATGGAATATGCGCTGCTGTACTTTTATCAAATATAATTATTTGGTTTTTTTGTTTTAGCCGGATTATAACATCAGATAAATTTATCTATCTTTTTGGAAAAATAATCCCCTCACTTTCTCTGGTATTATCTATGATTATAAGGTTTATCCCTCTTTTTAAACACCAGTATCAAGCAGTGTCAACGGCTCAAAAAACACTGACATACAACAATAAAAACA
>UQOC01000051.1 GCA_900542565.1 uncultured Eubacteriales bacterium | reverse complement strand
TTGGAGTTGGTCTCTTTTTCTTTTTCAGTAAAAACTCCACAATTATTTTACACTAACCCGGACAGGGTTTTAAATCATTTGATGAATTCCTGGAAACTCCGCAGACACGGGAGATAAGGGAGACGGCGGTCAGAACTCTGATGGTGAGCAGACCGCAGATGACGAAAAAATCCCGGAAACAGGAGATAACAATATGACCGGCGTGTATCTGGCGCTGGCCCTGGGATCGGCAGCTGCCGCCGGAGGCATAGTGATATACAGACGCCGCAGATCCAAAGACATGTGATAAAAACCAGATAGGGTTTAACTTTACGGGGCTGATAAATCACCGCCGCTATCTGACGGCTGTGGGTATCATGCCCCGTTTAACTGTAAAAACAAGGATCCTGATGGATAGCTTTCATCATATCTGCCTGCAAACATATATTGTAACAGGAGGCAGACATGAAAAGAACACCGACAAAGACCACAGGACTCATACTTGTGGCAGTCCTGCTCTTCACAGCCAGTACCGCCTTTTGCGGGGCAGTTTTACTGGATAAGGGAGATATACAGGAAGCAGATGCAGAAAGTACGGCTCACGGGACCGGGTATGTAAAAACCTATGCCGGGGATATTACGCCTGAAGGCGGCCGTCCGATCATAGTCATAGACGCCGGACACGGAGGTATAGATGCCGGAACATCAGCCAGGGACGGTACAGCAGAAAAAGACATCAACCTTGCCATCGCACTGAAGCTGAAGGAAATTGCAGAAAAATATCCGGTAACTGCCGTACTGACCAGAGCGGATGGGGAAGAACTCCTGGAGGGTTATGACGGTACCGGCGGGCGGAAACTATACGATATGGAAAACCGGATGAAGATCATCCAAGACAGCGAACCTGATCTGGTAGTGTCGATACATTTGAACAGCTATCCGCAGGATACATCGGTATGCGGTGCGCAGGTCTTTTATCCGGAAGCCCAGGAAGGCAGCAGCAAGACCACATCCCATGATTTTGCCGAAAGTGTTCAGGATTCCCTCCGAAAGACATTTTCCGGCAGCCAGGGACGGGAAGCCCTTTCCAAAGACGGAATATATCTCTTTGACAATATCACATGGCCGATCATACTGGTAGAGTGCGGATTCCTTTCCAATGATGAAGAATGCGAAAAACTAAAAAACGACGCTTACCAGGAGCAAATGGCGCAGGCAATATGGGACGGGATCAACGAAAAATTAGGATTGGAACCATCAGGGAGAATAAGAGTGATAGACAGTGCGAACAAATAGGAAAACTTATCAAAAAAACTGTGGATAACTTCCTCTTGACAAATGGGAAAAATCGTGGAATATATTGAAAAATAAGGGGCTTGCGGCAACAAAGTTATCCACAGGAAGATGTGAAAAGAATTGTATACGATTCGGACAAAGCATGTGGATAAAAGCGGAAAGTATTGAAAATAAAGGACTTTTTTCCTGTTGAAAAGTGTTTGCGACATGCGAACAACAGTTGACATAAAACGACAAAATGATAAAATATACGACAAGGAAAAAAATTTTAAAGGGGGAAGAACCATGATGTATCCATATTCAAGTTACAGCTATGTCTATAATGGCTATGTGCAGGCAAGGACCATACTTATAGTGGCCTTGCTGGTGGCTGTGATATTGGCCGTTGTTTTATATTTTACATTCCTATCCAAGAAAAATGAAGGGAAATTTACAGGCATAAAAGGAAAGATATATAATTTTCTGTGCTTCAACAAGTTTTATGTGGAGGATATCCTGAAACTGCTTTACCTGATCGTTGCTGTGATAATAACCGTGCTGGGCATTGCCGCGCTGTTTGATACATTTTTCGGCGGCCTTGCGATCATAGTCATAGGTAATGTGGCACTGCGGATCGCATATGAACTGCTCATGATGTTCATCATATTATGCAGGAAAACTGTGTCCATGGACAGAAAACTGGATAAGATAGCCAGATTTTACAGTGATGATTTTGACGACGGAAGCTGCGGAACAGAGGACGAACAGTGCTATGGCGGATGTGAAGGATGTCCTGACAGCGGTGAAGTATGTCAGGATAAACCTGCGGAAAGTGCCAAGGAACAGCCTGCTGAAAGTCTCCATGAAGAAACTGAGGCAGAGGATACTCCTGTACCGGAGGATAAAACAGCCGAAGGACCGTCAGTTTCAGCAGCAGAGCAGGAGATCAACCAATCACAGAGGTAATATCACATTTTACATAGAATTGTTAGAAATTTGTAAGACTTTTCTATTGCTCAAAAAGCCGTGGACATGATATACTAATAAAAAAGGATAGGGGGTATACAAATGAAAAAGAGAATTTTGCCTATTGTTCTGATCGCTGCGGCAGTAGCTGTCCTGTGGGCATATAAGGGAGACGAGAGCGAGCCTGAGCAGTAAGGCCCATGGCGCATGCGCGTCCCCTGTAAAAAGAAAAAAAGTGAGTTCGAGACCTTCCTCACTATAAACAAAACTAAAGGAGCAATCAATACATGAAAGAAAGAACTTTGCATTTGACAAGGGCTGCTCTTATTGCGGCCCTTTATGTTATTTTGACATTTGTCTCTCAGGTGTTCGGGCTTGCCAGCGGCGTCATACAGTTCCGCCTTTCGGAAGCCCTTACATGCATGCCGTTATTTTACAAGGAGGCTGTTCCGGGCCTTTGGGCAGGCTGTCTGCTGGCTAATCTGCTGACGGGCTGTGCCATGTGGGATATCGTTTTCGGCTCTGCGGCCACCCTCATAGGAGCGCTGGGCACATACTACATAGGAAGGCGCAGGCCCATACTGGGGCCTCTGTTCCCCATAGGGAGCAACATGATAATAGTGCCATTTGTGCTTCAATATGTATATGGGGCCGCTGAAAGTTACTGGTTCCTTATGGTGACCGTGGGCGCAGGGGAAATCGTGTGCTGCGGCGTTTTGGGGATGATATTGTACAAGGCCTGTAAAAAAAGCGGAGCAGGCTCATTTTCCGGGAGATGATTTGTCTGGACAGGAGGAAATGTTATGGCAGTCAGATTAAATGAAAACAAAGAGATCGTGGCAGAGATCAGAGAGGGTCTTAAAAAAACAGGGGGATATTGCCCGTGCCGTGTGGAAAGGACAGATGACACCAGGTGCATGTGCAGGGAATTTAAAGAACAGATAGCTGACCCGGATTTTGAGGGATATTGCCACTGCATGCTTTATTACAAGAGCAAAGACTGATAGGAAAAGGGCGGCGGCCTTTTCCTTTTCCGCCTGATATGAGCAAAAAGTCTCACTATCTGCTTACTGGCAGGTAAATAGTGAGACTTTTTTGATGCATTTATATCCGGGCCATCCTCATGTCTTTTATTCTTCGATCCCCAGCAGGTACTTGTCCAGGATCTCAACGGCGTCTTTTATGTACTCGTCGCAGCTCTTTAACGGCTCTCCTGTGTCTATGCCCTTGAGAACGCGGCATTCCAGCGAGCCGTTCCTTTCCAGGAATTCAGCGGTGAGCTTTTCCATCATGGCGTAACATTCCTTTTTTGTGGAAGGATTGTCCAGATCACCATCGCTGATCTTCATGCCTGTTACGAGGGCCATGCCCGAAACGGCTCCGCAGGTCCCTGTTGTACCCATTCCGTAACCAAAGGCTTCTGCCAGCTTAAAAACTTCCACAGGATCGTGGCCCATAACATTGCAGAATGTGCAGGCGGTAGCCTGAGCGCAGTTAAAGTTCTTTTTGTGGAGCATTACTGCCTGTTCTTTTCTGTTCATGATCTTTCCTCCTACCGGGTTATAAATTTCGGATTTTTCTTTTTTATATCTGTGTCAAAGATAACTGATTCAGGCTTTTCTTCCAGAAGTTCCGGATTGCGGTAAAACTTTTTCAGCTCGCGGAAACAGCGGCTGTAATAGTGGCCGTCGGCTATACGCTCGTCAGTGACTATACCCAGTTCCAGAAATTTGTGTTCTTCGATCATCTCGCCATTTTTGACCAGCTTCTTGACCGGCTGCCCCATGGATACGAAAATGCCGGTAGTGCCGAATTCGTAGATATGATGATATACGGCGCCCATGCGTATGGAGGCCAGATTTGTCACAAAGAGCGAGGTGTGGAACGGGCTGGCGTCGATGATGCTGAAAGGCAAGGTGAAAAATTTATCTAAAAATTTGAAGAACCCGACCGCAACGCTCAGCAGACCCGGAGTACGCACGAGTTTTTTTGCCAGCTTATCCATCGAGGTTTCCGCAGCAGCATTCTGGTTCTTTTCGATGACATCGTTGAGCTTTTTGCTTACGGTGAAGATGTCATCGTCGAGATTAAAATATACTTTGCTCACGGTATGGCTCTGCTTGTCTTGAGTAAGTGTGACAAAAGACACGCAGAAATGGTTTCTTGCATATATCCGTTTGTTCATAACGAAGCGGTTCAGATAAGGATTCTGAGAAACAAGCCTTATGTATCTATCCTGCGATGATTATGGCCATATGGCTCATGGCTATGCCTTTTTTGCGGCAGTCTTTGATGTAGGACTGCAGCGTTTCAAGATCTATGTCCTGTTTGATGAAGTTACTGGCGTCATACCTTTTGTCCATGACATAGGCTGCGATCTCATACATAGGGTCATCTGTCCTGACCCGGTATCCGTCAGTTCTGTACATTGATAATTCCTCCCAATTCCATAATACCTAAAAACCAATATAGATATTATATAATAAAACCTGTGGTAAAACAAGTGATTGGATGAATCGGGAAAATATGATATACTTTGAACAAGAAAAAAAGCGGAGAGGCAGATATGAAGTATACCATTTACAAAAAAAGCGACAATCTCAACGGACACTGGGCAGGGGGAGAATCAAAGGAACTGGCTGTCTTTCCGGATCACAGCTCATATGCAGGCCGGAACTTTATCTGGAGACTGGCCGTCATGTCATCAGATAAAGACGAAGCTGGGGTGGCAAAGCTTGAGGATTACAACAGAGTGATCATGGTCTTGCAGGGAGAAGCGGTCATAAGCTATGAGGGACAGCGTGTTGCGCGCCTTGCGGAACTGGAACAGGACAGGACGGACGGGGAATGGAAGACTAAGATATACGGGCAGACTACCGTGTTAGATCTTCTGGTACGAAAAGGGTGCGAAGGCTATATGGATGTAATTTCTCCGGGAGAAACAGCTGAAACCTATCCATCTGCAGAGGAGACGAGCCTGCCGCTGACGACCCATGCCTTCTACTGCCACAGCGGATACGCCGTCATATCCTTTGGAAACGACAGCCACATGATAAAAGAAGGCGAGACGATGATACTCAGCCCGGAAAACGGAGAAGCGGCTGAATATCAGATCATGGGAGAAGGTGCGACAGTGCGGGCGCAGATATTTTATGATGAGATGGAAGGCGTGCTTGGCCCGCAGATCATACCTGAGGAAAAGGCCACACTGGACGATTTTAAGCAATGCTTTTTTCTTGCCAATGTGCAGTTCCGCTTTGCCGGGCTTATTGTGAAGAAACTCAGAACCACATGGTTTGATGAGGCTCTCAGCGGCGCCATACGGAAAATAGAAAAGCGTTATCTGACATTCATTGCCTTTTTGCTTGGTCTGGGTGCTGTATGCGCCCTATGTTTAAACATGGGTTTTTCAACAGGACTGTCGCTTGCAGCCATAGCCGGGTGGATAATATTTGACAGCCTTGTCGTATCGCCCCTCATATATCTTGCCATAGTCCCTAAACCTGTGCGCAGGCACATGAAACCGGTAGACGAACTGACCCCGTACGAACAGAAAGTGCGCAGCGGCCAGATCAACAAGAATGAGCGGGTAGAAAATATAATGAAAAAATATAAGACTTCCGGCCGCACCGGGAGGGAGGAGGAGTAAGATGCAGGTAAAAAAACTGGCCCTTTTGGGCTTTGGAAACGCCGGACAGGCTTTTGCCAGGCTCCTTTTGGATAAGGAGGATGAGATCAGGCGGAAATACGGCTGTCAGGTAAAGGTATCTGCCATTGCTACCAATTCCAGAGGAAATCTGGAAGATGATGACGGGATAGACCTTGAGGAGGCTCTTTCGGACATTGAGAGAGAGGGAAAATTCTGTGACGCAGACCGCCTGTCTCAAATGACGACAATGGAGATCGTCCGGAAAGCAGATTATGACATATTGATTGAGATGACACCCCTGAACATCTTTTCCGGGCAACCTGCCATCTCACATATTGAAGAGGCTTTTGCCCGCGGGAAAGATGTGGTCACTGCCAACAAGGGGCCGATAGCATGGAGGTTTTCTGCCCTGAAAAAGATGGCGGAGGAGAAGGGATGCAAATTTTTCTATGAGACTACAGTAATGGACGGCACGCCTGTTTTCAATCTGGTGGAAAAAACGCTCCCCCTTGCAAAGGTCACCGGAGTCTCAGGCATACTAAACAGCACCACCAATTTCATTCTTGAGGAAATGGCAAAAGGCAGCCCGTATGATGATATAATAAGCCGCGGCAAGGCGATGGGGTTTATCGAAGCGGATCCTGCCATGGATATAGAAGGGTATGATGCGGCTGCCAAGATCACAGCGCTTTTGAATGTACTGATGGACGCAGATATGACCCCGGATCAGGTGGACCGTAAAGGCATTGAGGATATAACGGCGGAACATATTCAAAAGGCCGCAGAGAGGGGCAATGTTATCAAATTACTGTGCAGCGGCAGGCGTTCAGCCGATGGCAAAGTCGTTGCAAGGGTAAGGCCGGAGGAAGTGCCGGCAGGAGATATGCTTGCTTCTGT
The DNA here is from genome assembly GCA_900542565.1 of uncultured Eubacteriales bacterium. Taxonomy (GTDB): domain Bacteria; phylum Bacillota; class Clostridia; order Peptostreptococcales; family Anaerovoracaceae; genus Fimisoma; species Fimisoma avicola. The sequence goes on along the minus strand of UQOC01000051.1, from coordinate 9,943 downwards.
CAACAGCACCACATCCGTAGTGTCCATAACCACGGATCTTATGAAGAAGCTGTCAGTCGTGGAACACGAGCCTGAGATCGAGCAGACGGCTTACGGGATATTTTCAGACATGCTGAGAGCGCTTTCAGAATGACAGAAGAGGGAGCAGACGGCTTTGCTGCTGGTTGGCCTTGGAGCTGGACGGCATTACTGCTGGTTGGCCTTGCCGCAGATGCTGTATGACCCCATCTTATAACATTTAATAGTTTAAGAGACTCCGGAGCAGGGAAATCCTCACTAAGGAGTCTTTTTGATTTCGCTGAAGGAATTTTGACTAAATAGTGGTGGCAGGGCCTCTTGACGGGGGATCTTTGTTCAAAAAAGAAAAGCCCAACGGACAAATGCTCTCTGCGAGGATAGTTTTAAAAAAAGCAGGTGACCTGCCCTGGTGTAATGGCTTTCCGCCAGTGAAAAGTTCTCTTTTTTGGCATGACCTCCCTTCCTGAGAACCTTCGGGGCGTAGGGTGTTCTTGTTTTCCCCAAAATAAAGCTTGCTGAGAACCTTTTTTCTTCGAACGGTTCTCAACAGGCTTAGAATACAAAAAACAAGAACCTGAACTGGCATGATTTTTACCAAAAGGTTCTCGCAAAATACTTAATCCGGCGAAATGAGAACTTTCTCCTGGAGGGTGGCCCAGCTGCCCAAAATCCGCAATAAAATACAACATCCGCTTCCGAAGGGATTTTGGGATGGGAGCCTTAGAAAGCAAATGTTGTATTTTTTCGGATAATTAAACCGTGCAGCGCCCGGCCGCTCATTGCAGCGGGATAGCCGCATCATGGGCTACAGAGCAGCCAGGATGGCGTCTACATCCTCCTCGGTGCTGCCCCAGCTTATGACAAGCCTGATGACCGAGCTGCTCTCGTCGTACGGAGCCCATGTGTAGAAGAAAAAGTCCTTTTCCAGCTGGGCGATCTTGTCGTTGTCAACGATGACGAATACCTGATTGGTCTGATGAGGTATCCAGAGTTTGTAGCCTTTTTCCTGAACACCTTTGGCCAGCTTGATGGCCAGCTGGTTTTCGTGGCGGGAAAGCTGATAGTACAGTGAGTCCTCTCCGCCCTCTAGCAGCGCTTTGAGCTGTATGGCGATGAGCCTTCCTTTGGCCAGGAGAGCACAGGAACGCTTTACCATGTAGCGGAAATGGTCGTTGATTTCGTCGTTGAGGATGACAAGCGCTTCTCCGAACAGTGTTCCGATCTTTGTACCTCCGATGTAAAATGCATCTGTCAGTTCAGGGAGATCTTTGAGGGTTACATCGTTGCCCGGCCATGTAAGAGCGGTTCCCAGGCGTGCGCCGTCCATGTAAAGATACAGGCCATGCTTATCGCAGCACTCTCTGAGGGACTTGAGTTCGGCTTTGGTATAAACTCCGCCGTTTTCGGTAGGGTGGGTTATATATACCAGTTTTGGTATGACCGTATGCTCATCTTCATGGAGGAGCATTATCTTTTCTATGTCAGCCGGGCGGAGCTTTCCGTCTTCGGTAGGAGCAGCGAAAACACGATGACCTGTTGCTTCAACAGAACCGGTCTCATGTACATAAATATGGCCGGAAGCTGCTGAGATAGCGCCTTCATAAGGCCTCAGAGCCGCTGCGATGGTGATCGTGTTGGTTGGAGTGCCTCCTACAAGAAAATGGATATGGGCATCGGGCCTGCCTATCATTTCACGGATCATGTCCGCTGTCTCAAAGGAAAACCTGTCCTCTGCATATCCGTCCGTGTGTTCCATGTTGGTCTCCATCAGGGCTTCCATTACCTTGGGATGGGCGCCTAAACTGTAATCGCTTCTGAAATAGATCATCTTAAAACCTCCCTCGACATAAGTCATTATCTAAACCAATTATATTTCACATGTTCAAAATTTGCAATTACAAAATGAGGCCGGAGCCTTGACAGAAATCCTTATCGACGCTAAAATGAAAATGATTTTCAATTTCAAATTATAACGCCTGGATCATGGCATGGTGATTGACCGATGCTGTGCATGTGTTGTTTAAACAGGAGATAAACATGTCACGAAAAAATACATATCAGACCAAACAGATGAAAGAACTGAGGGATTTTCTCATCGCCCGTGAAGGCAGGCATGTGACGGTGAAAGATATCTGCAGGTATTTTGATGAGGTGGGAAAACCTGTGGGCACTGCAACCGTATACCGCAACCTTGAGAAAATGGTTGAAGCAGGTATGGTGGCAAAATACTCGTCAGATCCATCGGACAGCGCATGCTTTGAATATATCGGAGCCGGGGAAAAGTGCTGCAGGCCGTCGTGCTTTCATCTCAAATGCCAGCAGTGCGGCAAACTGATACATCTGGAATGTGACGAGATAATCCATCTGAAGGAGCACATGCTTGCAGCCCATGGTTTTGAGCTGAATCCGGCAAGGACGGTGTTCTACGGAGTCTGCAGCGACTGTCTGGAAGCATGCGGCAGAAATAAGGTGACCGGATGCAAGGCGCAGGAAAGGCGGATGGACGATGAAGATAAATAAACGGACCGGCTTACTGATCTGCCTACTTGTCATGGTATCCGTATTTTTTGGCCTTTGCGGCTGCAACGGAAATCACAGCGCAGACAGTAAAGACGATGGCAAGATCTCGGTGGTGACAACGGTTTTTCCTGCTTATGACTGGGTCTGCCAGGTTGTCGGCAATGAGGCGGAACGGTACGATATTTCCATGATCGCCGATAATGGAGCAGATCTGCACAGCTATCAGCCCACAGCGGCAGATATCTTGAAGATATCACAGTGCGACATGCTGGTGTATGTTGGGGGTGAGTCCGACAGATGGGTGGCGGAAGCTGCCGGCCAGGCCCAAAACAAGGACATGACAGTGATAAATCTGCTGGAAGCAGGAGCCGGACATGTCCTTGCCGAGGAGACTGTAGAGGGTATGAAGGACGATGGACACGACCATGACGGCACAGGAGGACACAGCCATGATGAGGAACAAGCAGCCGATGAGCATATCTGGCTTTCTCTGAGAGCGGCGGACACCATGGTGGGCAGTATAGAGGAAGGCCTTGCCGGAATCGATCCTGCCCATGCGGATGAATATATGCGTAACGGAGAAGTTTACAGGGAAAAACTCCGTGATCTGGATGCAAAGTATTCCAGGAGACTGGCAGATGCTCCAAAGGATACGCTGATCTTTGCCGACAGGTTTCCGTTCCTTTATATGCTGAATGATTACAACATCGATTATTACGCAGCCTTTGCAGGATGCAGTGCAGAGACCGAGGCTGATTTTGAGACCCTTGCCTTCCTCATAGATCAGGCAGACAGGATCGGAGCCGGGACTATTTTGACCATGGAAGGCTCTGATGATAAGATCGCCAGGACTGTGGCTGCCGGTATGGAGAGGGATGACATACAGATAAAACGGTTAAATTCCATGCAGTACATCACAGCCGGAGATATGGCAGATGGGGCATCATATCTTTCCATAATGGAAGAAAACCTTCAAGTATTATGTGAAGCCCTTGGGGCATAGGAGATAAAAATGGCATTACTTACTTGCAAAAGTCTTGACCTCGGCTATGAAGGCGAGATCATAGTCAAAGATCTGAATTTTTCTGTAAATGAGGGGGATTATGTCTGCGTTGTAGGTGAAAACGGTTCAGGTAAGACTACTCTGATGAGGACTTTGCTGGGCCTGATCCAGCCGCTTGGCGGACAGATAGTCTTGGGTGATGGCCTGAGCAGGACCCAGATAGGATATCTTCCCCAGTCAACGGCGGCCCAGAAGGATTTTCCTGCTTCGGTACGGGAGATCGTCCTTTCCGGGTGCCAGGGACGATGCGGCATGAGACCTTTTTACAATAAGGAAGAAAAAAACATCGCTATGGAAAACATGCGCAAGATGGGTATTGAAGATCTGGCAGGCCGTTGCTACAGGAATCTTTCAGGAGGCCAGCAGCAGAGGGTCTTGCTGGCGAGAGCTCTGTGCGCCGCCAGGAAACTCCTGCTCCTTGATGAACCTGTGACCGGCCTTGATCCTGGAGCGGCAGAGGAAATGTACCAGCTCATAGAAACGCTAAACAAAGATGAGGGGCTGGCCATAATAATGATCTCCCACGATGTGGATCAGGCTGTCGGCTATGCCAGCCATATATTGCATATAGGCGATGAACTGTTTTTCGGGACAAAAGAGGCATACGAGGAAAGGAGGCGGGACCGATGAGCGGGATATTTGAGCAGCTGGCATTTTATTTTGAATATCCGTTTGTGCGTTACGCAATGATCGTCGGTGTGCTGATCGCCCTGTGCTCATCCTTGCTGGGAGTTACGCTGGTACTGAAAAGATTTTCGTTCATAGGAGACGGCCTTTCCCATGTGGCTTTCGGAGCCATAGCCATAGGAGCTGTCCTGAACCTGACCGATGAAATGCTCATAGTGGCTCCCGTCACCATAATATGCGCTGTCCTGCTGCTGCGCACGGGGCAGGATACCAGGATAAAGGGGGACGCTGCCATTGCGATGATCTCGGTGGGAGCCCTTGCCATAGGTTATCTGCTGATGAACATTTTTTCCACATCTCCCAACATCAGCGGAGATGTATGCAGCACACTGTTTGGTTCCACATCCATATTGACCCTTACAGAAACCGAGGTCTGGCTGTGCGTTTTCATGTCGGCACTTGTGGTGGCCATATTCGTATTGTTCTATAATAAGATATTCGCTGTAACTTTTGACGAGGACTTTGCTGTTGCCACCGGGACAAAGGCTCAGGTATATAATCTGATGATAGCCGTTATCATTGCTGTCATCATAGTTCTTGCCATGAATCTTGTCGGGTCTCTGCTGGTATCAGCTCTGGTCATATTCCCGGCTTTATCGGCCATGAGGATCTTTGACGACTTTCTGCGTGTGACCATATGTTCGGCTGCGCTGTCGGTAGTCTGTGCAGTGCTGGGCATAACCGGATCGATCATATGGGGGACCCCGGTGGGGGCGACCATCGTTGCGGTGGATATAGTGATGTTCGGTATATGCGCCTGCTTCGGGAAAATGCTGCCGAAAGCGGCCAGTTAGGGAGCGGCGTGCCGGTATGCGGGTTGTTGCGGTATGTGGGTTGTTGCGGTATGCGGGTTGTTGCGGTATGCGGGCCGTTGCGGTATGCGGGCTGCAGGCCCACACGGCGCCGGGAGATCGAAATTGACAAAAATCGAAAAAACACCGTAATCGTTAAAAAATTCCTGAGATTTATTGACGAATCTGTTGGAAAAACGATTTTCTGTCAACATGGACCGGGCTTTTATGCCAGGTTGACCTGAAATTCACTAAAAAAATGACAGAAAATCAAATTTTATGCGATCCTGTCGATCTCGCTCGTTCTGCACAGACCAACTGACCAAATCCAGAAAGCTATCGCGGCGGGGGCGATACCCGATGAGGCTTGGCTCCGGTTGGCTGGATTTTTCTTTGCAGCGGAAAAAGCCAACAATAAGGGTCGATTGATGTCGAAGTTTGTCGATTGAAACGGTGATGTTGGCTTTTTGGCAAGGCTAACAGAAAAAAGGTAACGGTTTTTTGAGAAACCGTTGTCTAAAATCTTTATCTGCATATAAAAAGCCAACATCGGACAGATCATTAGATCATGGCGGCATATTTTCCGGATAAATGTTGGCTTTTCCCCGGTCATCAGTAAAAAAAGCCAATCGCCCGGAAAAGATCGCATTTCACCGCACGAGATAGATGGCATGTCTCCAGCCTACACCCGGCATGTCTCCGGCCGCAAATATGATATTGACCGCCGGATCAAATTGGAGTAAAATTATTGTCGTGATCAGCGTTATATGGGCTCGTAGCTTAGCTGGGAAAGCGCTGCGTTCGCAACGCAGAGACCGAGGGTTCGAATCCCTTCGGGTCCACCATATAAAAAGCCGCTGAAAATACTGTGATTTCAACAGTTTCAGCGGTTTTTGTTTTGCGATTTCTTGATTAACAACGGATGGTAAAAAGTCATTTTAGCGCATTTTCGGTCATCTTGGTGTTGCACCCACTGTTGCACCCCGATAGAATTTTTGCAGCGTCAACGATGGTGGAGTTATCTGCATGAGTATAGATATTGGCTGTCATTTTTATATCTGAGTGTCCCATGAGATACTGAGCTGTTCGTATGTCAATGCCCTTCTTTTGCAGATCGGTACAGTAGGTATGTCGGAGGTTATACGGTACAAAGTCGTCTGCCAGCGGCAGGGGCGGGATTAACTGATTTCTATATACACGGCAGCCTATAGATATATTCATTTCCCGGCGCAGGTGTTTGCATAATCGTTGATAGCTTTTTTGGGTGTGTTTGTTGCGTGCCTCGTTGGGGCTTATATAATCGAATTTAGGCGTTTTTTTAATGACTTGGTATAAATCATCAGGAATGGGCACAAATCGGTCTGCGTTGGACGTTTTAGTGCCCCTGATATGCAATACATGATAGCCGTCTATTTCTGTTATGTCCCGGCCTTGTGCTTCCATTGCCTCAGATGGTCGACACCCGCAGAATAGCATTAACAAAAAAAGCGTAAACCGGGGATCTGTTTCTGCCACTTTCAGCAAATGTTTACGCTCATTCTCAGTGATTGCCCGTCGGTAGGTTTTAGTGCCGATAGGTTTGATGATATGTTCTGCCGGATTGGTGGCAATCAGGCCGTTTTCTTGCGCCTTCCCGAAAATAAATTTCAGGGTTTGGTACACCTCGGCAATTTGGGCCTTGCTTTTGCCAGCCTGTAGGTTCAAAACCTCCTGGCAGTGGATAGGTTTAACAGACTTTAACGGCATTGTACCTATCTCTTCTAAAATTCAGTGGCGCATACGGCTTATATATGTCTTGTATGTGATCTCTTTCTGCCGGGTTTTGTATGACTCTACAGCTCTATATGCCCATGTCTCCACGGTCATACTTGAACTTATAACCGTCTTGCCTTCTTCCAGATCACGCTTTTTCAGCGCCATTTTTTCAAATACTTCCCGCTCCGTGTTCCCACGGATATAGTATCTTTTTCCGTTATAGGAAAATGTTTTTATAAACTTATAGCGTTTACCCATACTGTACCTCCTATTTTTGGGCGCAAAAATACCCTAAAACTTGACTTTTTCAGGGCTGGCATGGTACAATATGAGTGCGAATCAAGGTTTGTACCATGCAAGCCGTATACATTACCTCCGTATCATCGGAGGTTTTGTTTTATGGTAGTAGTGATATATACATATTATTTATACTATAAATATCTTTGTCATTGAGCACATGATAATAAATTCTATTTGCAATAATGTCCGCAGCCCGTACAAGTGGAGTCGTGCATGAGTTGCTTAATAGAGGCGATGATATAAGCCAAGAGGCAATAGATTTGTATGAACAGTATATCGGGAGGAAGAAATAATGTCTATTTATCTTGATTCACAGTGTGATAAATGCACTCACAGGCACCCAAACAAGGATGGGTGGCGTGGATGTTGTGACGCTTTTCCGGATGGATGGCCAAAAGGATGGCTAAATAAAGATAAGAGAGACTTAAAGGAATGTAACAATGGAATAAAGTTTGAACCTAAAACGAAGGAATAAAAGTGATAGAAATAACAGATAAAAACATAGGCACCATAACAGGTGCCATTTTAATTGAGTTTTACGCCTCATGGTGCGGCAAGTGCCAAAAGGGGCTTAAAAATCTGGCAGCCTTTGAAGCAGAAACGGGAGTAATGACGGGAAAATGCGATTTTCAGCGCAATCCCAAGCTATTAAACCAATTTATAACTAATGGGCTGCCGTTATATGTGTTGTTTGCAAACGGCAAGCCGCAAAAAAGAGTGATCGGCCTATGCGATCTAAAGGAGGAATTTTACTTTGATTGTAATAACCGCCCATGATGGCGGAATCCAGATAAGGGGCCATGCGTACTATGCGCCGGAAGGCTATGACATCGTGTGCGCTTCCATTTCCGCCCTTATGTGGGCGTTTATAGAATCGGTCGAACAGATGACCGAGGATAAAATAAAATATGATGTATCGCCCGGCAGGGCTGATATATATTTCAGGAATTTGTCAGAAACCGCAAAGGTTCTGATGAGTTCCTTTTTTATTGGTGTTCAGTCTGTGGAGGCTGAACACCCAGACAGAGTCAAAGTTTACCGCAACGGCCTGGGCAATGAACGGGCCGGGGCAGAAAGGAAAAAACCATGATAAAGAAAAAATTTCAGATTTTTGCTGATGGCGAAGGCGGCGGAGCCGAAGGTGGAGACGGAGCCGGCACACAGCAAGAACCAGCAGAACCAAAAACTTTTGATGATTTCCTCAAAACTGGTGATTACCAGGCCGAATTTGATAGACGAGTACAAAAGGCGATCAATACAGCAGTTGCTAACGCCGAAAAGAAATGGCGAACCTTGACAGACACTAAAGTATCTGAGGCCGAAAAGCTGGCACAGATGACAGCAGAAGAAAAGGAAAAGTACAGAGCAGACAAGGGTGAAATTCTACAGAAGAGAAGATAAAAAGGTAATATTATTACATAAGCCGCATCCTGGAAATGTTATGAAAAGAGGAGCCGTTGAAGATTTGGTCGACTTTTTATCTAATTTAGGGGAGTTGTGAGTAATGAAACAGAAAAATATATTTGAATATAAGGGATACCATACAAAAGTTGAATTTGATTCAGAGGATTTGGTGCTCAGGGGAAAAATTGAAGGCATAGACGATCTGATTGATTTTGAATGTCAAAACGCTCAAGATGCCGAAAAAGAATTTCATGCAGCCGTAGATGATTATTTATCTTTCTGCGCAGAGGTGGGGAAAGCACCTGAAAAAGAGTATAAAGGCACATTTAATGTAAGAATCTCTCCAGAATTACACAAAAAAATAGCTAATCTTGCGGCACTAAATGGAGACACATTAAATGCAACGGTAGAGAAAGCTATTAAAAATTATGTGTTGGGTGGAGAGGAAACGAACGAATACTTGCAAAACGAGCACATTGAGGTTAAATGGATAAAAAATGAGTCAACATACATGGCTGGTGATAGGATAATGATAGATGGATCCAACATTGTCCCTTTCAATATAGATAAATCATCAAATGGCGATTTCGGCAAGGAGATGTAAGATCATGATTAAAAATTTAGCAGAATATTTTGAAGAAATTCAGGAGTTTTATTTAGACAAAGTCACATATAACAGAATAGAAACTAAAAACAGACCACAAAGCTACCGCATGAATTGCTCGGATAGGATAGATGTCGAATTGCAGGAACAACAAGTCAGAATAACAGTGGAGCGGACATTGGAGTTGGAACCAAGGGAAATGTTTGACTTGTCGGTATCTTATGGCGCAATCCTCAAATTCAAGAAGGACAAAAAAGATGAACATGACTGGGAAAGTATAAACCTGGCAGAAGAATTTCAGAAAAACGGCGAATTTGTACTCGGAAACCTCATGGGAAGAATGTCGTTGCTAATAGCTGAAATAACCGCTTCGTTTGGGCAGACACCAATAGTTTTACCTCCAGGGATAGCAACAACAAATAATTAATTCAAAATTTAGAAGGCAGGGCCGCACAGGCCCTGCTTTTTTATACGCACTTGGCCTGTGAATAAAAATATAAATCATAAACCTAAAAAGAAATAGGGGGGGCGCATAGCCCCCTCATTTCTTTTTTTGTTTACCACTCAAAAAAATAGTTTCTACTCACAATCCTTAAAGGATGACAAAAGATTTAATTAGATTATACACGGCAAAACCATCCGTAAGGTGTTGCGCTCCATGTTGCAATGTCACTTATAACCGTTGAAAATACTACATCTTTCCACGCGTTCGCAACGCAGAGACCGAGGGTTCGAATCCCTTCGGGTCCACCAAAGAAGCACTGCAATTTTGATACAATGTGTATCAGGGTTGCGGTGCTT
>UQOC01000050.1 GCA_900542565.1 uncultured Eubacteriales bacterium | reverse complement strand
CGATCCGTAGAAATATGACTCTTTGAGTTTTTTTACTGTCTTTTTCAAGGCATCCCTGGCAGGCGCCACAGCAGCTTTTATATCCTCATCTCCCCCGTAGGTTTTTTTGTTCAGGCTTGCCAGCTTAAATGCGGAAAGGGCATCTTTCATTATCCCGTAGTTCCTTGCCGCGGCTGCCTCCAGCAAAGTTTCCCCAATGGCCATATCATCTTCGGTGAGTTTTCTGAGCAGTCCGAGTTCTTTTTCTTCTGCGATCCGCATGTTTGCAGCAAGACCGTCCACACTGCATTTGAGCATCTCCCCTGCTGAACGGAATATATGTTCTCCAACAGCCCCGTCAAGGCCGGAGCCGTCTTTAAGGGCCATGATGTTCTCTCTCATCCATCCAAAAGGCTCAGGCAGGCTCCTTATCGTATCGTACGCCTTCTGTACCGTCTCTCTGAACCGTTTTTCGTCACGGTCGCCGCTGTAGCATTTGAGAAAATGGTAGAGCTCCGGCTCTCCTTCTTCAAAAAGCCCGTCAAGGAGCTGGTCCATCGCATCTTCTCTCAGGAGAGTCTCCTGGGTGCTGTCACAGATCTTAAAATCCGGTTCAATATTTATGAGATAGAAAAATCTCCTTATAACTTCAAGGGCAAAAGCATGAAAGGTGCTTATGTTTGCCGATGAAAGCAGGTCCAGCTGTCCTTTGAGAAATCTCACCTTTTCACCATCGGAAGGATCAGCGCCCTCATGTCCGCTTTCCTCCAGCATTTCCGTAACAGTCTGTAAAATAGCTGTCCTTATCTTTTCTTTCATCTCAGCCGCTGCAGCGTTGGTGAAAGTAACGACCAGCATGCGGTCTATGGATGTACCCTCTTCCAGTATCAGCCGTTTGATACGCTCTACGAGTACGGCTGTCTTGCCCGACCCAGCCGCTGCGGCTACAAGTATGTTTTTATTTCTGAGCTCTATGGCTTCCTGCTGTTCTTTAGTCCACTTCATGATACCCTCGCCTGGCCTTTAGCCTTTTTCTTCATACTGCCTGCGATCCCCGGCAGGTCTTTTTATATTTTATCACACACCCATGTCCCTTTTCCAGCCCTTTCGGCCTCCATGGGTCTGTTCCGGCCTCCTTGGGCCTGTTTGTTTTTTTCTCCGGAAAGACGGTATTTTAATGGAACCGAAACTGTGGTATATTGTTACATAGAATAAAGGAGGTCGTGATGAAAAAACCTTTTATGCTTATGATCCTGGACGGGTTTGGGCTCAGCAGCAAGACATACGGCAACGCCATCGCCGCTGCCGATACGCCCAATCTTGACCATATATTCAGAACCTATCCCTCCGCCACACTAAAGGCAAGCGGTCTTGCCGTCGGTCTTCCGGAAGGGCAGATGGGCAATTCAGAAGTCGGACATCTGAACATAGGCGCCGGACGGGTAGTCTATCAGGATCTGACACGGATAACAAAAGATATCCAAGATGGCGGATTCCAGAAAAATCCTGTACTGTGCTCTGCCATGGAAAATGCGGTAAAGCACAGAAAGGCTCTTCATGTGCTGGGGCTGATTTCCGACGGCGGCGTCCACAGCCACACGGATCACATCAAGGCTGTGATCTCCCTTGCGGTATCCGCTGGAGTCCCGGAAATATATGTGCATTGCTTTACAGACGGGCGGGATGTGCCGCCCACTTCGGGAATAGATCATATCAGTGATATGGAAAGTTTTGCTGCCGGTCTTGGCGATCTGTCTCATGTACACTTTGCCACGGTTTCAGGCAGATATTACGCCATGGACAGGGATAAACGCTGGGAACGGGTGCATCTGGCATATGATGCCATTGCCTGCGCCAAAGGCCTGTCCGCCAGTTCTCCGTCAGATGCAGTCAGAAAAGCATATGACCGCGGGGAAACAGATGAATTTATCATACCGTCGGTATGCAGCGGCTATCCCGGTGTAAAAGACGGCGACAGCATGATCTTCTGCAATTTCAGGCCGGACAGGGCAAGGGAACTGACCCGCTGCTTTGTCGATCCTGATTTTGACGGATTTCCAATAACCTCATCCCCGCAAGATCTCAACTATGTCTGCATGACTCAGTACGATGCCTCAATGCCCAATGTTTCAGTCGCCTATCCTCCTGGAAAGATAAAAAACACCCTTGGTGAATATCTGGCGTCAAAAGGGCTTTCACAGCTGCGCATAGCAGAGACAGAAAAATATGCCCATGTTACATTTTTCTTCAACGGCGGCGTTGAAGAGCCCAATCCGTCGGAGGACAGGCTTCTCATACCATCTCCCAAAGTAGCCACCTATGACCTTAAACCGGAAATGAGCGCCTATGAAGTCACCGACGCAGTCATCGAAAAGATCCGTTCCGGCTCTTATGACTGCATCATCCTTAATTTTGCCAACGCTGATATGGTAGGGCATACAGGTGTGTTTGACGCCGCAGTGAAAGCTGTTGAAGCAGTGGATCGCTGCGTAGGTAAGATAGTTCCCGTGATCCTTGAATACGGCGGTCAGATCCTGTTGACTGCCGACCATGGAAATGCTGATGATATGATCGATGAAGAGGGGAACCCTGTTACTTCCCACTCCGTCAATCCTGTACCCCTTGTCCATATTGCACAAGAGCCGGCCGCCTGTATCCAGAGCGGCGGAAGCCTGTGTGACATAGCTCCTACCATGCTTAAGCTGATGGGACTTGCCATACCTGCACAAATGACCGGGCGCCCTCTTGTATGAGCGATGCCGTATTTGCCGGTCTAAGCTGTGTCATCTTCCGTCCAAAAGAAAAGTCTCATTACTTCCTGTCTGACGGGAAGTAATGAGACTTTGTCATATCCATGCAATATCAAAGTCGGATCTTGACTTTTGCTTGTTATCTTTTATTTTGTGAGATCTCCCATCTGACTTATCACCGCTTCAGCTGTTCTGATCCCGTCTACCGCCGCAGAAGTTATCCCTCCTGCATATCCTGCGCCTTCACCGGCAGGATAAAGGCCTCTCAATGTCAGGCTCTGCCTGTCTTTCCCCCGGAGGATCCTGACAGGGGATGAACTCCTGGTCTCCACCGCATACATTTTTGCATCTTCATTGTCAAAGCCCCGCAGTTTTTTTCCAAATTCAGGCACAGCCTGGCGCAAGGCTGCCACAGCAAACTCAGGCAGGCAGCCTTCCACCTGTGGCGCCATACCGTCTCTAAATGCGCCCCAGGTGCATGCGGGGGCAGCCGCCGGCTTTTTTTCGGGCAGGGCCGACGGCTTGCCTGACATCTCCGCCTCTGTCGTCTGGCTGCGGCGCCTGCCGCTGTTGCGCCAGGCCAGGTGTTCATAATATTGCTGCAGCCTTACGCCTGCAAGCACATCGTCGCTCCCGAAATCCTCTGTACGCACATCGCAGAGCAAAGCGCTGTTTGCTTTTCCGCTGTCCCTGGCATGGAGACTCATACCGTTCACCACAGTACCTTCCGCCTCAGAAGAAGCCAATATCACCTGGCCTCCCGGACACATACAAAAGCTGTAGACCCCCCTGCCGGCCGCAGGGCCTTCCTTGCATCTGAAGCTCACCTTATACTCTGCCGGCGGCAATCCCAGCTCTCTTGCGGTTTTTCCGTATTGAGCCCTGTCTATGATATCCTGGGAATGTTCTATCCTGACCCCTATGGAAAACGGCTTCTGTTCCATGGCTATACCGGCATCCCTGAGCAGTTCAAATGTGTCACGGGCGCTGTGTCCCAGGGCAAGGACAACCTGGCTGCATTTTATCTGATATGATGTATCCCTCAAGTGCAGCTGTTCCCTCGCTTCTGCAGGATCGCCTGCATCGGCGTGATCCGCAGCGCACGCCGGATCCCCGGCATTATACGGCACACCTGTTGCCCGTGGCCTTCTGGTAACCTCTATCCCCGAAATCCTTCCGTTTTCGCTTATGAATCCCGTAAGTTTTGTATCAAACAAAACGGTGCCTCCCAGGCGGATTATCTCCTTTCTGATGTTCCTGACCACACCCTTGAGCAGATCAGTCCCTATGTGGGGCTTCTGCTTATACAGGATCTCTTCCGGCGCTCCATGAAGGACCAGTTCGTTAAGCACTTTGCCTATCCTCATATCCTTTATGCCTGTGGTCAGCTTTCCGTCTGAGAACGCCCCGGCGCCGCCTTCGCCGAACTGTACATTTGATTCGCAGTCCAGTATGCCCTCGTTCCAGAATCTTTCCACATCCTCGGTCCTGTTCCTGGAATCCCGGCCCCGTTCTATGACCACAGGCCTGAGCCCGGCCTGGGCAAGTATCAGAGCGCAAAATATACCGCAGGGGCCAAAGCCCACCACCACAGGCCTGCCGTTCTTCTGCGGATCATATGTGCCCGGATCCGGGCATGGGACTTTATATTCATATTTTTTGACATGTGATACTCCTGCCGCTTCAAGTCGTTTGACAACCTTGGCAGGCAGGCTTTTTTCCTCTGTGCCTGCGTACCTTATATTGAAATCCACAGAATATACCCACATGATCCGTGATTTATCACGGGAGTCCAGAGACTCCCTGACGATTTTCCAGTCAGTTATCTCCGCTCCTGTAAGACCCGTTTTTCTGATTATCTTCTGTGGGATGTTTTCCTTCGGCTCATTTATCTCAAGTTTTATCTGATGTATCCTGTACATGGTTTTCCTCCTGTTCCTGACTTCATTGACAGGATCGGCAAAACGGCAGTCTGTTTCTGCCGCAAAAAAGCCCCGGCTTTGTCACAGCCGGGTCCGTCAGTGCCTTATCACCGTGAGGCAGCAGTTATCCTCTCACCCATGGCTTTTCCGGCTCTTACGCCCGTTGAAAACGCATTGTTCAGGTTAAATCCTCCGCACGGGCCGTCATAGTCTATCACTTCTCCTGCAAAATACAGTCCTGGAACCAGTCCTGACTCCATCGTAAGCATATTTATTTCTTCCAGAGCTACCCCGCCTCTTGTTACCTGTGCCTCTTTCCAGCCTTTTCGTCCGACAGGCGTCAAGGTAAATCCGCGAAGCAGATTTGCCATATCCACCAAAGAAGTCCGGCCTGCCTTTGCCGCGCGTCTTAGGACCTCTTCGGCAATGGCCTTTTTGACCAAAGTAGCAGGTATCCTGACGGCGGCGGATCTCACGCATCCTCCGCCATCACTGCAGTCATCCGCAGTTTGCAGGTTATTTTCCCTGAGAAAGCCTATCAAGGCTGCAGCAGAAAAATCCGGCACCAGATTTATCCTTATCATATATCCTTCAAATCTGCCGGCGCCATCAGGACATGAAACTCCAGCCGGCAGCATTGAGGACATGTTCATCACACATATGCCCGAAATGCTGTCATCACGGAACTGGATCTCGCCTCTTTCTTTAAATATCAGATCCCCGTCTTTAAACAGAGAAACTTCTCCTTTGACTCTGGTTCCGGCAGCAGAGGCGAGAGGTTCTGCTGTTTCTATGGCCGTAAGGCCGGGGACCGGAGGTACGACTGTATGTCCCAGCGCTTTAGCCATCTTATAGCCATCCCCTGTGGATCCATATACCCCATAAGACTTTCCGCCAGTGGCGATCAGCACATTT
Organism: uncultured Eubacteriales bacterium; assembly: GCA_900542565.1. GTDB lineage: Bacteria > Bacillota > Clostridia > Peptostreptococcales > Anaerovoracaceae > Fimisoma > Fimisoma avicola. The sequence goes on along the minus strand of UQOC01000050.1, from coordinate 11,673 downwards.
GCTGCCCGCAGGAGCTCCTGTCCCTTTGGACAGCTGCCGCCGGCATGTCTGCCGTCTCCATTTTTGCCGGAAACAAAAACACGGAAGCCTGTTCCCTTTCCGGAACAAGCCTCCACATTGACAACCTGCGTATCGTTTAATATCACAACGCCTTCTGTTTCCGCTCTTTTTATCAGAGTTTCCGTCACAGTCCTGGCATCTTCCGAGTATGGATATATCCTTCCTTCATCATCGGTCCTCAATGCTATTCCTGTTTCCGAAAAAAACTTCAATACTTCTTCCAGATCTTCACATTTCACATTGGACAGATTACCCCGTCCGTTTCCGGATGCACTGAGTTTTCTGGCCGGTCCGTGCATTTTTTCCAACAGCAGCACCCTGGCGTCCGGAGCCGTCCTTTTGAGGGTGATGGCTGCGGCCAGACCGGCAGGTCCGGCACCGATCATAACCGCATCATAGCATCCTGTATCACTATATTTTCCCATACTCTTTCTCTGTATTTCTGTTTTCTTTCTATTTTCCGTCTGTACCTGTCCCGGACATCTGTCCGTCCTGAGACTGCTCCCCGTTTTCCTGCTCATCGCCGCTGTTTGTATTTTCCTCTTGTATAGGCGGCACTTCAGGCTTAGGTGCAAGGGAAGCATCCAGTTCTTCCTCAGGTGTCTGTTCAATGGTCTCGGCCGTAGTCCGTGCTTCTTTAAACACCTTTATGGCTTCCTTTGCAGCCTCATGGGCTCTCTCGACTTCCTCGTTGGCTTTGGCGAGCATTTCCTCCTTGGTCATAAGGAATTCGGATTTTTGTATCAATATGGTCACAGCTACCATAAATACGCTGAGTCCCTCGGTAAGCACGCAGATCCCGACCAGCATGCCCGTAGGCAATGCGAACAGATCGTTGTTGAAAAACATATAAAGGCCCACTACGACATTGAGAAGCCCTATGGCAAGATGACCGTAAAAATAGCTGTCCTTTACATCGAGCTTTTCCCATGCGCGCACCAGATTCCTTATTCCGGTTATGGCTGTCCACAGTCCAAGTACCAGAGGTACTGCGGCATCAGATGCCAGTCTGTTGGAGATTATCAGAAATCCAAGGACAAAAGTGGTCATCCCGTCAACAAGGACCCATGTCTTGTCCACCGAGTCTTCTCTGTAGCTCCTGTATGAGAGACAGCCGAATATACCGGCGGCCATGAACAGTATGCCAAGTACGAAAGCAACGGATAAGAATGTAATCCCGCTGAACCCTGCTATCATCACTACTCCGGCGATCACAAAGAGAGCGCCTATTATCATATTTACAGTTCTCACTATTCTTTCCTCCTGATATCTTAATCATTATAACTTGTGAATCGCTTTTAAGTCAAGAAAGCCGATAATTACTTCACAAAAAACACATATATTTGCCTCTTTCTGCCATTCCGTGTTATACTCAAAGTCAGGAAAGGAGGTTCGGAAAACATGGCTCAGAAAAAGAATGACCGGGTCATACTCCACTGCGACATGAACGGGTTTTACGCTTCCGTGGAGCTGCTGACCCATCCGGAGCTTCGCGACAGGCCCATGGCAGTCAGCGGCGACCCCGACAACCGTCACGGCATAATCCTGGCCAAAAATCAGCTGGCCAAGGAAAAGGGCGTAGTCACCGCCGAGACCATCTGGCAGGCAAAGAAGAAATGTCCGGACCTCTGTCTGGTCCGTCCTCACATGGAAAAGTACAGATATTACTGCGGAAAGATCAACGCCATCTATCAGCGGTTCACCGATCTGGTAGAGCCTTTCAGCATAGATGAATCCTGGCTGGATGTGACCGCCAGCCAGAGCCTTTTCGGCAGCGGAAAGCAGATCGCAGACACCATCCGGGAAACCGTAAAGGAGGAACTTAACATGACCCTTTCCGCCGGCGTATCTTTCAACAAGATCTTTGCCAAGATGGGCAGCGAGTACAAAAAGCCTGACGCCACCACGGTCATCTCCCGTGAAAATTTCAGAGAGATCCTCTGGCCTCTTGCGGCCGGGGAACTGTTTGGAGTAGGGCGGGCCACTTCAGAAAAACTCTACAGGCTGGGCATAAAGACCATTGGCGATATCGCCGCCTCAAGCAGGGATTATCTGACTTCCATATTCGGCAAGACCGGCGGCCTCATGTGGGATCACGCCAACGGGCTGGATGAAAGCCCCGTTGCCCGCTACGACAGCAAAGAGCCCGTAAAATCCATCGGCAACGGCATCACTTTCAGCCGCAACCTGGTGTCCGACAGCGACATCTCAACAGCGGTCAAGGCCCTGTCGGACAATGTGGCCGGCCGTCTGCGCAAGCAGTGCCTCAAGGCCTATGGCGTAAAGATCGACATAAAGGATCCTTTTTTCAAAGTCATCTCCCGGCAGACCCAGCTCTACGCTCCCACATGGCTGGCCGAAGAAATCGCAGCAGCCGCCATGGATCTGCTGCGCGCCTCCTGGAAATCCGGCTCTCCCATCAGGATGATCACGGTCACCGCCATCAATCTGACCGGCGATGTGGACGAGGAACAGCTGAGTCTTTTCGGCAGGGACGAGGCCTCCAAGAAAAAATCGGAAAAATTCGAGATGACAATGGACGAAGTGCGAAAAAAATACGGAAACCAAGCCATAGGCTATGCTTCCGTAGTAAAAAACGATATGGGGATCGGCTTTTCCGCAGACAGGGAGGATGACGGGGAAGAGTGAGGGGGACGGCTCGGCCGGTCCGCCGGCTACTCTCCTTTAAACTCTCTGACTATCGGCTCAATATACTTTCTGTCTATCAGATCGGCTCCCTCGGTCACACGGGCAAGGAGCAGCCGGTCGTCCTCTGTGACTTCCGATTCTTTTTTGTCTTCCAGCATCTTTTTCATCATGTTCATTATCATGGCGTCCATACCTTTTACTTTTGACGGGTCGTAGGCGCCCGGACAATAGTAGCAGGTGATACCTCTGACTTTCTTCTTGCTGAAATTGATGTCCCGGAGCTGCTGCCGTGTCTCCGGCTGCATGACATTGAGGCCGACGGCAAAGACCACTACTTTCTTGCCGGCAAGCTTTCTCATGCTCTTTCTGATCAGATCGAAGCCCGTTACCCCGCCGGCATGAACACCACCTCCGAAGATGATGTTGTCGTACTTTTCAAAATCTTTTTTATTGAAATCATCAGCGCTGACCACCGTACAATCAAGTTCCTGGCCTATCCACTGTGCGTATTTTTCAGTTGCACCATATTTGCTCTTATATATGACTATGGTCCTGTCCATCACTTACTCCTACTTACTCAGAACATTGATGAGCTCATAAAGCTCTTCGTTGAAACTGCTTTCTGCCGCAAGGGCGTCTGCCAGATCGAAAGCTGTTATATGTCCGTCAACTATGCCTATGGCCTTGCTGCCGGTACCGCTGCCCAAAGGATCTGCGGCTGTCTCTGCCAGCAGTTCCACTGCCTTGGCTCCGCACAGAGTGGCCAGCATCCTGTCACCGAGAGTTGGGCTTCCGCCTCTTTGCAGATACGAAAGGACTATGAGCTTGGTATCCTTGCCTGTTTTCCTCTGTATGGTGTCCACCAGCTCCTGGCCGCCGATCCTGGTACCCTCGGCTTTGATGATTATGCTGTGGAGTTTCCCCCGGTTGCTGCCTTCGATGATCTTGCGGCAGAGGCCGTTTATGTCCTCTTCTTTTTCTGGCAGAAGCACGAACTCTGCACCTCCGGCCACGGCCGAATACAGAGCTATATCGCCTCGCCTGCGGCCCATTACTTCTATGACGCTGGTCCTGTCGTGAGCAGAAGAAGTATCGCGGATCTTGCTCACAGCGTCCAGCACAGTGCTGACCGCCGTATCAAAGCCTATGGTGAAATCAGTATAATTCAGATCATTGTCGATGGTCCCCGGCAGTCCCATTACGGTCATCCCTCGTTTTGACAGTTCCAGTCCGCCGCGAAGGGAACCGTCGCCGCCTATGACCACCAGTCCTTCTATGGCAAATGTCTTGAGTATCTCCGCTGCCTTGTCTATCCAGGAAGCTTCCATGAATCTTTCGCTCCTGGCAGTCTTGAGGATGGTCCCGCCTCTGTGGAGGATATCCCCTACAGAGCTTCTGTCCATGGGCATTATCTCGCCGTCCAGCAGGCCCTCATATCCTCTGTGTATGCCCCAGACCTCCATCCTCGCGTCTATGCCGCATCTTACTACCGATCTTATGGCGGCATTCATGCCCGGCGCATCGCCGCCGCTGGTGAGTACTCCTATCCTTTTCATTTTTCCTCTCCTATTGCTGCACTTTAACATTTTCGGCGCCTACCAGCGCCATGAGCTGCCTGCGCAGCGCATCTGACGGCTCTGCCCACAGATCGCTGTCAGTCTTGAGTATCTTGCCGTCAGGCAGATAAATGAGCACCTGGGCTCTGCCCCTATGACGCTTGAGCGTTGTCTTTATCTGTTCGAGCTCTATGTTCATATCATCACCGGCGGGCATCTTTACCTTTATCATACCCTGCGGCTGGACTTTTTTCTGCGGCTCCGAAGGTCTTGCCTCACTTCGCCGGTCTGCCTTTTGCCATCCGCCGCTCTGCCGGCTGCTCCTGCCTGCCCCAGAGCCGTTGCTGAAAGCCTCCATGGCCTGATCTATGGGCAGTATCTCATCGGCAAGCACAGAAGGCGCTTCTCCTTCTTTGAAGTTCAGTGTCCCTCTGACTGCTATGACATCATCTCCCTGCAGGTAGTGGGAACATTTTTCATATACATTGGGGAACACCACCAGTTCTGAAACGCCATAAAGATCTTCAAGCGCTACAAAAGCCATCATCTTGCTGCTCTTGGTGATGAGAGTCCGCTTGGAGGCCACCATTCCGGCCATGATGACCCTCATCCCGTCCTTTATACCGTCATCGCCGGATGTTTCCGACCCCATGGCATCATCATCTTCGCCATCTTTGTGATTCAGCTCTTCGGAAGTGACTGTTGAGATGGCTTTGATCTTATCTGCGTAGTTCCTGAGGGGATGTCCGGTTATATACACGCCCAGCATTTCCTTTTCCATGGCAAGAGAAATATCCTCAGGGAAATCGGCCACATCCGGCATGGCGCCTTCCATGGTACCCACTCCCAGATCCTCATCTCCCATCTGTCCGCTCAGGTCGAAAAGGGACATCTGGCCGGCCAGATTCTTTTTACTGCTGTTCTGGGCTGATTCAAGGGCACCTTCATAAACGCTCATCAGGGCGGCCTTGTTTTCGGAAAGACATCTGCAGGCGCCTGATTTGATGAGGCTTTCCAGGGCTTTCTTGTTTACCTGGCTTATGTCCAGCTGCTGGATAAATGTGAAGATGTCCTTCGGCTCGCCTTTTTCCTCTCTGGCCTTGATCATTGCGTCGATGGCGTTTTCGCCTACATTTTTGACTCCCAGCAGGCCGAAGCGTATCTTGCCGTTGTCAACGCTGAACTTTTTTTTACTTTTATTTACGCAGGGAGGCAGTACCTCTATGCCCATCTCAGCACAGTTCCTGATATATTTGGAAATCTGCCCCGCATCTCCCATTACGCTGGTCATCAGGGCTGCCATAAATTCCACCGGATAGTGGCATTTGAGGTATCCCGTCTCGTAGGCCAGCACCGCATATGCGGCGGCGTGGCTCTTGTTGAAAGCGTATTCGGCAAAGCTGACCATATCGTTGAATATTTCCTCGGCTACCGGCTCAGGTATGCCGTTGCGTATGCAGCCTGCTATCTCCACATTGCCGTCCTTGTCGGTCTTGCCGTGGATGAAATATTCTTTTTCTTCCAGCATGACATCCATCTTTTTCTTGGACATGGCCCGGCGCACCAGGTCGGAACGGCCGTAGCTGTAGCCGCCCAGATCCCTTACGATCTGCATTACCTGCTCCTGATATACCAGGCAGCCGTAAGTCACGCTGAGTATCGGTTCGAGGGCCGGATGGAGGTATCTTACCTTTTCCGGATTTTTCTTGTTTTCGATATATTTGGGGATGGAATCCATAGGTCCCGGTCTGTAGAGGGACACTCCCGCAACTATGTCCTCAAAGCAGTTTGGCTTGAGAGATTTCATAAACTGGGTCATGCCCTGGCTTTCCAGCTGGAAAACTCCCTGGGTGTTGCCCTGTGAGATCATCTCGTATACGGCCGGATCATCGTAGTCCATCTTGGAAAAATCTATCTTTACACCGTGATCCTGCTCTATCATTTCCAGAGCGTCCCTGATGACTGTCAGGTTCCTCAGCCCCAGAAAGTCCATCTTCAGCAGCCCCAGCTCTTCGATGGTGGTCATGGTGAACTGGGTCGCCGGTCCCTTATCTGAAAGGTAAAGGGGTACATATTCGTCCAGCGGGTCTTTGGAGATCACCACTCCTGCCGCATGGGTTGACGCATGGCGCGGCATGCCCTCAAGGGCCATGGCCGTATCAAGCACCTGCCTGGCTTTGGGATTTTCGTCGTACATCTGCTGCAGCTCCGGATTGGTCTTGAGTGCAGCCTTGATGTTCATACCCTTGCCCATGGGTATGGCCTTGGCTATCACATCGGTTTCGGCATAGCTGACATCAAGAGCCCTGCCCACATCACGGACAGCCTGTCGGGCTTTCATGGTACCGAAGGTTATGATCTGGCATACCCGGTCTTTGCCGTATTTTTCCGTAACATAGTCGATGACTTCCTGCCGTCTTTCGTAGCAGAAATCCACATCTATATCGGGCATGCTGACCCTCTCCGGATTGAGGAACCGCTCAAATATGAGGTTGTATTTTATCGGGTCCACATCTGTTATGTGCAGGCAGTAGGCTACGAGAGAACCGTCCGCAGAGCCTCTGCCCGGCCCAACGGCTATGCCGTTTTCTCTGGCGAAATTGATAAAGTCCCACACTATCAGAAAATATTCCACATAGCCCATGGACTCGATGACGCCCAGTTCGTATTCCAGCCTGTCCCGCAGCTCCTGCGAAGGCTCGTCGCCGTAGCGGACTTTGAGACCCTCGTCGCAGAGGTGCCTGAGATATTCTCTGTTGGTGAAGCCTTCCGGCGCCTTGAACTCAGGCAGATGATATTTGCCAAACTCAAACTCCACATTGCAGGCGTCAGCCACCATCTGAGTGTTGTCGACAGCTTCCGGCACTGCGGCAAAGATCTTTCTCATCTCGGCTTCGCTCTTGAGATAGAACTCGTCGTTGGGGAAGCGCATCCTGTTTTCGTCATTGATGCTGGTAGCCGTCTGGATGGCCAGCAGCACATCGTGGGTGACGGCGTCGGACTTTCTCACATAGTGGACATCGTTGGTGGCCACAACGGGTATATCCAGCTGGCGGCTTATCTCCAAAAGCTGAGGGTTGATCCTGGCCTCTTCTTCAAGGCCCTGGTCCTGCATTTCTATGTAGAAATTGCCCTTGCCGAAAATCTCCAGAAGCTCGGCGGCCTCTGCCTTGGCTCCCTCATAATCTCCCATCAGGAGCTTATGCTGGACATTTCCTGCCAGGCAGGCGGAAAGGGCTATTATCCCCTCGCTATGCTCTCTGAGCACATCTTTATCTATACGGGGCTTATAATAGTATCCCGTTATGTAACCGGCAGAAACGATCTTTATGAGGTTCCTGTATCCGTCGTTGTCCTTGGCCAGCAGCACCAGATGTCCCTGATGCTTGTCCTTGTTGGGGTCTTTGTCGGTCATCTTTCTGGCGGCGGTATATACCTCGCAGCCAATGATCGGTTTGATACCGGCTTTTTTGCATTCCTTATAGAAATCTATGACTCCGAACATTGCCCCGTGGTCGGTTATGGCAAGGCTTTCCATGCCCAGCTCTTTGGCGTGGGCCACCAGATCGGGTATCCTGGCCGCTCCGTCCAGCAAACTGTATTCGGTATGAACATGTAAATGGGTAAATGCCATAGTCTGCCTCCTTTTGTTCCATTTTAGCACAGACAGATGGGTATTTAAAGGGCGATTTAAGATTATGGCATTTACCGCATAGTTTAATGAGCTGACTATGGCCGCAAAGTTGACCGGCAGATGTGTTCAGCCCCTTCGCCATAAAAAAGTTCTCCTTTCCGCTGCGGATGATGTTCCTGAGAACCTAAATGCCTGTTATATATGCTTTCCGATCCTCTTATTTCCGTTTTACGCAGCGACCAAGAACCTTGCGGTTCTTGCTATGTGTACCTGTGCGCATTAAGAGAACCTTTTACGGGCTTTCGGTTCTTGTGCTGGGCGGTCACAGCTAAAAAGAGAACTTATCTCTGGTCTCTGGCGGGCAGTATCATACCAGCAGTTTTCCGCAGATTTGACGGCGGTTATTATATCAGCCCTGTCGATAAAGTTGAAAAAAACATACTCTTATGTTAAAGTTTTTCCAAAAGCACCAAGGAGAAATATCGACATGAAAAAGGCTTTAAAAATATCAGGGATCATCATAGGCGTTCTCTTACTGATCGTCCTGGCATATGTGGCCTACCTGTTAATCGACTATCACAGAGAAGAGGACAACCTGCCCCTTGAAGTGACCGTGCCGGCTTCCGGCGTTCAGGCCGGGGCAGTCCCAACAGGAGAAACTCTCAGCATAACATCATGGAACATAGGCTTCGGTGCCTATACTGACCAATATTCATTTTTCATGGACGGCGGAGAATATTCAAGGGGATTTTCCAAAGAGATCGTTGAAAAAACAGTGAAACAGATATCTGATGACCTTGTTTCCTTTGACTCCGATTTTTATTTTCTTCAGGAAGTGGATACAGACGCCACCAGGAGCTATCACCTTAACGAATATGGAATGATAGCCTCAAGATTTGACGAAAAATACAAAATCTTTGCCCAGAACTACGATTCGTCCTATCTGTTCTATCCTATACTTGAACCTCACGGCAAATCCCAGGCAGGCATAGCCACCATGTCAGACTATCCAGTCACCTCATCTGTTAGGCGCAGCCTTCCTATCCAGAGCGGACTGGCCAAGTTCTTTGACCTGGACAGATGCTACAGTATCAGCCGGCTTCCTGCCGCTGACGGAAAAGAACTGGTGCTGATAAATTTCCATCTTTCAGCCTACACCACAGATCCCACCGTGGCCGAAGCACAGCTTGCCATGATGTATGAGGATATGACTGCCGAATACGAAGCCGGGAATTATGTAATATGCGGAGGAGATTTTAATAAAGATCTGCTGGATGATTCTTCAGAAGTTTTTGGAGTATCAGGAGAAGATTACAGCTGGGCCCAGCCTTTCCCGTATGATTCGGTTCCGGAAGGTTTCACGGTCGTCGCTCCTTTTGATGAGGAAAACCCTGTCCCAAGCTGCCGCAACGCAGATAAGCCGTGGGATCCGGAAACAAATTTCCAGCTTACCATAGACGGGTTCATAATCTCAGATAATGTACGGCTGGTGAGTTCTGATGTAGTCGATCTGCAGTTCGTATGCTCCGATCATAACCCGGTATATATGGATTTTATCCTTGAAAACTGAAAAGATCCGGCTGAGTCCGGATCTGCTCCTTAAAAATCAAAGGTCCGGATCAGCCGGACCTTTTTTGCATATATGGAAGCAGATATGAATAATAATCCTCATCCAGCACCAGGGCTGAAAAATTGAACATATCTGCCACTTTGGAATCTATCTTTTCAACATACTCCGGATCTGTCTCCAGCAGCTCTTCTCTTGTTCCTTTCTCACTTATCCAGTTCTTATCCTTAAATACCACAAACCCTTCGCTGTCTGAGAATATATCCTTGCCCATAAACAGCCTGGAATCATATTCCAGACCAAACATGTTGGACAAAGTCGGCAAGATATCCATATTTCCGCACAGCTTATCCACTGTCTCCGGTTCCATTCCCGGAGTCCACAGAAGGAATGTGCTCTGATACATCTCATATTCCGTATCTATATCGTGTCCTCTGAATTCGCTGATCTCGTCCACGGTCAGCCCGTAAGGATAGTGGTCTCCTGCAATGGCTATGACCGTATCCTGGAGCACCCCGGCTTCGTCCAGCCTCTGTATCAGCAGCTCCACTGCCTGATCCAGCTCCATATTGCATGCTACATAGGCCCTGCATCCTTCGGACATATCCATGTCTGCCACTTCATCCTGATGCTTGTGCGCCATGGCATTCCCAAGGAAAGTATAGCCAAGATGTCCGCTGACTGTCAGGTAATACACATGGAAAGGCTGTATCTGTCCGTTTTCGTCAGGCGTAAGAAAGTCCGGTGTGGTCTTGTCGACCATTTCAAGGTCTGATTCAGGCCATTGATCCGTAAAGCTGTATCCCTGATCCTGGCCCTTAAAGTCATAACCAAGATTTGGATGGGAAATATCCCTGTTATAGTAAAATACGCTGTGATCGTGATACGCTTTGGTCTCATATCCCAGATTGCCAAACTGATGTCCGAGGGTGAACGGCAGGGCGTTGTCATGGGATTCTTTCATGGACCAGACACCTGGTTTCGGCACCAGGCTCAGCAGATTCACATACTCACCATCCAGAGTGCTCACTCCCCATATCGGATTATAAAAGTTAGTAAAATGATAGCCTTCTGTCATCAGTTTGTAAAGTGTAGGCGTATGGACCGGGTCGACAGCCATATCCGAAAAACTCTCCGCTGTAATGAATATGAGATTTTTCCCCTGGAAGATGCCTGTCTTGTCATTTTGTTTGGTCGGTGTTATGCTGCCGAAATATTCATGGATGACTTTTATCGTCTTGTCATCTTCATTTTCTGCCAGCTGGGCAAAGTCAAGGCTCTCAATGATATTATCCTCCGGTTCCGGCTCCACATATGGTTCATCAACTTCGACATCGGGTTCAAATCCTACCAGCAGTTTCCAGCCGTCTATACCCATGGCCCCGATGAGGCCTGTGCACCGTACCGAATTTTGTATCTCTCCTGTACCGTAAAGAGCCTGATAAGGGGACTTGGGGTCATCGTCCTTTACCGAGCTGAAAAGTATGCTCCCGCTCAATGTGCCTGCACACAGGAGCAAAGACAATACCACAAAAAAGACCCTTGTTTTTCGTCTCTCCTGCTGCATGTCATGTGCAAAATTTTTTCTGCACCCTATGATCCCTATGAGCACGCCGACTGCAGTTATCATCAGAAATGGTATGATGCATCTGAATATGGCATTTATGATGACGCTCATAAATTCCACTACCTGTGCGCCGTTCATAAAGGAATACACTGTGTAGTAAGTATCAAATATCGTATAGTATACAGTCTGAGATAAAAATAGAACCGTAACAGCTGCAATAAGAGCCCCGTAAATTATCTTTCCGCCTCTTCCGGGTATTGCTGTTCTGAAAAAAAAGATCAAGGATGCGCATGACAGCGACATCAATGTTATCAAAAGAATTTCCGTAAAAAGATAATCAGTCGCCTCAAATCCGATGGTCGCTCCCCTGAAAACAACTTCCATCATGACAAGTCCGGCGAAAATTACCGCAAGCAAAGCAAAGTCTTTAGCTCTGACTTTCATTTTGGACCCGATCCCTTTCTGTGACATAATCTCGTTTTTTGCCCCTTTTATTGCTTAATGATTGATCTGAATATATCTATTATATTATATGACCCCCTCTATGGTCAATACAGATTCGTGTCATGGAGCTTCTTTTACAGCCTCTTGAAATGAAAAACTAACTTCCAGATGTACCTTCCTTTAACGAAGTTCGTTT
>UQOC01000049.1 GCA_900542565.1 uncultured Eubacteriales bacterium | reverse complement strand
ATTGAAATTCCAATGCTTGGCGGGTATAATCCGCAATAGGCTTATTTTCCGAAGTATCTCTTCAGCAGGCCTTCAAAAGCGGCACCATGTCTGGCTTCATCCTTGCACATTTCGTGAACTGTATCGTGGATAGCATCCAGATTAAGCTGTTTAGCCTTTGTAGCCAGAGCTTTCTTACCGGCGCAGGCGCCTGCTTCAGCTTCAACTCTCATTTCCAGGTTTTTCTTGGTGGAGTCGGTAACTACTTCGCCCAGCAGTTCTGCAAACTTGGCAGCGTGTTCAGCTTCTTCCCAGGCAGCCTTTTCCCAGTAGAGCCCGATCTCAGGATAACCTTCTCTGTGGGCAACTCTTGCCATAGCCAGATACATGCCGACTTCGGAGCATTCTCCCTCAAAGTTTGCTCTCAGGCCTTCGATGATCTCTTCATCAACGCCCTTGGCAACTCCTACAACATGCTGATCGGCCCATTCAGTCTTGCCTTCTTCCTGCTTGATGAACTTATCAGCGCCAACATGGCATACAGGACATTCGGCCGGAGCCTCAGGACCTTCATGAACATAACCACATACTGTGCAAACCCATTTCATAAGTATTTCCTCCTGTTTATCTAAATTTACTAACAAAGATATATTACCACATTTTTATAATTTAAGCCATATTTTTTCAAATATCTAAAAACATGAAAATACTCATATAAAAGACCTGATATGGAGATCATGGATCTCTGGAAACAACAGGATCATGAGAACATATCAGGCGGCAGGAGAGCCAGATAAAAAACCCGTTGCATGATGTGGCCATATTGAGGTATAATTTTTTCGTGATATTTAGCTAATATACACATAAAAAACACAGAAAAAATCTGCCTGAAAGTAAAATAATATATAATGCTATGTGTAATTAAAACTGGAGAAAATATATGAAGAAAAAACTTATCATGATCGTGTGCGTGCTGCTCATGGCCGTGATGGCTACGGGATGCACGACTTTTAACAACTTCAAGAATGCTTTTTTTTCGGACAGCAGTACGGAGACGGTGGCGGCTGACGGTACGATCAGGATAGGAGTGTATGAACCGTTATCCGGTGAGTACAGGCAGCAGGGCAATGAGGAGCGGATAGGCATTGAGCTTGCACATGAACTCTACCCTGAGGTGGCCGGCAAAAAGGTCGAGCTCATCTATGCTGACAACCAGTCCGACATGTATGCGGCAGAGACCGCAATAGAAGAACTCATGGCCCAAAACCCTTCCGTCATCCTTGGAAGTTATGGGGATACGGTCACTTTGGTGGCCGGGGATGCTGTCAAAGCAAACAATGTGCCGGCCATTTCCATCAGCAGTACAAATCCGCTGATAACCGTAAACAATCCATATTATTTCTGCGCCACATTTGCGGACACCAAGCAGGGGGATGCTCTTGCAGACTTTGTGTATACGGTGCAGGCCAAAAGCACGGCGGCTACGGTCAAAATGTCCGGTGATGATACGGCGACCGCAACAGTTGCGAGATTTACCAGCAGATTTAAAGTCGTAACCGAGAACAATGACAGTGTAGTCGGAAGTTTTGACCTGGATGCCAATTCTGGTGATTATTCTGCTGTCCTGGATGGTATAATAGATTCAGGAGCTCAGGCTGTTTTTCTTGATGTTTCGCCCACTGTAGCCATGAGCTTTTTGCAGCAGGCGCAGGATGCCAATATGTCGAGCATACTGTTCGTGGGTACCAGTTCATGGAATACTGACGAGTTCATAAGCTTCGCACAGGATAATGAAGACCTTAACATCGCCTATGCTTCGGATTACAGCACCAATGTCCATACGACAACGATGCAGGATGAATTTCTTGATGCGTATCATGAAAAATATGGGGATGATTCTGAACCTTCAGAGGCAACAGCCGTAGCTTTTGATGCATATCTGATGGCCATAACTGCGATACAGAATGCTTACGATACTACGATGGCCACCGATGCGGAGGCGCTGGCAGAGGAATACACGACAGATGCAGCCACCAGAGGAAATGTGGAGGCTCTTGAAGAAGCCCAATCCACAGGTATCCCGGCAGGCAGTGCTATCCGTGACGCCCTTGCAAATCTCAATTCATTTGAAGGCGCTTCGGGTACGATCAGCTATGAGGGGACAAACGAAGCGACAAAGGATGTTATCATTAACTATATAACCAATGGAGAGATCCAGGAAACATATACTATATAAGAAGGAGAGAACACAATGGAAGAAAAAATCAGAGAAGCGATAGGACAGATCAGGCCATTCCTGCAGAGAGACGGCGGAGACATCGAGTTTGTTGAACTGACTGAGGACAATACCGTAAGGGTAAGGCTCCAGGGACATTGCGCAGGGTGTCCGGGGGCTCAGATGACGATCAAGGGAGTTGTAGAAAGGATACTCAAAGAAAGCTATCCTGAGATCAAAGGTGTAGAAGCTGTTCAGTAAAGGTACTCGCTTATGGAATACGAGAAATATCTTGAAAAAAACAGGGATGCGATGATCGCATCCCTTCAAAAGGTTATAAGGATAAACAGCGAAGAAAAAGATCAGGTGACTGACAGCGACGGCCGGATATATCCTTTTGGGGCAGGTGTTCAGGAGGCCCTTGAGGCCACCTTGGAGATAGGCCGCCAGCTGGGATTTGAAGTCAGGAATGTGGACAATTATGGCGGACATATTGACCTTCCCGGAAAAAACGGCAAGATCATGGCGATCATAGGGCATCTTGATGTGGTTCCGGCCGGAAGCGGCTGGGGCCACGAACCTTACGGGGGCGAGATCGCAGATGGAAAGATGTATGGCCGTGGGACCCTTGACGATAAAGGACCGGTAATTTCCTGCCTTTATGCCATGAAAGCCCTCAAAGACGCCGGATTCGTCCCGGAGCCGACAGTAAGGCTGATATTGGGACTGGATGAAGAAAGCGGATGGAAAGGCATCAAATATTATTTTGAAAAAGAAAAACGGCCGGATTACGGATTTACGCCTGATGCGGATTTCCCGCTGATAAACGGGGAAAAAGGACTGATGATCTTCGGTCTGGCAAAGAAGTTCGGAAAATTTTCCGCAGAAGGCCTCACCCTCAGATCCCTTAAAGGCGGCAATGCGCCCAACAGCGTAGCCGATTTTTGCCGGGTGGTGGTAAACAACACAAAAGGTGACGGCTATCAGGGCGTTAAAGAGGCAGTTGCAAGGTACAGAGAGGAAACAGGCCATAAGATCAACTGCAGAGGAGCAGGCAAGGCCATGGAGATAACCGTATCAGGCATCTCTGCACACGGAGCGGCTCCGGAAAAGGGACTCAATGCCATTTCCGTGATGATGGACTTTCTGGGCAGGCTGACATTCGTAAACGAGGACCAGAATGACTTTATAGAGTTCTATAACAAATATATCGGTTTCTGCCTCAAAGGCGAGAATCTGGGCATAGACTTCAGGGACGACATTTCCGGAAATCTGGTGTTCAATGTGGGTATGGCAGAAATTGACGGAGAGATGGGCAGCCTGACCATAAACATCAGATATCCGGTAAGCGGCAGTGCGCAGCAGGTATATGACGCCATGGAACCGGTGCTCAGTGATTACAATATCGGACTGGTAAAGGCCGAGGATAAAGAACCTATCTATATTGATGCAGATTCACCCATTGTGAAAACACTGATGAGCGTCTACAGAGAAAATACAGGTGATGAAAAGTCGCAGCCACTTGTAATAGGGGGAGGTACCTATGCCAGGGCTACGCCGGGAGTCATCGCTTTCGGGGCGCTTTTTCCGGGCGATGAAGATCTTATGCATCAGAAAGACGAGTGTATCAGACTTGAAAGGCTTGACCTTATGACAAAAATCTATACAGAGGCTATTTACAAACTTGCCTCGGAAGACTATAATATTTAGCGTGTATATACGATCTGTTTCAGGGCGAGGTGAGATTCCTCACCGGCGGTAGAGTCCGCGAACTTGCTGGAGCCCCATTCCGCGCAGGCGGGGAGGGGTCATGCGAGCCGACCAGGTGAAATTCCTGGACCGACGGTAATAGTCCGGATGGGAGAAACAAACTGACATAAGTTATCGAGATAACGGTTGTGCGATTTGTAGAGCCTTGATATTTGCCTTGTATCAAGGCTTTCCTTATGCTCCTGACAGATTCCTTTTATAACTATCAAAGAAAAGAGAGGAATTGTGTTATGACAAATCAAAAGACAAACAGCGCAAAAATAGCCAAGATGGCCATGCTCGTGGCCATATCGATAGTTTTGGTGATGGTGATACATCTGCCCATATTTCCGGCGGTGGCGTTTCTGGAATATGATCCGGCAGACATCCCGATCCTTGTGGGAGCCTTTGCTTTCGGTCTGGTGGCCGGCCTGATACTGACTGTGGTGACATCGCTTATCCAGGGCCTTACGGTCAGCTCTGCCAGCGGCCTTTATGGCATTATCATGCACATAATCGCCACATCGGTGCTCGTGCTGGTATCAAGCATAATATATGCAAGGCACAAGACAAAGGCTCATGCGATAATAGGACTGGGAGCAGGGACCGCAGCCATGGCAGCAGTCATGGTGTTTGCCAACATGTGGATAACGCCCATGTTCATGGGAGTTACGCTGGAAGCGGTAATGGGACTCATGCCGTTCATCATACTGTTTAATGTGGTAAAAGCAGGTATCAACAGCATTGTTACATTTATAGTTTACAAGAGGATATCGCCTTTCCTCCACAAAAATTAGGACAATGGAAATCAAGAGAACGATAAACATAAAAAACGAAGAAGAAACCAAAGAATTTGGACTGAAAATAGGACAGGAAGCTGTGCCGGGACAGGTGATCGGCCTTATAGGAGATCTGGGGACCGGAAAGACCACTCTGACAAAATATATAGCCAGAGGTCTCGGTGTGGAAGAAAACATAAGCAGCCCTACTTTTATGATAGTCAGGGAATACCATGGCGGCCGGATGCCATTGTATCATTTTGATGTCTACAGGATCGGTGATCCGGAGGAATTGTTTGATATAGGCGCAGACGAGTATTTTGACGGAGACGGCCTTTGTGTGGTAGAATGGGCTGATATGGTAATGCCGCAGCTCCCGGAAGATTCTATGTTCATATGCATAGAATACGGAGCCTCAGAAGGGGAGAGGACCTATAAATGTACATTTTAGCCATTGAGACTACGGGCCTGCTGTGCTCCGTAGCTCTTTTAGAAGATAACAGGATCTTAAAGGAAAAAAATTCCGATCAGCAAAAAAATCATCTGAAAGACCTTACGCCAATGATTCAGGATATAACAGGAGGAGACGGTGCAGGATCAGGTGTAGAACCGGACTGCATAGCTGTATCAGCCGGTCCGGGGTCGTTTACAGGCATAAGGATAGGCGTTACTACCGCGCGGGCTTTATGCCAGGTGTGGAAAAAGCCTATAGCTGCTGTAGGCACTCTGGAAAGCTTTCTGATGAAAAGGAGCTTGCATCCCGATCATTGTGCAGGCAAGGTGATATGCGCTGTAATAAATGCCAGGCGGGGACAGGTCTACGGCATGGTCGAAGGGACGATGAGACCGGGGCCTTATATGATCGACGATGTGCTGGAAAATCTCCGTGCCTCAGTATTTGCTGCAGGACAACGGGTCATATTTTTCGGAGATGGGATAGACGCATACGAAAGCAAGATAACAGGTGTATTGGAACTGTGCGGGTACAGGCTCGGCGAAGATTATTTCTTTGCGCCGAAGGAGATCCGTTACCAGGACGCACCGTCGGCAGGGCTTTTGGCTCTGGAAAAGATAAAGCAGGGAGAACTCCTGACAGACCCGGAACAATGCCTGCCTGAATATATGCGTAAAGCTGAGGCACAGCAGAAACTGGAAGCTGGTCAGCTTAAGCTTGGCAGTTTTACGGAGGTATGAGGGACTTGACAGGCATGTCGGCAGGCGGCATTGCAGAAATGCTGCAATTTATCCGGAATTTCAGGAGACCTGCAGCATTGTCCATAGGGAAAGACGATCATGAGTGAACTTATAATCAGACAGGCGGCGGAAAAGGATGTGGCTGCCATAGCAGAACTGGAAAAACGCTGCTTTGCCGATCCGTGGTCATATGATTCTGTATATTATGATGTGGTAAAAAACAAGCTGGCTTTGTACATAGTGGCCGAGCAGCCAGGAGGATCCTCAGAGCCTGCGCCTGCCGTCATAGCCGGTTATGCCGGGATATGGAACATTGCCGGAGAAGGACACATAACAAATGTTGCGGTAGCGCCTGAATACAGGAGAAAGCACATAGGAGAGGCAATGCTGGCGGTTTTGCTCCGCGTAACCGAAGAAAACGGGGTAAAAAGTCATACCCTTGAGGTGCGTAAGAGCAACGGGCCGGCCATAAGCCTTTATAAAAAATCCGGATTTGAGATCGCCGGAGAAAGAAAAGGGTATTATCAGGACAATGGAGAAGACGCTTTTATAATGTGGAGGAACACAGCAGAAAGCGTGCCGGAGGACGCAAGATGAAAGACGGAAAATTTTTGACACTGGCTTTCGAGTCCAGCTGTGATGAGACTGCTGTCGCAGTGATGGCAGACGGACGGGAAGTTTTGTCAAACATCATATCCTCACAGATAGATATATTTAAAAACTACGGCGGAGTAGTACCGGAAATAGCATCGAGACATCATCTTGAGAACATCAACGGAGTCATGGACAGGGCCCTTGACGAAGCCGGAGTTACTCTTGAGGATATAGACCTGATCGGAGTTACCAAGGGACCCGGTCTTGTCGGTGCGCTGCTCATAGGAATAGCCACAGCAAAGGCTGTAGCCATGGCAGCAGGAAAGCCTCTGGTGGGAGTACATCATCTCATGGGACATATTTCCGCCAATTTCATTGAGTTCAAGAACCTGGAGCCTCCTTTTACGGCTCTGATCGTCAGCGGCGGCCATACTGACATAGCACAGATGGCCACATATACCCAATGCCATGTCATCGGCCAGACCAGAGATGATGCGGCAGGGGAAGCTTATGACAAGGTAGCCAGGGTACTGGGACTTGGCTATCCGGGAGGACCCAAGATAGATAAGCTGGCCAGGGATGGGGACCCGAATGCCATACACTTTAAAAGGGTCATGCTGGAAAAAGACAGCTACGATTTCAGCTTCAGCGGACTCAAGACCGCTGTGCTCAACTATATGAACAGCGCCAGACAGGCAAAAAAAGATATAAATAAAGCCGATGTGGCAGCAAGCTTTCAGCAGGCGGTAGTCGATGTCATAGTGGAAAAGGCCGTAAACGCAGCCATAGAGGCCGGATACGGCAAACTGGTGACAGCAGGAGGCGTAGCAGCAAATTCAGCGCTGAGAGCGGCGCTGGCGGAAAGCTGCCGGAAAGAAGGAATAGATCTGTATATCCCTTCACCTGTATTATGTACAGATAACGGAGCCATGATAGGATGCGCGGCTTACTATAAATACAAGGCAGGAAAAACTGACGGCCTTGACATGGACGCATATGCAAACCTGCCGCTTTGAGTCTGGACGCTGATGTAAGAGATCAGGAGAAGAAGATGATAGTTTTATCCGCAAGCAATCTTACAAAAGCATACGGGACAGATGTTATAATAAAAGATGCAGACTTTCATATAAACAGCGGAGACCGCATAGGTCTCATAGGACGGAACGGAGCAGGAAAGACTACCCTGCTCAATATGATGACCGCAGCGCTGGCACCTGATGAAGGTCATGTTTTCGTACCTTCAGATCTGAGGATAGGCTACCTGAGGCAGCGTGACACTTTCAGGGAGGACATGACGGTCATCGAGGCAATAGAAAGCATATTTGAGCCTCTCAGGGATATGGAAAAGCAGATAATGAAGGCAGCCGATCAGGCGGCGGCCCATCCGGAAGATGAAAGGCTGCTGCACAGACTGGACAGCCTACAGCAGGAATATGACCGGAAGGGCGGATATACTTATAAGTCCGAGATGAACGGCATCCTCACTTCCATGGCTTTCGGACCGGAGTACCACGACAAGAAGATCAAAAGCCTTTCAGGAGGAGAGCGTACCAGACTGGCCCTTGCTGCTCTGCTGCTGGAAAAACCGGATCTGCTCATCCTTGACGAACCGACCAACCATCTGGATATAGGCATGCTCAAATGGCTGGAGCAGTATCTTTCTGCCTACCGGGGCAGTATGGTCATAGTGTCCCACGACAGGTATTTTCTCAACAGGATAGTAAACCGGATATTTGAGATCGAGCATCACAGGCTCAGAACCTATGACGGCAATTATGACCAGTATCTTGAAAAAAAACGCCGGCTTGCTGAGGCTGACATGAAGGCTTATGAAAACCAGCAGCGGGAGATCGCCAGGCAGGAAGCCATCATACGAGCCATGAAAGAGCGCGGCACGGAACATCTTGCCAAAAGGGCAAGATCAAGAGAAAAGCGCCTTGATATGATCGACAGGATAGAAAAACCCCAGAGTGCCGAAGACTCCATGAAAATACGCTTCCAGCAGGAGTTTCAGTCAGGCGGCGATGTCATAATAACGGAAGACCTGAAAAAATCTTTCGGTATAGGTAAAGACAGGAGAGTGCTTTTTGACCATGTGAACATGGACATCAAGAGAGGAGAAAAGATCTGTATTGTCGGCCGCAATGGCATTGGAAAGACAACCCTGCTGAAGATAATAATGAATCAGCTGGCGCCGGATTCGGGACGGGTGAAGATAGGCCACAATGTGACTTTCGGCTATTACGATCAGGGCCAGATGCTCCTTGATCCAAACAATACGGTCCTCGGAGAAATGAAAGAAACCTACAGGCTTTATACGGACACTAAGATGAGGTCTGTCCTGGGACGGTTCCTTTTCAGAGGCGATGATGTTTTTCTTAAAGTCTCCGACCTGAGCGGCGGCGAAAAAGCAAGGCTTTCACTCCTGAAGATGATGCTGGGCGGAGCCAATACGCTGCTTCTTGACGAACCGACCAATCACATGGATATAGAATCAAAAGAAGTGTTTGAAGATGCTCTGGCGGAATTTCCGGGAACAGCCATAATAGTATCCCACGACAGATATTTTCTGCAGAAGATACCTGACCGCATACTTGAACTGACGCCGGAGGGCGTGACCGAGTACCTTGGCAGGTATGATTACTATATGGAAAAGAAAGAACAGATAGAGTCCGGAAAAAAGTATCTTGAGGCTATGGGAAACAGCGCAGACAGTGAAGATCCTCAGGAATCGGGCGTACAGCCACTTACCGCCGAGGAGCAGCGCAGGCTCAACAAGGAAAAAGAGGCCGAACAGCGGCGCAGGACTCGGCGCCGGGAAAATCTCGAAAATGAGATTTCAAAGATAGAGGCAAAGATCAAGGAACTGGAAGCCGCCATATGCCTGCCGGAAAATGCCTCAGACTATCAGATGCTTGCGGACCTGAGCCGTGAACTGGAAGAAAATAAACTGCGCCATGACGAAGCTCTTGAAGAGTGGATGGAGCTTGAATAAACTGCAGTTTTTATGTAAATTTTGAAAATCTATTAAAAAAATCACAAATTGAACAAAAAAGTATCTTGCAATAGGGTAAGAAAATATTTATAATAACCATAGTCTAAAAGAAATCAAATTTGGAGGCTTAAGAATGGTTTTTGAAAAAATCAGAGAAATAATCATAGAGCAGCTGCAGGTTGACGAATCGGAAGTAACTATGGATACCAACCTGATGAAGGATCTTTCAGCGGATTCTCTGGATGCCGTTGAAATAATCATGGCCATAGAGGACGAATACGGTATCGAGATACCTGATGAAGAAGCTGAGAAGTTCCAGACTGTAAGGGATCTTGTCAAATATGTGGAAGAATCCAAGTAGAATTGGAACTGACATAGCTGGATATTTTAGCCCGCGCCGCAGAACGCGGGTTTTCCATTAAACGAAATATAAATGGACCATTTTGGGAAGATATTTTTTTCGGGAAAGCAGAGGCGTAAGGAACGATGAGCGAGAGACAGATTTCTAAAGCGGTGATCAGGAGATTGCCAAGGTATAGAAGATATTTGAAAGAACTGGAGAAGAAAGGCGTTGAAAAGATTTCTTCCAAAGATCTGAGCGGCCTTATAGGCTATACTGCATCACAGATCAGGCAGGATCTCAATATTTTTGGCGGCTTTGGCCAGCAGGGCTACGGATACAGCGTTACCAAGCTCAGAGAAGAAATAGGCAACATACTGGGCCTTGATAAGACCTATAAAATGGTCGTCATAGGATACGGAAGGCTGGGACAGGCGATAGCCAGCTATGTGGCCAATAATGAACCTAATTTCAAGATAGTAGGGATCTTTGATGTAAAGCAGATCATAAAAGAGATACACGATGTACAGTTTAAAGATGCACAGATCATGACATGCGGTTCTCTTAGCAACTTTATCAAAAATGAAAAGGTTGACATAGCTGTCATCACCGTACCGGCGGAAAAGGCCCAGCTGGTGGCTGATACGGCTGTTGACGCAGGTATCAAAGGCATATGGAACCTTACTGCCGTAGACCTTGATGTGCCTGAAAATGTTGCGCTTGAAAATGTACACATGAGCGACAGCCTTCATGCGCTGATCTACTATATGGGAGACGGGGAATAAACACCTGTCCCTGACATGGGACAGCTCTTTTATAAGCAGAGGGCAAAAGCTCAGATAATATGCCAATAAAAAACGGTTTAGTTTCCTAAACCGTTTTTTTTCTGCATTTGTAAGTATGTAATTAAGCTTCTACAGGTGCGTCTACAGGGCAAGTATCAGCACATGAACCGCAGTCAATGCAAGTATCAGCATCGATTACATAGATGTTTTCGCCTTCGCTGATAGCTTCAACAGGACATTCTGCTGCGCAAGCTCCGCAGGCGATGCAAGCGTCTGTAATTTTGTAAGCCATAAATAAAATCCTCCTATTAAAAGATATATCTTTTATGTTACAATTATAGCATAGCAGATTATAATAGTAAAGTGAAAATTGGTCAAGGAGTTTGTCATGGATGTATATACTCTGGTAGGAAAGAGCGGGACAGGCAAGAGCTTTCATGCAATGAACCTGTGTAAGAAACTGAACATCGAAGGGATAATAGACGACGGGCTTTTCATATACAAGAACAGCGTCATCGCCGGGATTTCAGCCAAAAGAGAGAGCACTAAGATAGGCGCCGTCAAGACGGCCATGTTCCTTAACGATGAGATCAGAGATGAGGTAAGGGATGCCATAAAAAAGCAGGATCCTGCAAGCATACTTGTTCTTGGGACCAGCCACAAGATGACAGATAAGATCATCGACAGGCTTGGGCTGCCGGCACTGCCCCAGGACAGTGAAAGGCGGATAAATATAGAAGATATCACAACTCCCCAGGAAAGGGAGATGGCACATAAGCAGAGGAACGAGTACGGAAAGCATGTCATACCGGCACCGGCGCTGCAGCTCAAGAGGACATTTGCCGGATATTTTATGGATCCTCTCAAGTTCTTCAGAGGCAAGGATACAGGCGCTGCAGCCGAAAGGACCGTGGTAAGGCCGGCCTACAGCTACATGGGAGAGTATTTTGTTTCTGAAAAGGTGATCGACGACATAATCATGTGCCTCGCCCATGAAATGTCTGCCGTAGGCAGGGTGATACATATCGTGCAATACCCCAAACCGGAAGCGTATAAGCTGAAAATTGCCATAAAAATAAGAAAAGGATATCCGGTATGGCCATCGGCAAGGGATTTTCAAAAGTCGGTGGAAGAACAGATAGAGAAAATGACGGCGTTTAACATAGCACAGATAGATATAGAAGTGAGAGGGATAAACTGAACCTGCGCACAGGAACAGCGGCAGGCCAACAGGACAGGAGAAAAAATGAAATACACAGCAGATCATGTAAAAGATTTCAATCTGGATCATATATTTGACTGCGGACAGTGTTTCCGCTGGGAACGACAGGAAGATGGCAGCTACACAGGGACCGCCATGGGAAAGGCAGTGAACATGGCATTTGAGCGCGGCGTCCTGACAATAGATAACTGCACGCCGGAGGACTATGAGAGCATATGGAGACCATACCTTGACATGGACAGGGACTACGGAGTCATAAAGGCAGAGCTTTCGGAGGCCGATCCTACCATAAAGGGAGCCTGCGATTACGGATACGGCATAAGGATACTGAGGCAGGATTTCTGGGAGAGCGTGGTTTCCTTTATCATTTCACAGAACAACAACATACCGAGGATCAAAGGCTGTATCGAGGCTCTCTGCGCTGCTTTTGGAGAGAGGATAGGGGAATACGGCGGAAAGGAATACTTTTCCATACCGTCGCCGGAAAAACTGGCCTCTTTGACAGGCGGAGACCTGGCACCCATAAGGCTGGGATACAGGGCTCCATACCTGGTGAAAGCCGCTGCCCAGTTCATTGAAGAAGGAGGCCCTGATGCTGTTCAGACCCGTCTGACTGCTGCAGAGGACCCGATAGGGCAGCTCCAGAAATTCTGCGGCATAGGTCCGAAAGTCGCCTCCTGCATAAGTCTTTTCGGTCTGGGAAGGACTGACGCATTCCCCATAGATGTATGGATGCGCCGGGTTATGAACAGGCTTTACGGCATAGAAGAAAAGGACATGAAATCCATGGCGGCTTACGCTGCGGAGCACTTCGGAAAATATGGCGGCATAGCTCAGCAGTACCTCTTTTATTATATAAGAAGCCTTTGATGTTATTTTTGTGAAAATTCCATTTAGCCCCTTGACATACATAGACTGGCGAGTATAATAAATAATGTTAGCACTCGAAGATAATGAGTGCCAACAAAAGAAAGCGTATATTATTTTACGGAGGTAGATATAAAATGATGGGAATCAGACCTTTAGGTGACAGAGTAGTCATCAGGAAGATGGAAGCAGAAGAAAAGACCCAGGGCGGTCTCATCCTGACAAGTTCAGCAAAGGAACAACCGCAGGTAGCTGAGGTGGTAGCCGTAGGACCTGGAACAAAAGATGAGCCTATGGAGCTTAAAGTAGGCGACAAAGTAGTATTTTCCAAATACGGCGGTACTGAGATCAAATACCAGGGTGAAGAGTATACTATCATGCACCAGAGCGAGATTCTGGCAGTTATGGAATAATCAGGAAGGGGTATAGAAAATGGCAAAGGAAATTTTTTACGGAGAAGACGCAAGACGCAAATTACAGGCAGGCGTAGACCAGCTTGCTGACACTGTTAAGATAACTTTAGGACCTAAGGGGCGAAATGTACTTATCAGCAAATCCTTTGGTTCACCGCTGATCACCAACGATGGTGTTACCATCGCAAAAGAGATCGAACTGAAAGATCCTGTTGAAAATATGGGAGCTCAGGTAGTTAAGGAAGTTGCCTCCAAGACCAACGATGTGGCCGGAGACGGAACAACTACAGCTACTCTGATAGCCCAGAGCATAATCAGAGAGGGCTTCAAGAATGTAGCAGCCGGAGCAAACCCTATGGAACTGAAAAAAGGTATCCAGGGTGCTGTAGATGTGGCTGTCGACGAGATCAAGAAGATAGCAAAACCTGTTGAGACCAAAGAATCCATTGCGCAGGTAGCCGCTGTTTCGGCTGCTGATGAAGAGATCGGCCAGCTCATTGCAGAGGCTATGGAAAAAGTGGGAAAAGACGGAGTCATCACCGTTGAAGAATCAAAGAGCCTGGGAACTACTCTTGAAGTAGTTGAAGGTATGCAGTTTGACAGAGGATATCTGTCAGCTTACATGGTATCCGATACAGAGAAGATGGAAGCCAATCTGGAAAATCCGCTGATCCTCATCACTGACAAGAAGATCACCAACATCCAGGATCTGGTACCTATCCTCGAACAGGTAATGAAACAGGGACGCAAGCTCCTGATAATCGCCGAAGATGTTGAAGGCGAAGCCCTTGCTACTTTGGTAGTAAACAAACTGAGGGGCGTTATAGATGTAGTTGCAGTTAAGGCTCCGGGCTATGGCGAAAGAAGAAAAGCCATGCTGGAAGACATCGCTATCCTGACAGGCGGTACTGTTATCGCCAGCGACCTGGGCTACGAGCTCAAGGAGATCACCATGGATATGCTGGGAACAGCTTCAACTGTCAAAGTTGACAAAGACAATACCGTTATCGTAGGCGGCATAGGCGACAAGGAAGCCGTTAAGGCAAGAGTGAACAGCCTGAAGTCACAGATCGAAGAAACAACCTCCGAATTCGATAAAGAAAAACTTCAGGAAAGACTTGCCAAGCTGGCCGGCGGAGTTGCCGTCATCAAAGTCGGCGCTGCTACAGAAACAGAACTGAAAGAGCGCAAACTGAGGATCGAAGATGCTCTCAACGCCACAAAAGCAGCCGTTGAAGAAGGTATCGTAGCAGGCGGCGGTGTTGCTCTTGTAAACACCATCCCTGCCGTTGTAGATTATGTTGATACCCTTGCCGGCGATGTAAAGACGGGCGCTGCCATCATCAAGAGGGCTCTCGAAGAACCTGTTCGCCAGATTGCTGAAAACGCAGGCCTTGAAGGCAGCGTAGTAGTTGCTGAAGTTAAGAAGAGAGAAAAAGGTGTTGGCTTCAATGCAGCTACTGAGGAATATGTAGACATGATAAAAGCCGGTATCGTTGATCCTGCCAAGGTTACAAGATCAGCGCTCCAGAATGCGGCTTCAGCTTCAGCTATGCTCCTGACCACAGAAGCAGGCGTAGTTGACGCAAAGGAAGAAGCTCCTGCGGCTCCTGCCGGAGCGCCTGGAATGGGCGGAATGGGCGGAATGATGTAATACAGCCCGTTGGCGTGCGATACAGATAGAGTTTAAGATAAGATCCCCGAAAACAGTGAAGGTTTTCGGGGATTTTTGCGTCAGGGGAGATTTTTGAGCGTTGAGGATCAGGTAGCGTTGGGGCAGGGTTTGTCGTGCATTTCAGGGCTGGGTTGGCCGTGCATGCCGGGGCTGGGTTGGCCGTGAATGCCGGGGCTGCGGGAGTGCGGATGACGGGCCTGGACCGGTGGTGGACGCGGAAGGTGCCATCTGGTGATTCTTCGGGAACCGTTTTACACCGAAACAGGCAGATTATCTTGGTTTAGGGGGAGGGAGTACACCGGAAATACAGTTTTTGGTCCATTTAGGGGGACACAAATTTCTAAGTGAATTCAACAATGACAACAATAGTTGTCAAAATACAGAGGTTTTAGTCACATGAGACCATTTTTTATCCCCCTAAAATCAAAAAAACAATTTGACCGGGTGTAGTCACTCCCCCTGGAAAGGGGAAAAAACTCATTTCCGGTGTAGCTTATCCCCCTGGAAAAGAGAAATTGCCTATTTTGGGTGTACCCACCCTTTCCGCAGAGTCAAAGCAGGAACCCTGATCTTGTGAGAATCGGCAGAGCGGTCTGAGAATCGGCGGGGCAGCCAACGGAAAAGGCGTTGACAAGAGCAGGACAAGAGGTTATGGTGATAGTAAGATGAAAAGAACAGTTACCGCCAGAATGAGGAGCAAGATGAGCTGGGGAAATTACGAAAAAGCGATGGAAACGGCAAAGAAATGCAAGTTTTATACAACCGCCGGCGGAAGATCAGAAAAAGAAATCCAAGAGGCGGAGAACCTGCGGTGGTGATACTTGAATACGATGGACAAAAGTATGTGCAGCTTGAAAGAGCAGCGGAAGATTTCGGAGATTTTATACTTGATATGGAAAAGGACATGGAAATATGACAAGACTGGGCCTAAAAGCAGCTTTCAGGTACGGAGAAAAGCTGACTGCGTTTAAGAGCATGGAAGAGGCGGAAAAATATTTTTTCACATATAAAGATAAACTGCTGGGCAAATTTGAAAAGAAGTGCGCTCAATACAACTTTTTTACTCTGGATTATTCGGTGGAGAGCCTGAAAAAACTGGAAAAAATATACTTTGACCTCTACGAGACCGGCAGCTTCAGAAAGACCGGGCTTTCCAGAGATGAATTTGAGAGCGCCATGTCCATATATTTCGGCGAGGTCGTGGTCAGGAACAACGACGGGGCAAAGTTTGAAGTAAGGGAATTTCCTTTCGCCCAGGGCAAATATGAGTTTTATATAAGCAAAGGGCTGCTTTCCGTGGCGATCGCGGACAGATTCCATGACCTGTATAAACAGCCGAGCAATGTGAGAAAAAATCATATGTTCAGGGAATATAACAGGTATTTTAAATAGGAGGTAAACGATACATCGGTTTATAAATTTTCCGCAATATGCTAATATACAGGCGAAAGGCGGTGAAGAATATGGATACAGAAAAGTTTGGAAAATTCATCGCGGCGTGCCGCATGGATAATCATATGACGCAAAAGGAACTGGCGCAGAAACTCCAGGTGACAGATAAGGCGGTGAGCCGCTGGGAAAGGGGAAAAGGATTCCCCGACATAAGCTTTCTCGTGCCGCTTTCGGAAGCATTGAACATATCCGTGCCTGAACTGATGAAATCCGAAAGAGATGATACGAAAAGAGAAGTTTTTTCAGCGGGAGAGATCAGGGATGTGCTGACAAGCGCTTCTCAGATGGAAAAGCAGAATAAAAGAGAAGCCCGGCTGCTTTCAGCCCTTATCAGCCCGGTAACCGTCATAGTTGCCCTTTGGGTTGTTCTGCTTGAAAAGGGAAGTCTGCTGGTCGGACTATGGCTCGGCCTTGCCGTGGCTCTGGCCATAGCGGGGATTGTTTTTCTGCTATCAAGAGAGGCCGGACACAGATCACGGAAAATATACAGCATATCTATGCTGATCGGAGCAGGAGCGATCGTGTTGTTCCTGTATCTCATGGGAGTAGACAGCCTGTTGCTGCTGTGCGGGCTTTTTGCCTTCATGTGTGCTGCGGTAGGTGCGGCGGTGAGATAGCAATGAGGAGAGATTTTAAGGGGATTTTTACCCTCAAATCCCCTTGTCAAATGTCATAAAATAGGATACAATATACGAAAATATAAAAAGGCGGCAGACTTTTTCGGCCGTCTATTTCTATAGATGATCACAGTAAAGAAGGGAGAAAAAAATGGCATACTACTTTGACGAACCATCGAGGACTTTCAACGAATATCTTCTTGTGCCGGGGTATTCCAGCAAGGAGTGCAGAGTTGAAAATGTGTCTCTCAAAACACCGGTCACCAGATTCAAAAAAGGAGAAGAACCGAAGATAACGATGAACATTCCATTGGTTTCCGCTGTCATGCAGGCCGTTTCCGGAGAGAAGATGGCTATTGCGCTGGCCAAAGAAGGCGGAATTTCTTTTATTTTTGGTTCTCAGCCCGTAGAAAAGCAGGCTGAAATGATAAGACGAGTCAAGGCTCACAAGGCAGGATTTGTGACCAGCGACTCCAACCTCAGACCTGACCAGACGCTGAAAGATGTACTGGAACTGAAAGCCCTCAAAGGCCACAGCACCATAGCCATAACAGACGATGGGACAGCCGAAGGAAAGATCCTCGGACTGGTCACCAGCCGTGATTACAGAGTAAGCCGTATGTCTCCCGATACGAAGATAAGTGAATTCATGACGCCGTTTGAAAAGCTGATCTATGGCAAGACAGGCATAACTTTAAGCGAAGCCAACGATATCCTCTGGGACAACAAGCTCAACGCTCTGCCCATAATCGACGACAACCAGAGACTGAGCCATTTTGTTTTCCGCAAAGACTACGATTCGCACAAATCAAATCCTAACGAGCTCCTCGATCCGCAGAAGAGATACATAGTTGGAGCAGGCATCAATACCAGAGATTATGAAGAAAGAGTTCCTGCCCTCATCGAGGCAGGTGTCGATGTGCTCTGCATAGACAGTTCCGAGGGCTACAGCCAGTGGCAGTCTGAGACCATCGCCTGGATCAGAGAAAAGTACGGCGACGATGTAAAGGTGGGAGCCGGAAATGTGGTAGACGGAGAAGGATTCAGATTCCTGGCTGACGCCGGCGCTGACTTTGTCAAGATCGGCATAGGCGGAGGTTCCATCTGCATTACCAGAGAACAGAAAGGTATCGGCCGCGGACAGG
>UQOC01000048.1 GCA_900542565.1 uncultured Eubacteriales bacterium | reverse complement strand
CCACGGCTGCTTGCCACGGTGTTGAATTTATATTCCCAGCCCTGGAACCCCTGCTCCATTTCCTTGACCACATCTGCATAAGCCACTTCTTCCGCTTTTTCAACCAGTATGCCCGATGAGATGAACACACCTCCCAAAGAAAGGTGTCCCGCCACATGAGCGCTTAACTCCATTACAAGATCTGCCATAAGATTTGCCACGATCAGATCAGCTTTGAAGTCAATGCCATCCACCAGATTTCCCTGCCGGACACGCACCAGCTTTTCCACATGGTTGAGCCTGACATTTTCTTCTGTTACCCTGACAGCTTCCGGGTCGATATCAATGGCAAGTATCTCTTCTGCCCCCAGCAGGGCCGCTCCGATGGAAAGTATCCCTGATCCGCAGCCTACATCCAGTACACTTGGTCCGTCAGTTTTTTCTGTAAAGCGGTCATGATCCTGGGTGCATCCTTTTCCGGGATCCCGTACTTTTTCTCTGCCGGAAGATCTTCCTTCCTTTAGCAGACAGACCTCCATAAGCTTAAGGCACAGAGATGTTGTCTCGTGGGTCCCGGTCCCAAAGGCCATCCCCGGATCGATCTCTATGACCAGTTCGTCCTCCTGCGGATGATACTCCTCCCATGTGGGTTTTACCGTAAGGTGGTCTGTGATCCGGGCAGGTTTAAAATACTCTTTCCATTTGTCTTTCCAAAGGCTGTCATCCTCCCAGGTGATCCTGATATCAGTCCCTGGGAACATCTGTCCAGCCTCTTCTGCGATCTTTGCAGCGAGCAGACGGTTTTCTACGCTGTCCTCCAGATAAAAAGTTATCCGGGGTCGGCTATCCCGCATAGACATGACTTTTTCTGAAATATAGTCCCACTCGTAGTCCTCTTCTTTATTCAGGATCAGTTCAAGATCTGCCGGATCCTCCACAGCGGTCCCGGTTATCCCGTGGCTGAGAAGGAAACCGGTCAGCGGTTCCAGCATTTCCTCTTCTGCTTCTATATCTGTCTGAATATATTTCATCTTGCCTCCCGTATTTTCAGGCTCCTAAAGGCTGCCTTTAAAACCAAAGCTGACTTTTTCTCCGTCAACTATTACCGGCCTCTTGACCAGCATACCGTCAGTTGCCAGCAGGCGCAGCTGCTCGTCTTCGCTCATCTGCGGCAGTTTGTTCTTCAGATCCATTGATTTGTATAGCATGCCGCTGGTATTGAACATCTTCTTGACCGGAAGTCCGCTGAAAGAATGCCAATCTTTCAGTTCCTCATATGTAGGCGGCTGTGTCTTTATATCCCTTTCTTCATATTCATAACCATTATCGTCCAGCCATTTTTTCGCTTTGCGGCAGGTTCCGCACTTTGTATAACAGATAAACAGCATATGGTACCTCCTTTTTTCTTTAGTATAGCATATTATCCGGAAAAAACTACCGGACTTTGGGAAGTCTTCGAGAAATGTTGTCTGAAATCGCAATATCGTCAAAAAAATACAACAAAATGCGGAAAGGGAGGGGGGTATCTTATCCGCTATATACTTACATCCTCGAGAGTTTCGATATTATTCGACAGATTTCGACCGGATTCGCTTCCATAATATTCCATTTATTTCCATTGTCCGGCTGGCCTGTATCCGGGTCAGTCAAAAATGTTGTCTAAATCATCGCCAGATCAAAAAATATACAACATTTTCGGTATTTTCGGGGTTCATATACCCCTATCCCGTATATCGTCGCAATATGTTACATGCCGCCAGACCGCCGAACGCCCCACTGCGGCTCATTGCTTTTGCCCCCGGGCCATGATACAATATACAAAATCGGGAGGTGTGCCAATGAAAAAAGATTATTTTACCACCGGCGAATTCGCCGCCATATGCGGAGTTAGCAAGCAAACCCTTTTTTACTATGACCAGCAGGGCATATTCTGCCCGGATCATGTGGGAGAAAACGGATACCGCTATTATTCCTATACCCAGATAGAAACTTTTACGGTCATTTCCATGCTCCGGGATCTTGGCGTCCATATAAAAGAAATCCGGCGCCACATGGACAACCGGTCTCCCCAGTCGCTCATATCACTGATGGAATCCCGGAAAGCCGAAATAGATAAAAAAATAAAGGCTCTCCAGTGGTCAGCGAAATATATTGACAAGAGGATACAGACCACCAGAGAAGGCATCGCTGCATCTGCCGGCATCATTTCAGTACAGGAGTTTCCTGACAGGCATATGATCGTCTCTGAATATCACGGCCCTGATGATACGGCAGCAGTCACCACAGCCATCGGTACCCATCTGGAACACTGTTCAAGGCTGAATTTATACAGCGCCTGTCCCATAGGAAGCATGATCCCGGTAAGCAGCATAACAGAATCAGGACACAGCTATTCTAAATTTTATACAGTTGTAGAAAAGTCCATTGCGCCTGAAGAGGCTGTCATGGAGCCAGCCGGCTCGTATCTTGTTATATATGACGATCACGGCTACGAAAACATCGGCCTCAACTGCCTTAAAATATTGAAATATGCCGCAGAGCACGGCTATGCGCTGGGAGATGATTTCTTTGAAGATGTCATTCTGGACGATCTGTCCACCGAAGGCTATTACAACTATCTTGTACGGCTTTCCATACGCATGATACAGCTCCGGTGAAAATGGCCTGTACCTAGGCCAATCCCCGGAGCTTATGTTTTACCAACAGACTCCGGGGATTGTAGAATTTATTTATGAAGAGTTCAAATTTCTGTTTATCTTAGCTCTTGCACCGCTTTCCGTCAGCGGAATATTTCGGTAAGCTGGGTCACATCCGGGTTTTCTCCCTTTTCCCTCTTTTCCAGTGCATCTTTTACCCGTTCAAAGACTTCTTTAGTCATCGGGAATTTTCTCATTATCAGTGCAACTGCCATCATTGCGGCTCCTGGTATGAGTACAAAGGCATTCTCTACCCATTCCAGTGCTGTATCCGGCTGTACAGCCGCCTCGCTGTCAAATCCGGCCATTTCAAGGATCACTCCCAGCATCTGCAAGCCAACGGCGATCGAAACCGACTCTGACAGCGCCTGAAGTGAGATCACCGTGCCGGAGCGTTTTTCTCCTGACATCAGCTCGTCAACTTCGCACACATCATATATCATAGATGGCATCAGCTGCCAGTAAAAAGCGTTTGCAACGGCATACAGCAGGCATGATGCGATCATCACAGGATAGTTTTCCACTCCTGCAAACTTTGCTGCCATCAAGAGCACGCCGCATACAGCCATCACATTTTTAAAAAGATCTTTTTTGTTAAAACGAGTCCCAAGTTTCGACACAAAAGGCACCGTCGCCACACCTGCTATGGTTATCATCAGCAGAGTTGCTGAAATGGCCTTCTCGTTCATCCCCATATTAAAGGTCATGAAAAAGACCCTGTCGGATGAAAATGTTATGTTTGCGATCAGATAAGCCAGGCTTGCTCCTATGATCAATCTTACAGGCTTTAATTTCAGTATGCTCCAGTAACCCTTCAATATTGAAGGCAGCACCTTTATGACAGCCTGTTTTTTTCTTTTCGGCTTCTTAAAATCCTTTACATCATCTTTTCTGATGGTCAGCGAACATATGAGCAAAGCTGCTGCTCCGCATATGCCGACCATTATTCCTACCATCTGCCATGACTGCCGGACCGTCTTGCCCATGTTCATGCAATAGTCAACGACTATTGTCGGCAGCACCATTCCTATGCACATTCCCACCTGATTGAAAAAATACGAATACGACCGGAGAACTGTCCTTTCATTGTAATCGTCGGTGAGATCTGACCCCCATGCCAGATAAGGCACGAAAAATGTTGAAAAGCTGGTCCAGTATAAGATCACCATGATCATGTAATAAAATATCTTAACCGGCTGCGACGCATCAACGGCTGTAAAAAGAAGATTGGTGACTATCGCCGCAGGAAATGCCGCCGCCATCAGGAAAGGTTTTCTTTTTCCGAATCGTGTAACAGCATTGTCGGACTTGAATCCTACTACAGGTGCGCACATTGCTTCCCAGATCGAGCCTGCGGCAGAAATCGTTCCTGCTACCGCAGGATTAACTCCGGCCACTGTCGTAAGAAAAAGAAGCAGATATGTACCTGCCAGCATATATAGTGCGTTATCGCAGACTGCGCCTACTCCGTAAGAAAGTTTGGTACCAAAACTCAGTTTCACATTTGTTTCACCTCTTTTTTATAGGCGTCCGAGGCGTCTAAGTCCTTTACATTTTGATTGTAAAGTATATAGTAACAATATAGTCAAGGAAAATGTGTATTTTTTTATAAAAAAAGGCGCCTCAGGAAATATTTTTCCCTTTGGCGTCTTTTCACTTTGTTGTCCCTGTCATACTTCCATTGGCTTTAATCCATCTGAAATCATAAGCTCGCATCCGGTGGCGTCTTTTATATCTTCCAGCGAATAATCGGGATGGAGTTCCTCAAGGACGATGCCATCTTCCGTGACACGCATTACGCCCATTTCCGTTATTATCATGTCAACGCAGCCGACAGCAGTATATGGGAGGCTGCATTCTTCCAAAATCTTTGGCTTTCCTTTCTGGGTATGGAGCATGGCTACTATCACCTTTTTCGCTCCTACCACCAGATCCATGGCGCCGCCCATGCCCGGCACCATCTTCCCCGGTATTATCCAGTTGGCGATGTTTCCATGCCGATCCACCTCAAGAGCACCCAATACAGTAGCATCCACATGACCTCCGCGTATTATGGCAAAAGAGGTGGCGCTGTCAAAATACTGTCCTCCCGGAAGGATCGATACAAACTGGGCGCCTGCATTGACCACATCAGGGTCAGGCGCAATGGGTGCGCTGCCCATGCCCATTATACCGTTTTCTGACTGGAGGATTATATCTACCCCCTCCGGCAGACATTCGGCAACCATAGTCGGCAGGCCTATGCCCAGATTTACAACATCACCGTCATTAAGCTCCTTTGCCACCCTTCTGGCTATTCTTTCCTTCATGTCTACCATGTCTTTTCACCTCCAACTACCGCATCCACAAAAATGCCCGATGTCCTGACCTGATTTGGATCGAGCGTTCCCGTATGGACTATCTCATATGTGCCGACTATGACATAATCGGCTGCCGTTGCCATGATCGGGTTAAAGTTCTGCGTAGTCCCGTTATACAGGATGTTGCCGAACTCGTCGCAGACGGAAGCCCTTATGAGAGCAAATTCTGCGCGTAGAGGTTCCTCAAGAAGATAATCTCTTCCATGAAGATTTATGACCTGTTTCCCCTCGGCCACTATAGTCCCTACACCTGTCGGTGTCAAAAAACCGCCTATTCCTGCACCCCCTGAGCGTATCCTTTCTGCAAGGGTTCCCTGTGGGATGAGCTGGCAATCCAGCTTGTCTGCTTCCACATCCGTGTTCATCCTCTGGGCGACCTCCGGGTTCAAGCCCACATGTGAAGCGATAAGTTTTTTTATCTGGCCATTGCTGAGCAGTTTGCCAACGCCTTTTCCCGGCAGGCCGGCGTCATTGCAGATTATGGTCAGATCTCTGACATTCTTCTCAACCAGGGCGTCAATCAGCACTTCCGGAGTACCGCATGCCATGAAACCGCCCACCATTATGGTTGCTCCATCTCTGATGTCTTTTACTGCTTCCTGGGCAGTCATCACTTTGTTTTTCATTTTTTCTCCTTGATAATTTTTTTCGGTAAGCATGTTACCCATATGCCGATGGCTTTTATCTATCTCTGACAGATTATAAATATTATAAAAGTTTCCGGTTAAAAATGCAAGGCAAAAATGGCTACAACCGTTGAAATTCCATGTGTTTATCTATTATTTATCAAAGTAAAGCGCCGTGGAAAATATGCAATTACTTTGCACAAAAATACCCCGGAGCATGTCTCTGCTCCGAGGTTGTTTTTTGTAATCTCGCCGGATCACAGCTGGAGGCTGTAGAGTTCTTTGTTATCCACCAGCACCACATAGCCTCCGCCGCTGTCCCCGCCTAAGACCTTTGACTTTGTCAGCCATTGGTCCTCGTATCCGCCGGGCAGTTCCAACGGTTCTATAGAAGCGTTTTCAATATCTATGCTGTAGATGGTCGATATGGAGTCAACGGCAAGGCAGGTCTTATCATCTCCGCTGGTTATGTTGAACCACCACTTGGCTTTTTCAAAGGTTATGTCATCGTCGCCGTCAAGGGATATGCCCAACACGGTGTTATTGCCGAGCTTCTTTCCCTGCGAGCATATTATCCGGTCCCCCGTGACGCCGTATGAATTGCACCATTTTTCAAGTTCCTTTTCCAAGAATATCCCGTCCATATTGCCGGCGCACAGGACAGGCTGCAGGACATGCGGTTCATATATCTCAAAGCAGTATGCCTCCGCATTTGAGCTGATCTCATCATTGAACCCGTAACCGTCAAAGTCCTTTATCACCCGCGGACTGCCGTCCTCTATGGTCCGCACAGTCACCGATCTTGTCACGGCGGTGTTGTTTTCGCTTATATATACCGGAGCTTCTCCCATCAGGGTGATCTGCGGCAATGCCTCGTAGGAGGTATATCCCCCGTCCATCAGCTGTTCTTCTCTGCCGTCGTGATATATCAGTTCCCACCTGTAGTCAGCGTCTGAGCTGCCTGACGCATTATCCGCCCAGGCGTAGGTGACACACAGTATTCCTTCGTCATAAGGCACGGCATCGTACACGCTCCTGTTCCCGCTTATGCCATAACGGGTATATCCCTCTCCGTCGTCCGAAAGGATGTACAAGCCTTCTGTCCATGTTTCCGGGTTCTGCGCGATACCCTGCCCGTCATCCCGGTGGCTGTCGCTGATGATATTGGCCACTATCACATGGCCGTCTTTGGCGTAACACAGGTACAGTTCGTTGGAGATCCCTGTCTCATCGTCCCTTGCAGTCTCTACTGGCACTTCCATTGGCGTTATACTGACTCCCTGGGATGCACATCCGGTCAGTCCAAGTACAAGGACCAGCACAATAAGTAAAACTCTTTTTTTCATGGCGTTCACCTCAAATCCGCAAAATAATACGCTGAAATACAGAATTTTTTTCATTATATAATGGGTTTGCATTGAAATCAATACTTTTGCCTCATATTTGTTATTTTTTTATCGTTTTTTCAAACGCCTTGATCTGCCGGGATCCCGGCAAAAAATAAAGCAAAAAGCCAGAAAAGATCCAGTTTCTCTGTCTTTTTGCTTTGAAAATCTATTTCTTTCAGTGTCGTTCCGTGGCCGTCCCCAATAGCCGGCCCAGCCGGCTGCGGGACCTGCCGCTGCAAATGTGCCGCAGCGCCCTGCGGCTGTCTACTTAAACATCTCTTTCAGTTTTTCTGCAAAACCGCCTTTTTTCTGGTAGCAATCCTCTGAGATAACTTTAGCCATTTCGGTTATGGCTTTCTTTTGCTTGCCGTTGAGTTTGGTCGGTACTTCCAGGTTGATCTTCACATAAAGATCTCCCTTGGATTCACGGCGAAGATGTTTGATGCCCTTATCTCTGAGCCTGAATACCGTACCCGGCTGTGTTCCCGCCGGGATCTTGTAGGAAACTTTTCCTTCCAAGGTAGGAACTATCAGTTCCGCACCCAGGGCAGCCTGATCGAAGCTTACCGGCATGTCGATATAAAGGTCGTCTCCATGTCTTGTAAACAGCTTGTGTGGCTTTACGGAGATCACTATATACAGATCTCCGGCTGGACCGCCGTTGGTCCCTGGTTCTCCCTGCCCTCTGATGGGAATGACGCTCTCATTGTCCACACCGGCAGGGATGTCTATGGATATCTTTATGTTCTTTCTTACACGGCCTGTTCCTTTACATTCCGGACAAGGCTCATCAATTATCTTGCCGCTTCCCCCGCACTGGTCGCAGGTGGTCACGCTCTGGAACTGACCGAACGGCGTCCTCTGTGTCTGCGAGATCTGGCCGGAACCTCCGCATTTCGGACATGTCCTCTTGGATGTTCCCGGTTTTGTCCCTTCCCCGTTACATGTAGTACATGTAACATATTTACTTATCTCAACTTCTTTCTTTGTACCGAATGCCGCTTCTTCAAAGGTGATGGTTATAGCCTTCTGCAGGTCTCTGCCTTTTTTCGGCTGGTTTGCCTGTCTCCTGCGGCCTGCACTCCCTCCGAATCCGCCGCCGAACATGTCTCCGAACATGTCGAATATATCGTCGAATCCGCCGAAACCGCTGAAGCCGCCGGCTCCTCCTCCGAAACCTGCGTTTGGGTCTACTCCTGCATGGCCGAACCTGTCGTACTTGCTCTTTTTATCAGGGTCAGACAACACGCTGTAAGCCTCGTTTATCTCTTTGAACTTTTCTTCGGCTTTCTTGTCACCCGGGTTTTTGTCAGGATGATATTTCATGGCCATCTTTCTGAAAGCCTTCTTTATCTCATCCTCACTGGCTCCCTTTTTCAAGCCAAGCACTTCATAATAATCTCTTTTTTCTGCCATATCATAACCTCTGCATACGCCGCAAAATCGCCTGTGGATCAGATGCCGCAGGCGATTTTATCAGCGGGATTTTTTTATTTTATTTATCCTTATCGTCGTCCACTACTTCATAATCGGCATCGACAACATTGTCGTCGGCAGGACCGCTCTGAGCTCCGGCAGCTCCGCCCTGAGGGCCGGCTCCTGCTGCTCCTTCTGCTCCGGCAGCTCCGGCGTTCTGAGCCTGCTGGTAAAGTTTAGTTGAGATGATGTGGAATTTTTCTGTAAGGGCTTCTGTCTTCTCTTTGATCTGATCAACGGTTCCGTTGTTCATAACGGCCTGGAGCTGATCCTTGGCGTCGTTGATCTCGGTCTTTTCCTGTTCGGACAGCTTGTCGCCCAGTTCTTTT
This sequence comes from uncultured Eubacteriales bacterium, assembly GCA_900542565.1. GTDB lineage: Bacteria > Bacillota > Clostridia > Peptostreptococcales > Anaerovoracaceae > Fimisoma > Fimisoma avicola. The sequence goes on along the minus strand of UQOC01000048.1, from coordinate 9,390 downwards.
ACTGATTTCTCGGTTTCGTATATCAGGGATTCAGCCCTGTTCCTGATCTCTACTTCTTCTTTTCTCTTCTTATCTTCTTCGGCATACTGCTCAGCCTCTTTTACCTTCCTCTGGATCTCATCCTCGGAAAGGTTGGTCGATGAGGTGATGGTTATGCTCTGTTCCTTGCCGGTTCCCATGTCCTTGGCGCTTACATTTACGATACCGTTGGCGTCGATATCGAAAGTAACTTCAATCTGAGGGATTCCGCGAGGAGCCGGAGCTATGCCGGTAAGCTGGAATCTTCCCAGGGTAGTATTGTCTCTGGCCATTTCTCTTTCACCCTGCATTACATGGATATCAACGGCAGTCTGATTGTCGGCTGCTGTGGAGAATATCTGGCTCTTCTTGGTAGGAATTGTGGTGTTCCTCTCGATGAGCTTGGTGGCTACTCCGCCCAGAGTCTCTATGGACAGGGACAGCGGAGTTACATCCAGCAGCAGTACATCGTGAACTTCTCCGGTCAGTACGCCGGCCTGGATAGCTGCTCCGATGGCTACACACTCATCCGGGTTAATACCCTTGAACGGCTCTTTGCCGGTAACTTTCTTTACGGCTTCCTGAACTGCCGGGATTCTTGTGGAACCGCCTACCAGGATCACCTTGGAGATGTCTGCGTTGGTAACGCCGGCGTCAGCCATGGCTTTCTTCATAGGCTCTATGGTCCTCTGTACCAGGTGTTCGGTCAGCTGATCAAATTTGGCTCTCGTCAGATCCACATTCATGTGGAGAGGACCGTCTGCCGTAACCGTGATGAACGGCAGGTTGATGTTGGTGGTCTGTGAGCTTGAAAGCTCTTTCTTGGCCTTTTCAGCGGCTTCTTTCAGTCTCTGGAGAGCCATCTTGTCGGCTCTCAGGTCAACGCCATGCTCCTTGGCGAAATTGTCTGCCAGGTAGTTCAAGATGACTTCGTCAAAGTCATCGCCGCCCAGGTGAGTGTCGCCGTTGGTGGCCAGCACTTCAAATACTCCGTCTCCCAGTTCAAGGATGGATACATCGAATGTACCTCCGCCCAGGTCGTATACCAGGATCTTGTGGGAGCCTTCCTCCTTGTCAAGGCCGTAGGCCAGTGAAGCGGCTGTAGGCTCGTTGATGATCCTCTTAACATCAAGTCCGGCTATCCTTCCGGCGTCTTTGGTGGCCTGTTTCTGAGCATCTGAGAAGTAAGCCGGTACTGTTATAACAGCTTCCGTTACCTTTTCTCCCAGATAGCTTTCAGCATCGTTTTTAAGTTTGGTGAGGATCATGGCGGAAATGTCCTGCGGTGTGTAGTCCTTTCCGTCAATGGTCACTTTATAGTTTTCACCCATATGTCTCTTTATGGAAGAAATGGTCCTGTCGGGATTGGTCACGGCCTGTCTCTTGGCAGTCTCACCTACGAGCCTCTCGCCGTCTTTCTTGAATCCCACTACGGACGGGGTGGTTCTCATTCCCTCCGAATTAGCTATAACTGTCGGTTCGCCGCCTTCCAAAACCGCGACGCAAGAGTTTGTTGTTCCTAAGTCAATACCTATTACCTTTGCCATTTCAGTTTCCTCCTGTTACTTTGCAACCTTCACCATGGAAGGTCTGATTACTTTATTGTTTAAAACATACCCCTTCTGAAGGACTTCCGTGACTTTTCCGCTTTCGTACTCGTCCGAGTCCTCAGTCATTACGGCATTGTGGAAGTTAGGGTCAAATTCCTCTCCCAAAGCCGCGATCTCGCTGGCTCCCGCTTTTTCAAGCACTCCCTGGAGCTGCTTCAAGATCATTTCCATTCCTTTGTAGAAGCTGTCTTCCGCATTGCCTGCGTCAAGAGCTCTTTCAAAGTTATCTATCACATTAAGCAGTTCGCTTATGATCTTCTCATTGGCAAACGCGTAAATGTCGCTTTTTTCTTTTTCGGTCCTCCGCTTGAAGTTCTGGAAATCGGCCATGAGCCTCAGATACTTGGCGTTCAGCGCTTCTTCCTCGCTGTTTTCCTTTGGCTTTTCCGACTTGTGCGGTTCTTCGTCCTGCTCTGCTGTTCCGGCAGGTTCCTCTTTTGCCGTTTCGTCTTTATCAGCTTCGTCTGACTGAATGCTCTCACATGTCTTTTCAGCCTCTGCGTCAGCTGTCTTGGCTTCGGTCTCTTTTTCCTTGTCTTCTACCTGTTTCCCCTTTTTGGTGGCGTCATCTCTCATCTTCCTCATTACCTCCGCTTTCCAGTTTAAATGTGTTGCTTAAATTATCGGTCAGATATTCGATTATCGAAGTAACTTCTCCGTACCGCATCCTTGTCGGCCCTATGACACCGATCTTGCCCACAAGCTTGCCGTCCACATGGTATGTGGCGGTTATGAGCGCACAGTCATTCATTATATCGTCTGCGTTTTCCTCGCCTATGGTGACGATCACACCGTCCTCTCTTTCCATGAGTTTTCTGGTAAAATCCTCTTTCTGGCTGAGCATCTCGATGAAGCTCTTGGCTTTTTTAAGGTCGCTGTACTCCGGTATATCGAAGATATTGGTCAGCCCTTCCATATATAGGTTGACATTTAACATATCTTCCAGAGTCCTCATGAAGTTTGGCATGACATCCTTTGCCAGCCCGCTCATGGCGGCTATATCAGTATGGAAATTCTCTATTATATTATCGGTAAGGACCTGGCTTATGCTCTTGCCTTTGTAATTGTATGTCATGGCCTTGGACAAAAGGTGGAGATTCTCCTCTGTATAAGGTACTTTCAGATGTATGACCTTGTTGGATATCTTGCCGCTTTCTGCAACGATCATCATGACCACCGTATCTTCATCCACCGGCAGAAGGTTGATGAACCTGAGGGCATCTTTGTTCTGCGCCGGAGTCAATGCAAACGAAGTAAGGTTTGTGATCTCCGAAAGCACGCTGGCCGCATGTTCTATGGTCTTTTCAAACTCGTTCACATTGGAGCGGAGTCTCTGGGCTATGATATTTTTTTCTTCTCTGGAAAGTTCTTTTTTTTCCATCAGCGCATTGACATATAGTCTGTACGCTGCGTCTGACGGTACTCTGCCCGCCGAAGTATGAGGGTGCGTAAGATAACCCATTTCCTCAAGATCTGCCATCTCGTTCCTTATGGTCGCCGGACTGATGCCAAGATCATATTTTTTGGAAAGAGTTCTGGAGCCCACCGGTTCGGCGGTCTTGACATAATCGCTTATGATAGCTTGCAATATCTTTAGCTTGCGTTCTGTCAGATCCATAGCTTCCTCCTTCCTTTTTGTTAGCACTCGCACTGATAGAGTGCTAACCACTAAATATAAGATACTACTCAGGCCCCGTATTGTCAATAGATATTTAGAATATTTTTGTGTGTTTTTTGTGAAAAACCGGGAGAAGATTTTTTACCCCGATGAAAAGAAAAATCAGGGAAATCCACTGAGATACGGACAGCGGCCCGATGAACCCTCTTTCCGGATCTCCCCTGAAAAATTCCAGGATAAACCTGCATACCGGATACATGATAAAATAGCAATATATGGTCCTTCCCTTAAATGCCCCCCTGTTCTGGATCATTATAAGGACCGAAAATATGACAAGGTTTATGGCCGCCTCCACAAGCTGCAGAGGAAAACCGCCTATACCTCCGCAGCAGCCGGCAGTATAGCATCCTATCCGTCCGAAAATATGAAAAAGCGGTATCGCCGGCGCTGTCATTTCAAGGGAATCTTCCAGGTCCGTCCCGTAAGTCCGGCAGTAAATACGGATCGCTATGATACATCCTATCAGCCCGCCGTAAAAGACAAATCCGGTACCGATAAGTATTTCTATCGTTTTCAGATTCCATACTATCCTGTCCCAGTTTTGTATCAGATCAGGAGCCGCACAGGCCAGAGCCAGGAGCTTTGCCCCTGCAAGGGATCCCAATATGGCATAGGCCGTCATGTTCACCACATCATCTCCAGGTATTCCAAAACGGCGTCTCCTTGCGTAGCACAGCAAAAAAGCTGCGGCAAGACCGGCACAGCCTAAAATCGAATACCATGTTGCTTCATATCCCAATGCTGCAAGACATCTTTTCAAATCCATAGTTCACCTTTGCTGACAGGGCATACAAAAAAAGAAGTCCAGAGACTTCTTTTTACATCATCCCATACAAAGCAGTAGCGAAAAGGCCTACAGTGCAGATGGCCACAAAGACCATTATGGCAGCCAGGGCAACAGCTATGATAGAACAGATAAGCCCTCCTGTAGCCATCCCTACAGCATTTTCTGTCTTTCTCGCCTTCACGGCAAGCACTATGCCCACTATGCCGGCCACCAGACCAACGATGGCATAAATAAAGTCAAATATGATCCCGACTATACCCAGCACCAGCGCTGCGATAGATAAGGTGTTCTTGTTATTGTCCATTTTAAAATTTTCCTTTCTGAATCTGATTCCTGTATATTACCTGTGGATAGTGTATAACATTACGACATTTTTTTCAAGAAAAACTATTGTTTCGACATTTGAGGCATAGGCGGCGCAGTGCAAAAGAAGCCGGGCAGATTCTCCCCGTCTGCTGCCCGGCTTTTGTTTTTTACATTTCATATTTTTGATGTTATATCCGGAGTTCTCGTATCTGACCTGCCCATGCTGCGGTCAGCGGGCTGTGATAAAGATCACCTAGCCCAGTCTCTTACACGGCTTACAGCTTTTTTCCATCCGCTGATAAGTTCAGTCCGCCTTTTATCGTCCATATCCGGCTCAAATATCCTGTCAACCTGCCAGTTATGGAGTACATCTTCCTTGCTCTCCCAGTATCCGGATGCAAGTCCGGCAAGATATGCCGCCCCCAGTGAAGTGGTCTCTACGCAGGCAGGCCTTTTTACCTGACAATCCAGGATATCTGCCTGGAATTGCATCAGAAAATTATTGGCGCAGGCGCCGCCGTCCACTTTCAGCGAAAGGAACCTGCTGCCGAGATCATCTGCCATGGCCTTTATCAGGTCATAGGTCTGATATGCCATGGACTCCAGAGTCGCCCTTACCAGATGTTCCTTACCGGCTCCGCGGGTTATCCCAAAGACAGCTCCTCTGGCATAAGGATCCCAGTAAGGCGCGCCAAGTCCTACAAACGCAGGCACCACATATAATCCAAGGGAATCTTTTACAGCCATTGCCATGGCCTCTGAGTCAGAAGAATTTTCCAGTATGTCCATCTCATCCCTGAGCCATTGTATGGCCGCTCCGCATACAAACACAGAACCTTCCAGAGCATAACTGACTTTCCCGTCAATCCCCCAGGCCACCGTTGTCACAAGGCCGTTTTTTGAAAAGACCGGCTTGTCTCCAGTATTCATCAGCAGGAAACATCCCGTGCCATATGTGTTCTTGCATTCACCGGGTTCAAAGCATGTCTGCCCGAAAAGGGCCGCCTGCTGGTCGCCGGCCGCACCGGCTATCTTTATGGGGCCTCCGAAGATAGTAGAATCTGTTTCCCCGTATATGCAGCTGGACTCCACCGGCTGCGGCAGCATGGACGCAGGAATCTCCAACATACGGAGTATTTCGTCATCCCATGTAAGGGTATTGATGTTAAACATCATAGTCCTGGAAGCATTTGAATAATCGGTCACATGTACCTGGCCGCCTGTCATCTTCCATATCAGCCATGTCTCCACCGTGCCGAAAAGAAGCCGTCCTGCTTCAGCCTTCTGTCTGGCGCCTTCCACATTGTCTAATATCCACTTCAGCTTTGTACCGCTGAAATAGGCATCTATAAGGAGTCCGGTCTTTTCCCTGATGGTATCGCCGCAGCCCTCTGCCTGGAGTTTGCTGCAAAAGTCTGCTGTCCTCCTGCACTGCCATACTATGGCGTTATATACGGGCATTCCAGTTTCTTTATCCCAGACTATGGTCGTCTCACGCTGGTTGGTTATCCCTATGGCCTCTATATTCTTATATGTAAACCCCACTTTCAGCAGAGCTTCCTGAGCAACTCCCATCTGTGTAGACCAGATCTCCATTGGATCATGCTCTACCCAGCCTTCTTTGGGAAATATCTGCGTAAATTCTTTTTGAGCCAGGCTGACTATATTTCCTTTTTTATCATAAATTATGCATCTTGAGCTGGTAGTTCCCTGATCCAGCGCCATTATGTATTTCTTCATTTTTTCCTCCGTCATACAAACAAGGCCATTATCTTGTTTGATATGTCTATTCCTTTTTTTGTCAGCGCTATGTGATGGCTGTCGGAAACTGCATACTCCTGCCGCACAAATGTCTCGAACTCCGGCTTTTCCTCAAGGAACATCTCCCAGAATTCACATTTGAATTTCTTCGCAAATTCAGGGAGTATCACTCCCCGTCTCGTCCTCAGCGCAGTGAATGTATATTCCCCGGCGCTGTCTCTGACAGTGTTCACATGGAACCAGTCTACGCAGTCTGCTCCGATCACTTCCGAACCTCCCAGCCGGCAGTTCCTCGCCAGGTCCTGGTTTTCCATGACCCGTATATATTTTTTTATATCGGCTATATTGGAAAACCTTACTCCTCCCATGAAGGAATGGGCAGAAGCTCCAAACCCCAGATAGTCGCTGAAGCGCCAGTATTTGAGATTATGCCTGCATTCTTTGTGGGGTAGCGCGCTGTTGGATATCTCATAATGGATATATCCGGCTTTTTCCAGTTCGTCAAGAGCGACACTGTACATGCGCCTGTCCGCAGCAGGAGAAGTCTCCGCCATGATCCCGTCTTTCACCATATTGTAAAAAGGTGTCCCCGGTGCTATCTCAAGACTGTAAAACGAAATATGCTCCGGCTGGGCGTTAAGCGCCTTTCTGATCGTGCTCCGCCATTTTCTCCCATCAAGGCCCGGAACTGCAAACATCAGATCAAGGTTTATATTTTCAAATCCGGATTTTCTGGCTGCCTTTATGGTATGCGTAATATCTGAAGCCGTATGGATCCTGCCAAGTTTTTTCAGTACCTGATCGTCAAAGGACTGGGCTCCTATGCTCAGCCTGTTGACGCCTGCCTTGCGGTATGCTGCCAGCTTTTCCTCATCGGCCGTGGCAGGATTGCATTCCATGGATATTTCTGCGTCGTCTTTTATATCAAAATTCTGTCTCAGGTCCTCAATGATCCTGGCGATAAAAGACGGCTTGATCAGGCTGGGAGTACCTCCTCCAAAAAAAACAGAATCGGCTTCAAATTTTTTTCCGTACTTTTCACCATAAAAAGCAATCTCTTTTAAAAGGGCTCTTGTATATGATTTTATGATATTTTCATCGTCCACCGGCTGCGAAAAGAAATCACAGTAGTTGCATTTCTTCACGCAAAAGGGTATGTGGATATATATTCCTGCGGCCATTGTTGCGTCTGTCCTTATAAGATCCTATTTGTTTTCGTCGTATTTGAGCACGGCTGTAAAGGCTTCCTGCGGCACTTCCACGGTGCCGAACTGCCTCATGCGCTTCTTGCCCTCTTTCTGCTTTTCCAGCAGTTTTTTCTTCCTGGAGATGTCGCCGCCGTAGCATTTGGCGATGACATCCTTTCTGTAGGCCTTGACCGTCTCTCTGGCTATGACCTTCTGTCCTATGGCCGCCTGGATAGGGACCTCGAACTGGTGCATAGGGATTATCTCCTTGAGCTTTTCACAGACGAACCGGCCTCTGGCATAGGCTTTTGACTCGTGGACTATCATGGAAAAGGCGTCCACCAGCTCCTTGTTGAGCAGGATGTCCATCTTGACCACATTGGACCTTTCGTATCTGGTAAACTCGTAGTCAAGGGAGCCGTAGCCTCTGGTCTTGGATTTGAGGGCGTCGAAGAAATCGTATATGACCTCGTTGAGGGGCATCTCATAGTGGAGCTGCACCCGGTTTTCGGTTATATATTCCATATGGAGCATCTTGCCCCGCCTGTCCTGGCAGAGTTCCATTATGCTGCCCACATATTCCTTCGGTATCATTATGTCAGCCTTGACCATGGGTTCCTCAATGTAGCTTATCTCCTGCTGAGGCGGCAGATTGGTCGGGTTCTGTATCATCTCCACAGTGCCGTCGGTCTTGACCACCCGGTATATCACGCTGGGAGATGTGGTGATGACGCTCAGGTCAAATTCTCTTTCGAGCCTTTCCACGATGATCTCCATGTGGAGCAGTCCCAGAAAGCCGCAGCGGAAGCCGAAGCCCAGCGCCGTGGAAGTCTCCGGCTCAAAGTTGAAGGCCGCGTCGTTGACCTGGAGTTTTTCCAGCGCGTCTTTTACATTCTCGTATTTTTCTCCCTCGGCCGGATAGATACCGCAGTATACCATGGACTGGGCCTTCTTGTAGCCCGGTAGCATTTCGTCTGCCGGGTCGCTTTCAAGGGTGATGGTGTCGCCCACCCTGGCGTCGGACACCTGCTTGATACTGCCGCAAACCTGCACGAAATCAACTCCCGGCCAGTCAAGAAAGTCCCCATCCTCAAGGGAAAAAGCGTCGTCCTCTTCTTCGCCGAACCGAGCACCCGCACCAAGACCTCTTTTGACATGGCAGGCAAGCGCCTTTCCGCCGACACCTTCGGGCTGGCGAAATCCGGTTCCAGCCTCCAGAAAGGCGAAAGCATGAAGGATACGGCCCTGACCCTCCAGGCCATGAACCCCGATGTCATCGTCATCCGCCATTCCAGCAGCGGCGCGGCCCAGTTCCTTGCCGAACGCCTGCACTGCGGCGTGGTCAACGCCGGGGACGGCTGGCACGCGCATCCCACCCAGGCCCTGCTCGACGCCTTTTCCCTGCGTCAGGTCTGGGGACACGACCGGAACGCCTTCAAGGGCAAAAACCTGCTTATCCTCGGTGACTGCGCCCACAGCCGCGTCTGCCGCTCCAACGTACTGCTGCTCACCAAGCTCGGCGTGAACGTCAGCCTGTGCGCCCCGCGCACCCTCCTGCCCGCGGGCGTGGACAACTGGCCCGTCACGGTCTACACGGACAGCAAGAAAGCCGTGCGCGACATGGACGCCGTCATGTGCCTGCGCCTCCAGCTCGAACGCCAGCAGGCGGGCCTGCTCCCCGACCTGCGCGAATATTCCAAACGCTTCTGCCTCACCACGGCCCACATGGAATTGGCCAGGCCTGGCGCACACATCATGCACCCCGGCCCCATCCTGCGCGGACTCGACGTTTCCGACGCCCTGGCGGACAGCTCCCAGTCGCTGATCCTCGATCAGGTCTCCGCCGGGGTTTCGGTTCGCATGGCCGTTCTCTACCTCCTCGCCACCCGTCCCGACATCAAGGACAACCTCTAACAACGGAGATCGCCGATGTCCTCTCTTCTTATCAAAAACGCCCGCTATCTGGGCGACTCCGTGGACCTGCTCGTCGTCGACGGCAAGGGGCCGTCCCTCAGCGCTTCCCTCCATGCCCCCACCGACCCC
>UQOC01000047.1 GCA_900542565.1 uncultured Eubacteriales bacterium | reverse complement strand
AAAGAAACAGCATTTCCATCTTGAGCCTCCCAGAGGGCTTCTCAACGACCCCAACGGGCTGTCATATTTTAACGGAAATTTTCCATTACATATTTATATAGGAGGAATTTTGGAAAAGCAGCAGAATTATCCGGCTTGGGAACGTCCGGCATTTTTAATTGCCATAACAATGATAGGCGGATACATGAACGCATATACATATATGACAAGAGATGGGATACTGGCGAACATGCATACGGCGAACATGTCTCATCTGGGCATAAGCCTTGCCCTTGGTGACTGGGCAGGTGCGCTTTTGTATTTTTTGCCTGTGCTTGCCTGTATTTCAGGGGCCGTATTCAGCCAGTGGCTGAAAAAGCTGGTGAGCACTGCCGGCAAAAAAGGCGACTGGAGAAAAAAGGCACTGGTGCTTGAAGCCGCCATGCTGTTTGCTGTAGGTTTTGTTCCGGCAGGGACAGCTAATATAGCTGTAACGGTATTCATTTCATTTGTCATGGGGTTTCAGCTCTGTTTGTTCAGAACCTGTATGGGGGTTGCTCATAATACGACCATATGTACAGGCAACATAAGAAATGTGGGCCAGAAACTGTATGGATTCCTGACAACAAGGGACAGCAGATCTTTTAAAACATTTTTTATCTTCTTTATCCTTACTTTTTCTTTTATGATCGGAGCAGTTCCCGGAACTCTTATCTCCATATGGCTTTCGGAAAGGGCCGTATGGGTATGCAGTACGGCCCTTTTGCTGCAGGCCATGTGGATGGGTTCGTGGGAAAAAAGAAAATCATCTGTGCAAAATCTTAACTTTTAGCAAGTCAATAAAGAAACATATCAATTTAATTGTTGATTTATCATAATCAAGTGTTAAAATGAAAACAAAGAACGGACAGAAAAAAATAGAATCCACTGTTTTTAAATATTTTGGGGCAGCAGGAGGAATAGATGGATCGTACCTACGACGAAAAGAATCTGCTATATTTTTGTAAAAGAGCTAGTTCATCGGTTTTTCTGCTGGCTATTTTGGCTTTTCTTATGTGGAGTGTGGGATTCAGCAGAGAAGAAGGCGGCTGGATCTGGATGGTCATAGCGGTGATATTTGCGGCGATGGCTGTATGGACTCTCCTTAAGCCGAATTTTATCAAGGTAGACGGAAAGTATATAGATGAATCGGCAGATAAGCTGATGCAGAGGACGCAGCTTCTCAAAAACGCTCTGGAAGCACTGAACCTGGACGAAGAAGACCTTGAAAACCTTGAATCCATGGTGATCACAGGGTATACGGTATCGCCGATCAAAACTGAACCTCTTTTCCGCTGGGACGAGGAAGACCAGACCGCAAGGTCATCCAACTATCAGATGACCCTTTTTCTGCTCGATGAGACCATAATGTTTACATATACCCAGGTGCATTCGCTGGTTGATTCAGAGTACGCCGACGGAAGTCATATATGGAGGTACGCAGCCATAACCGACTGCCAGCTCAGCAAAGTAGTACGCAGATGTGTTATCAACCCGCGCAAGCAAGAGGAAAAAACAGAAGCAAGATTCAACGAGATGACCATAACAGGTGAAAACGGAGAACGCTATATCTACGCTTTCACCGAAGACCAGAGGGAAAACGCCGAACTCCTTCAGGATGTGATATTGGAAAGAGCCGCAAAACGGGCGAGGATGAGAAAGGCTAATATTAAAAAGAGCGGCGACATACATATCAGCGAGGATGTTAAAGCCTTGCTCAGCAAACAGGAAAAAAAATCAGTTGATATAGGGATCATAGGGGACGATTTAAAGGATTTGTAGATTCTGATCCAGTTAGTGACTGGACAGCGGATTTCAGCCGGATTTCCTGAGAAAGGCAGAAAGCCGCCGACAGTTTCTAAAATATTAGAAAAAGGAGAGAAAAAATGGAAGCTAATACAGGTGGAACGATCAAAAAGAAAAAGATAGCATTCCCTAAGCCTTTTGCTGTAATGATGATTCTTGCACTAATTTTCTCGATTCTGTAATATGTTATTCCTTCTTCGTCATATCAGATGACTACGATCGAATACGAAGCAGCAGACGGCTCCATGGCTACCCGTGAAGTAATCGATCCTGATACTTGGGCCCTGATGGAAGAAGATCATGCGGTATCATTTATGGAATATATCACTTCGTTCATCAGAGGTATGGAAGCAGTTCCGGACATCATGTTCTGTATCTTCCTCTCAACGGCATCATTCTACATCGTAAATGAAACAGGAGCCATAGTAGCAGGTGTGGGCAGGCTCATAATCAAGCTGGGCAACAAGAAGTTCCTCATCATCCCGATCATTGCGTCCATATTTGCTATACTGGGATCCACAGTAGGAACATATGAAGAATTGCTTTGCTTCATACCTATCCTTGCACCGATCTTCATCGGCGCCGGATACGACTCACTTATCACCATAGGAGTTGTAATGTGCGCCGGAGCTGCCGGTTTCGCCGGAGCTACAACCAACGCCTTCACTCTGGGCGTAGCTCAGGGAATCGCCGGACTGCCGATCTTCTCAGGAATGCAGTTCCATATCGTTGGACTGGTAGTATTTATTGTAACTATCGACGCTATCCTGATCTACTATGCCAAGAGACTGGAAAAAGATCAGACCAGATCCCTCATGTATGAACAGGATAAGATCTTTGCTCAGAACAATGCGGTTGACTTCTCAAGTCTGCCGGAATTCAACACCACTCGTAAGCTGATACTGCTGGTAGTACTGCTGACTATCGTTGTAGTAATGTACGGCGTTCTCACTTATGGCTGGTACTTTGAGCAGCTGGCAGGCGTATTCCTGCTGATGGGCTTCATCGTAACCATCATCTTCAAGAAAGGCATTGCCATCAACTGGTTCTGCGATCAGCTGGTAGCAGGTATGAAGGACATCCTGGTAGGCGCCATGATGGTAGGTTTCGCAAGAAGTATCCTGGTAGTAATGGAAGACGCTCAGATGATCCACACTATCCTCCACGCAGCAGTAAGCGTACTGGAAAAACTTCCGGATGTAATGGCTGTAGTAGGACAGTATGTAACTCAGATCATCATCAGCTACATAATCCCGTCCGGTTCCGGTCAGGCTTCATCAACTATTCCTTTGATGGCGCCTCTTGCAGACCTGACAGGACTGACCAGACAGACGGCTGTCGAGGTATATATCATATCCGACGCCCTGTCAAATCCGTTCACGCCAACTTCAGGAAACATCCACGCCGGACTTGCCATGGCAGGTATCCCGTATGCAACATGGGTAAAATTCTGGTGGAAGTTCCTGGCAATAGAGTATGTGGTAGGACTGGGCCTGGTAATCGCATCCGATGTGATGGCCATTGGACCGTTCTAAACAGCTTGAACACAGCAGTGAAAATATATATAATGGTGAGGATACCTGTTATCCTCACCATTATATGTAAGAGGAGGAAAAGCAAGCTTGCCTGCCAATAAAGAAATAAAAAGAAATGCTTTGAAAGCTCTTAAAATGAGCAGGACAGACACTATCAACCTGTCCATCATAACAATCTGTCTCGGAGGCGTAAGCCTTTTTGCCTTTACATGTACCGAGGGTATAATAGTGGCACTGTCAGGGGTGCTGCGAAGCGGATCGGTATCGGGTAACCTTGGGACGGTGCTGTGGTGGACTTATATGATCTTTGCTTTATATCTGCTCTTGTCTATATTGGTCGGAAGCTTTGTGGAGCTGGGATATGACAGATGGCTGCTATTGTGGCTCAAGGGTAAGCGCCCGGGAAACGATGTGCTGTTTGGATTTAAAAAATACTGGTTTAACTCTGTTTTGCTGAGACTGTATATGGCAATGAAATCCATACTATGGATGGCATTGCTGTTTGTACCGGGGATCGTCGCTGTGGTAAACTATGCGCTGGCGCCATATGTAATAGCACAGTTTCCCCATGTAAAGCCGCCTGATGCGGTAAAGATCAGCAAAGTGCTTATGAAAGGATACAAAGTCAAACTGGTATTGCTCGTGTTAAGTTTTCTTGACGAGATCCTGCTGAGCTTTTTGGCCTTAGGTCTGCCTCTGTTTTATGTTATACCGAGGATAAAGATTACAGTTGCGGAATTTTACAGAGAGAGGATCGCTCTCCATGATGAGCAGGTGCGCCAGATCGCCAGACAGGCGGGCAGCAGATAAGACCAGACAGAAATCATATATTTTCAGGTGGAGTTATTATGTCGATCATTAACTTTGATTTCATGAATTTTATCTTGAATCCCTTTATCCTGCTGTTTATAACAGCGGGGTTAGGTCTGCTTTTCGGCAAGATACAGTTCGGGAAATTTAATTTCGGATCATCAGGAGCCCTGTTTGTAGGACTTCTGGTAGGCTGGGGAGCATATACCCTGGCACAGAGGATCTATGAAACAGGAGACGAGAATGCAGCCGGTATGAGTGCGGCCACTCAGATAATGGAGTCCAACGGAGGCAATGTTATCAACACGCTGTTCTTTTCCGCTTCCCTGATAATATTTGTGGCCACGGTGGGCCTTTTGGCTGCCAAGGATCTCAAGGCTATCATAAAGAAATACGGACCTAAATTTATTATCCTGGGATTCCTTATCACCCTTGTGGGCGCAGGAGGAACATATCTGAGCACGGCAATAGTAAAAGATACCAACCCTTTTGCCGTTACCGGAGTATACACAGGAGCCATGACCAGTTCTCCCGGACTTGCCGCCAGCTTGGAAGCAGCAGAAGACAGAGCGGACGATATGGCGCAGAACTATCCGCAGCTTAGCCAGGAAGAAAAAGAAGTAGTCGTTTCAGTTCTTAAGACGGACAGCAAATACGCCGATCTTGACGCCGGCGAACTGACTGAACTGACCGCCCAGCAGCAGACCGACTTTGTCAATTCAGCTGTCAGCCAGGTGGGGATAGGATCGGCGGTAGCATATCCGTTCGGGGTGATCATCGTCATCCTTGCTGTCAATTTCCTGAATGTGATATTCAAGTTCGACCTGGATGAGGAAAAACGCAGATATAAGATAGAGATAGAAGAAGCGCGGAGCGTATCAGGCATACGGGAGATACCTACCACAGATTTCAGCATAGCCTCTTTTGTGCTGGTGTGTCTTGTGGGATATCTGATCGGCTCCATAAAGATATACATGGGGCCTCTGGGCTATGTCAGCCTTGAATCCACAGGCGGCGTGCTGATCGGTTCCCTGCTTCTGGGTTACATAGGAAAGATTGGACCGATCTCCTTCAGGATGGATCCAAAAACCCTTGTAATGCTCAGGGAATTCGGACTTACTTTCTTCCTGTCTATCGTAGGGCTAAACTATGGATACGGAGCCATAGACGCCGTTATCCACTCGGGCATAGTCCTTGCCCTTGAGAGTCTGATAGTAGGAGCTATAGCCATCATGGCGGGATTTATCGTAGGGCGTTATGTTTTCAAGCTCAACTGGATCGTGTTGTCAGGAGCCATATGCGGCGGCATGACGTCGACCCCTGGCCTTGGAGCTGCCACGGACGCCTGCGGCAGCGACGATCCTGCATCCGGATATGGCGCGACTTATCCGTTTGCTCTTTTCGGCATGGTGGTATTTACTATAGTGCTGATGAAATTGCCGTTGCTTTAGTCCGGACCGGCATACGCCGGGACGGTTTAAGAAAAATACCTTATTTCTAAATATTAAAGGAAAGGAGACGCGCGACAAACAATTCGCGCAGTAGGTAAAATGAGTAAATTTGATCTGGACAAATATCTAAAAGATTTGGAAGAACTGGTTAACCACGAAAGCTTTACTCACGATTTTGAAAATCTGAACAAAACGGCAGATTACCTGGTAAAGAAATACAAAGACGCAGGTCTTTATGTAGATGTTGAATATCAGGGAGAAGAAAAACTGGCCCACATAGTGGCTTCAACCGTAGATCCTAAGGAAGTGGCCGGAGAAGAAAAACCGTATGACATCATGTTCATAGGCCATTACGACACCGTATTTGACACAGGCACAGTAGCCAAGCGTCCTTTCTCCATCGACGGCGACAAGGCCAAAGGACCAGGCGTAGCAGACATGAAAGCCGGAGACCTGCTGGCATTTTATCTGACGCTGGAGCTCAGAGAAAGATATCCTGACGCAAGGATCCTTATCGTTAATAACGGAGACGAAGAAGGCGGTTCATATATTTCGGGCGAATCTCTTACCGAAATTTCAAAGAAAGTAAAATACGCTTTTGACATGGAATCTGGCCGTCTTAATCACAGGTTCGTTAAGACCCGTAAGGGCGTTGGCGAGATCAAGATCAAATTCAAGGGCCGTCCGTCCCATGCGGGCATTGCTCCTGAAAAAGGCGCCAATGCTGTCGAAGAAGCAGCCAACTGGGTTCTTGCCCTGCATAAGCTGAACAAGCCTGAAAAGGGTGTTACAGTAAATGTTGATGTTATCAACGGCGGCGTTCTTGCAAATGTTATCGCAGAGGACTGCGAGATAATCTTTGACGACAGATTCCTTACTCTTGAGGACAGAGATGAGATCGAGGAAGGCGTTCGTTACCTGATGGATCATCCGTTCAACCCGGAAGTTAAGAACGAATTCATCAAGCTCAGCGAATTCCCGCCTATGGTAATGATACCTGAAACTCAGAAAATGATAGATATAATGAATGAAGAAGCTGAAAAGCTCGGTCTGGACATAGGGTTCATAGATGTTGCAGGAGCTTCCGACGCAAGCCTTGTATCCCTTGCCGGCACCCCTATAATCGACGCATGCGGACCTTGCGGAGAATTCTTCCATACGGATGACGAATATCTGCTGATCCACACCATCGAGGAAAGATACGATGTGCTGCTGGCCAGCATCGAAAGACTTTTAGGCAAGAAATAAGTTTCCAGCATGATACATAAAGAAGAGGGCGTCCCCCATGAGATCTGTGAAACTCAGGGGGACGCCCTCTTTGCCTGGAAGTGTTTTTCAGGGTATCTTGATCTAATTGTCGTTTTTGAGCTCTCCGTCTACTATCATCCTGGCGATGATCTCAGCGCAGAAAGCCACAGCGGTAGCGCAGTGGAATGTCCCCTGATGGTCGTTATAGCCCTTTAAGCCTTCGGGAGTTTTCCAGTCGTAGACATCGCCCATCCTCTGCCTCATCACATCGGCACAGAGGACACCGTCATATTCCTTGTTGAACTTGTCAACAACTTCCCTGATCTTTGCATGGCAGTGGCCATACTTTCCGCCCAGGTCGTCGATAGGCCGCCCTTCGCATAGGCTGATGGCCCATGCCGCAGCGTTGAGAGCGCCGCAGGTTCCCATGAGGGAGCAGCCTGTGCCGCCTGCGATACCGAAAGAAGCTTTGAGCATGTCTTTGGTAATACCAAAATCAGGGAAAGCGCAGTACAGACCATATAAACAGCTCTGTATGCAATTGCCGTAGTCGGTTTCGGTCTGGAAACCAACATCCATAGCTTTTTTGACCAGTGCATCTTTTTCTTCCTGAGATAATTTCGTATAATCTTTCATAGCTGACTCCTTCCTTTTGCCTAGTATGATGGTTATCATAATTTTAAGGTCTAAACCCGCTAAAAACAAGAGAAAACCGCAAAAAAGCAAGATAGTTAGCAAATGGATAAATTGAAATAACTGACTCCCCATGGTAATATAAACTCGTATAAATATGTATTTAGCAGAGAGGAGAAATATATATGAAAGTTGTAGTGGTAGGAGGAGTTGCCGGCGGAGCTTCTGCAGCCGCAAGGGTCCGCAGGCTTGACGCAAAGGCAGAGATCAAGGTGTTTGAAAAAGGTCAGTATGTATCCTTTTCCAACTGTTCCCTCCCGTATTATCTCAGCAGCGTGGTTGAGGACAGCGAAGACCTGATAATGATGGATCCGGAGGAATTCAAGACAAAGCATGACATTGATGTAGCCACCCTCAGCGAGGTGACCGACATAGACCGGGAAAACAAGACGGTCACCGTGAAAGACCTCAGGACCGGCGAAAGCTACAGCGAGGCTTACGACAAGCTCATCCTGTCGCCGGGCGCATCCCCTATCCTGCCCAAGAGCATCAGAGGGATAGACAGTAAGAATGTGTTCACGGTCCGCAATGTGGGCGATGTGGTAGGCCTCAAGAACAGGATAAACATGGACGGAGCCGAAAACATCGTGGTAGTCGGCGGCGGATTCATAGGTCTTGAGGTGGCGGAAAACCTCATCGAGGCAGGCAAAAAGGTCACCCTCATCGAAGGAACGGATCAGATCATGGCCCCTGTGGACTATGACATGGCCCAGATCCTCCACAAGGAAATGGACGACCACGGTGTGACCCTTTATCTGTCAGCCACGGTCACTGCCATCGAAGACGACAAGGTCATCGCTGAAAAAGACGGGAAAGAGCTCCAGGTCCCAGCCGACGCAGTGGTGATGGCCATAGGCGTTGCGCCTGAGACTCAGCTTGCCCAGAAAGCGGGCCTTGAGATAGGACAGACCAGAGGAATAAAGGTAGATCACAATTACCAGACATCGGACCCTGATATTTACGCCGTAGGCGATGTGATAGAATCTTTTAACAAGCTGACCAAAGCTCCGGGACGCCTTGCTCTGGCAGGCCCTGCCCAGAGACAGGCAAGAGCCGCTGCAGATCATATCATACTGGGCAAGGACAACGAGGACTTCGGCTTCATCGGGTCTTCTGTTATCAAACTGTTCGGACTCAACGCAGCGAGCACCGGTTTAAACGAAAAGACGGCCAGGACAGCCGGCATGGACTTTGATTCCGTGCTGATCTTCCCTAACGACAAGGTCTCCCTCATGCCGGGAGCAAGATACATGGCCTTCAAGCTTGTTTTCAGCGTTCCTGACGGAAAGATACTGGGAGCTCAGGCCATCGGGGCCGGAGATGTGGACAAGAGGATAGATGTGATCGCTGCCATGATAACCATGGGCGCCGGCCTGGAGGACCTTAAAGATCTGGAACTGTGCTATGCCCCTCCTTTCTCGACTGCAAAGGATGTGGTCAACATGGCTGCCATGGTTGCCCTCAATATACTCAGCAAGAGATTCCGCCAGGTCCATGTGGATCAGGTAAGAGGTCTGGTGGAAAGCGGCGCTTATATACTGGATGTGAGAGAGGAAGGCGAGCTCAAGAGAGGCCGTATCAAAGGTTCCCACAACATACCTCTCAGCCGGCTGAGAGAGCGCATGAACGAGATACCAAAAGATGTGCCTGTATATGTTCACTGCCGCTCAAGCCAGAGATCCTACTATGCCGTATGCTGCCTGCAGGGGTATGGATATGACAATGTGGTGAACATCAGCGGCTCTTTCCTTGGGATCTGCCTGTACGAATATTTCAACGACAAGACCACGGGCAGAGAACCTATCGTGACGGATTATAATTTTAGATAAAAAGACGGATCATATGGGAGCAGGGATCGCTCAGAGCCCTGCTCCCCATTTGTGATAAAGCGCCATAAAAAATCAAGGCAGAAACCTATCCTGTTCTACCTTGATCTTATTTGTAAACCAGTAAATGACACCTGAGAGAATGAGTAAAATGACATAATTAACAAATGTAACTTTTATCACAATGCCTAATCCATAGTTTATAGTTGGGAAATAGATATAATACGGCAGCCAGGTATTATCATCGACAGCAAGCCCAAAGCCCGCAAAAAGATTGGTAAAAATTGCAATAAAAGAAATGACAAAGGTTCTTGCCTTGAAAATATTATTTTTTTTGATTATATAGAAAAAGATGGCATAAAAAGTAAATGTGTACCCACCGTATATAAAAAATAAATAAAGAAGAAAATTGTCCCCGAATAGCAGCGACGGTTCTTTTTCTCCGGCTGCAATAGCCTGCTCAGATAAAACATCCCCTACGCCAAAAAGATAGTTTATCACCAGCCCGCACAAGATATATACAGCGGAACCTATGATCAAGGTCTTATAGCTTATATCCTTTTTCATGGCAGTTCTCCCCCCCTGACGCTGATTTCTCATTGCCCGCAGACCCCATGCCCTATGCGCCTCGTCTGCCGGCCTCCGCCCGCAGGGCCGCCTGCCCCGGGCGATCATTTTATCAGCAGTCCGCCTACCAGCAGATAGTATTGGGGGATGGACTTGCCGTCGGACCAGAGGATGTCGAAGCCGAAGCAGTCCGGCACCATCTTCACAGCCAGCATGCCCAGGGATTCCAGCGCATAGCGCATGGAATCCGTATGAACGCAAGGCCTGCCGACAAGACGGGCACATTTTTTACACAGATTACATTCCTGAGCGGCCAGGGACATGCTGCCCGGCCAGGTCGCTTCAAGGGCAAGCATTTCGGCGTCATATTTTTTCTTTTCGTCAAAGAGCCGTTGCTGGGCTTCTTCAACTGTAGCGCAGCCTTCGTTGGAAATCCGGTCCACTATGAGCCGGAGCGCCGAAAACTGTTTCCAATATTCCAGCGGATCAAAGTCAAAACCGGGGCATGACCAGGTGCCCTCAAAGCCGGAACACTGGGAGCATTTGCCGAAAGTGGTGTCAAAATCATAGTATTTTTTTATCATTTCCTCCATAGGGAGATAAGCTTCAAATCGTTCTTTTTTATACATCCTGTTACGTTCCTTCCATGGGTGATATGACAGCCAGCTGTATGTCAGCCCCCTGCAGAGCCATGCTCAGGTGAAAACCGTCAGAGACCTCTTCCTGATAGATGTCCAGCAGAGGATTGGTCGGAAAAAGATCGCTGAAATCGTGCCAGAACCTGCTGTCATCTGAGAAGCTCAGGGCAGAATAATAGGAGAAGATATTATTGGACTGATGGAGGCCGTATTTCATCACAGAATATGTTCCCGGCGGAATATCGATATTGAACAGGAAATCGGCTTCATCATTGAAATTGTCCAGTATGCTCTTTGCCTGATAGATAGAGGCGCTGCTCTTGCACATATTGTATATCTCATCGTTGTAATTGTATGTTATGACAAAATAACGAGGAGAGTTCTCATCTGCCCTTATCACACAGTAGTATTTATCATGGGCAACTATATGTCCCCTGAGCCGTGACAGGAGCAGATAGGCATAATATGACGGCTTTTTGATCCCATTGTGGGTGATGACGCCCGACTGGCCGTAGAGAAGCCGCCTGCCTCCATCACCATGGTCGCGCAGCCTCATGGAAATTTCTGTATCTCCTGACAAAATGGTTTCATCCAGTATATTGATAGGTTTTGCTATGCTGTCATTTCCGTATGAGATCACCTGTCTGGCATCGCCGCTGAGAGGGCTTCTTATTACATAATACCCTGTATCACGCAGGCATGAATACAAAGCGGAAACATCCTCGTCCCTGTCGGATTCTGAATTGAGCAGGCTGATCTTAGCCGGCTTGAGCTGATCCAGAAGGTGGATCAATCCGGCGCCCAGAGCCCTGTAATCTTCAGTTGTGATCTGAATTTCCAGAGTATGGTAAAAAGGCTTCAATGGCTCAGGATCCCTGTCTTTTTCATTGACATCTATTTCCAGGCTCAGTCTGGATATGGATGCGTTGCTGTCCTGGGAGTTTAGTGCAGACAAGGTATTCTTTATCAGATAAATCGCCTGGCTTGGCTGTATCAGTGCGATCTTCTCCGGATGGGTCTCGCTTTTTACAAGAGTCTGGTAATGGGCCCTGTGGTCCTCTGGAGTGCGTTTGAACCACTTCATAAAGTATTTTTCATAGTAGGCTGTGGTGGAAAAGCCAACTTCTTTGGCGATCTGACTGATCTTTTTGTTGGTATCCAAAAGGAGGATCTCAGATCGTTCTGCCCTTGCGAAACAAAGGAATTCCCTGAAATTTTTGCCGGTACAGTTCTTGATTATGTGAGATACATAGAACATGCTCAGATGTTCCATGCTGGCAAGTTCTTCCAGCCGGATCTTTTCTGAATAATTCTGATAGATGTAGTTGATTATCCTGCTTATACGGTCAATGGAGATCTGGTCGACACTTTCCATATTTATGGCCATATCTCCCTCAAAGGCAAACAGGTTGAAATACCTGTCCAGGCAGTCTATCACCTCTTTCATGAGGCGGATGCATTCATTTTTGTAATTAAAACTCCTGATATTGTACTGGAGTATGATCTGCAAAAGCATTTCCCGCAAAGTGTCAAGCCTTGAATTGGTGGCTTTTTTGGAATAAGTCCTGTAGCAGGCCTTGCCGAGATTAGGAAAATACTGGGAAAAATATCGTGTGCTGATCTGTATGAGGGCAACGATATTCTCTTCGTCATCGACAGACTGCATACTGTGGACCTCGTGACCGGCGTTAACGAAAATATCGCCTTCATGGAGGGTATATACGCAGTATCCGTTTTTCAGATCTATCTTGCCTTTGAGCACATAAAGAAATTCAATGTCCTGATGAAAATGGATAGGATATTCTTCTATCGACGCTATGGTGATATTGATAGGAAAATCATCCTGATAAGAAAGTTTTTCAAACAGCATGCTGCAACCTCCTTCCCTGTTTCTGCTTGTAATCCTATTATATTATATTTCAGGTGAAAATAAAAGGACGGCCTTGATTTTTAATATATTGAACAATCAAATCGTGTTTCATAGCAAACAAATTATTGCTTTAAAAGCCTTTGAGACCTAAAATAATCACAGAAAATAAATTGATAAGTATCTGACATTTCAGGAGGAGGATAATAAGATGAGCGATAGAAAAGTTTGCGTAGTTACCGGTGCAGCAGGAGGCGTTGGTATCGAAGTAGTTAAAAAGTTTTATGCCAAAGATCATGATGTTGTCATGCTTGATATTGCCATAGACAAGATGAAGCAGGTCATCAGCGACAACAACATGGATGCGGACAGAGTTTCATGCTATGCTCTTGACATTTCCGACGAGGATCAGGTAAAGGACACCATCGCCAAGATCAAAGAAAAGAACGGCCGCATAGACGCGCTGATCAACACTGCCGGTATCGTAGGAAAATATAACCTTACGGCAGATTATACATTTGAAAACTTCAAGAAGATCTATTCTGTCAATGTATTCGGAACTTTCCTGATGATGCACTATACATTGCCTATAATGGTTGAACAGAACTACGGCAGGATAGTGAACTTCGGTTCTGTATCGGGTATGACCGGATACACCTTTGAGATCGGCTACGGCTCCAGCAAATGGGCTGTTATCGGAATGACCAAGAATGTTGCCAACGAATATGGCCAGTACAACATCCACGCCAATTCGGTGTCACCGGGATGGGTAGACACGCCGATGTTCTGGAACACTCTTGAAGATTACAAGAACTTTGATGACTCAGAAGTAAATCTCGGACCTCTTGGCCGTCCGTCAAGGCCTGATGAGATCGCAGATGTGGTATATTATCTGTGCACAGATGAAGCCTTCATCATCAACGGCTCCAATGTTCTTGCCGACGGCGGAAAGATGCTCGGCTGATAATTTCAGGGATAGGAGGATATGTGAGATATGAATGAAAGAGTACAGAGAATGAGAGACAGGCTCTGGGACACCAGACCATGCATAACTGCTGAAAGGCTGGTCCTGGATACAGAAGCCTATAAAAAATTTGCGGGAGATGCTGTTCCTATCTTCCGCGCCAAGGTTATAAAATATATAATGGAACACATGACCACGCTGATAATGGATGATGAGCTGATCGTAGGCACTGCCAACGACAAGTACAGAGGGGCCAACCTGCATCCCGAGTTCCAGTCCAGCTCATGGTACATCAGCGATATAGATGATTTTCCGGTAAGATCAAAGGACCCTTATGATGTTGCGCCTGAGGACAGGGAAAAGATCCTGGAGACATTGCCGTACTGGGAAGGCAAATCAATGGAAGACCTGTCAAAGACCCTTCTGCCTGAACACATCAGGGAGTGCATGAAAGATGACATCATCACCGTAGGTCTTACCAACGGCGTTTGCGGCGAGACTGTAGCTGACCACGAAAAACTGCTGACAGCAGGTCTGAGGGGATACATTGAAGAATGTAAGCAGAACATTGCCAACACCACTGCTCAGTGCAGAGAGGATCAGGAAAAGATCGACTTCTGGCAGGCCTGCATAATCCAGTGCGAAGGCCTTATTGAATACGCCCACAGGATGGCCGATGAAGCCGAAAGACAGGCTGCCGGATGTAAGGACGAAAAGAGAAAGAAAGAACTTCTGACCATCGCCGAAAACTGCCGCGTGGTTCCGGAGAACCCGCCTCAGACTTTCTGGCAGGCACTGCAGCTGCTGTGGTTTGCCCATGTATATTTCCATATCGAAGTATGCACCACTGCATGCAGCTTCGGACGGTTTGACCAGTACATGTGGCCGTATTACAAGAAAGATGTTATCGACGAAAAGAATATAACAAAAGAAGAGGCTCTTGAACTTCTGGAGTGCTTCTACCTGAAGACCTGTGAGGTTTATGAAGTCCGCGACAAATGGTACGCAACTTCTTTCGCCGGTTATCCTATGTGGGAGATCCTCATGGTAGGCGGACAGACCAAGGACGGAAAAGACGCCACCAACGAGCTTTCATATGTATGCCTTGAAGCAGCCAACCAGCTCAAGACAACTCAGCCGGTAATGGCCGTAAGAGTATGGAAAGAGACTCCTCAGGACCTTATCGACAAAGGCTGCATGATGATACAGGATGGCCAGGCTAACCCTGGATTCTTCAACGATGACGCCGCCATCAAGATGGTACTTGGAAAAGGCGCTACCGTGGAAGAAGCAAGAGACTGGAACATCATCGGATGCATACAGCCGGGCCCTGGCGGCGGGACCATTGACGGCTCCCCTGATGCCGGATATGTAAACATGGGCAAGATGATCGAGTTTGTGCTCCACAACGGAGTTGACCCTGAAACAGGCAAGCTCATGGGCCTTCAGACAGGAGATCCGAGAGATTTCAAAAATATAGAAGAATTTAAGGACGCTCTCAAGGCTCAGATCCTGCACCACTACAAGCTGGTAGCAGAAGGCTACAAGATCATGCAGAGCGCGCACATGACCAGATACCCTGTCATCTTTGCTTCGATGGTGACCAAGGGCTGCGTTGAGAGCGGCAAGTCCGTACAGGACGGCGGAGCCAAGTATTCTACCTGCGGAATGTATATAACAGGCGCAGCAAATCTTGCAGACTCCATCGCTGCCGTTGAAAAGTGCGTATTCGAGGACAAAGATGTTACTATGGATGAACTGATCAAGGCCCTCGACACCAACTTTGAAGGCAACGAAAGACTTCGTCAGCTCCTGCTCAACAAACCGGAAAAATTCGGAAACGACTGCGAGCATGTTGACAGCATATATAAAGAAATGATGCACTTCATTGCTGATAATGTACAGCAGTGGCCTGACGCCAGAGGCGGAAGCTTCTCCTTCAATGTACATTCTCAGACTGTAAATGTATCCCACGGTATGGTATGCGGAGCCACTCCGGATGGCAGAAAGGCCGGCGAGCCATTGTGCGACAACGCTTCCCCGATGATGGGAAGGGATGTCAACGGCCCTACATCCACAGTCAAATCCGTAGCAGCCATGGGTCAGGACGCTTTCCATGACGGAGCCCTGTTCAATCTCCGCTTTGACCCTAAGGGCGTAGAAGGCGAGAAAGGTCTCCAGAGGATAGAGGGAGTCATCAAGACTTACTTCGACCATGGCGGAGAGCATATCCAGATCAATGTTGTGGATACCGACACGCTTAAAGATGCCCAGGTAAATCCTGAAAAGCATAAGGGCCTGATGGTCCGTGTTGCCGGATATATGGCATACTTTACAGAACTGGACAAGAGCGCTCAGGATGTTATAATCAACAGAACGGCGCACTATGAGAATCAGTAAGGCCGGCAGTATCAAAGGCGCAGCCGGCGCATAAGGAGCAACAAGTGAACAACAGACCATTAACAGCGTTAGTGGGCGCCATACAAAAGTTCAGCACAGAGGACGGCCCGGGAATAAGAACGACAGTTTTTCTCAAGGGCTGTCCTCTCAATTGTAAATGGTGCCATAACCCCGAATTGATATCTTTCCACCAGCAGGTGATAGAGATGCCCAATAGCTGCATAAAGTGCGGATATTGCCTTTCCCACTGCCCTAAAAGTGCCATATATGTGGGAGAGGATACAAGGATACATATCAACAGGGACATATGCGACAACTGTCTGGAGTGTGTGGATTTTTGCTATGCTCAGAGTCTCCAGGCTGTGGCAAGAGAAATGACTCCTGAGCAGGTGATGAAAGAAGTCATCCAGGATAAAGGCTTTTATGACAATACCGGAGGAGGAATGACCATAAGCGGCGGAGAGATGCTCAGCCAGGGCATATTTGTACGGCAGCTTGTGGAACTGGCCATGGAGAACGGGATCAATGTCTGCCTGGACACCTCCGGCTTCGGAGACCGGGATCTTTTGCATGATCTGGCCGGGTCGGAAAATGTGACGGATATCCTCTATGACATGAAGTCCATCGACAACGACATCCACAAGGAATACACCGGCCGGAGCAACGAGCTTATTATCGAAAACCTGATGATGCTGGCCCAAGACCCACGGACAAACCCAAAGATACAGATGAGGATGCCTCTGGTCAAAGGTGTCAACGACGGCTGGGACATCATCGAAAAGACTGCTGAGTTCTATAAGGAACATGCCATCAGGAGGGTGACCCTGCTGCCATATCATAATCTTGGAGTATCAAAGATGAGGAATATCGGCGGTGAGCCCGTGGAGTTCGAGCCGCCGTCAGACGAGTATGTGGAAAAGATAAAGGAATACTTTGAAGACGAGGCAGGCATGACTGTGGAGATCCTCGGCAAGGTAAAATAGCAATAAAAAACCGGCAGTCGCCGGTTTTTTTGTGGTTTATTGATAGCTGCAGACTGCCGGATATGTATGCTCCGGACTATTTGAGCATTGCCTCGATCTCTTCTTTCGGGCGAAATCCTACAGAAGTTTTTTCCTCTATGCCGCCCTTAAAGAGGATCAGGGTAGGGATAACAGAAACATTGTAGGCTGTAGCAAGTGCAGGTTCTTCATCCACATTGACTTTGCCAACCTTTACCTTTCCGTCGTATTCCCTGGCTATCTCTTCGAGCACAGGCGCCAGCATGCGGCAAGGGCCGCACCAGCTTGCCCAGAAGTCTACGAGGACCGGGATCTCCGATCCCATTACTTCGTTCTCAAAATTTTCAGTCGTAAGTTTGATCTCTGCCATTTTATTCACCTTCCTTTGTGTGTTTCATCTAAAGTATATGATAAGGCTTTCCGGCCTTAGTAACAATGTCTGGACGGCCTGCCCCCATGCTGCCGGCATCCGGGGTCCGCGTTCCTGCGAGCCGTGTCGGCCGTTACCCGATATAGAAGTCAGCGGCCAGCATTACACAGAACCCGATGATGAGCGCATATGTAGCCCCTCTTTCACTGCCATGGGCGTGGGTTTCCGGTATCATCTCATCGCTGATGACATAAAGCATGGCACCGCCGGCAAATGCCAGGGCAAACGGCAGTATGGCCGATGCCGCCGTCACGGCAAAATAACCGATAAAGGTTCCGACTACCTCGATCAAGCCGGTTATGAGAGCCAGGAAAAACGCCCTGCCCTTCCCTACTCCGGCCGAAAGCATAGGAGAGATGATGACCATGCCCTCCGGAATGTTCTGCAATGCGATGGCGCCGGCAATAGTAAGCGCTTCTGCGACATTTTCGGAGCCGAAGCCGACTCCGGCCGCTATGCCCTCGGGCAGGTTGTGTATGGCGATCGCCGCTACAAAGAGCATTACTTTGCCCAGCTTATCCTTTTGCAGAGCCGGATACGACGGGTCAACCCCGGCCAGCCTGTGGAGATGTGGGACCACCTTGTCCAGCAGGTTAAGGCATATTGCGCCGCAGAAAATCCCTGCAACCGTTATAAATAGTCCGTATCTGCCGCCGAAATCCAGTGAAGGCAGTATCAGCCCGAGAATGGATGCAGAAAGCATTACGCCTGCGGCAAAGGCGAGGACTATATCGCTGAATTTATGAGAAATATGTTTAAAAAGAAACCCTATCAGGGCTCCGACGACGGTTGCACCGCCGACCCCGATGGCTGTCAAAATTACTAACTGCATATCAACCTCATGCTGCGGACAGCCGGTTCCGGCATGTCCTGCGCCCCTGTATGACCGGCAGCGGCCTGCCTGCGCCGGTCCTTTGGACTCTTTGGTGTATATATTTATTGTACCTCAAAATAAAGGGATATAATCGCCGGTTTTTAAAAATGACAGGCGGAGCCGGCGCAGGAGCAGAGCCTGCTGGCTCCTGTTTTTAATTTTAAGATACCTGGATAAAAATAGAAAGTAAATGGACAACCTTGCCCACAGGGTGCGCAGATACGAACAAATCCAGACGAACCACCTGGGATCGCCTGGATTATTTTTGGTATCCCCGGCGGGAATCGAACCCACAACTATGCTTTAGGAGATGGACCCAGTGCATATATTCCCTATCAACGGGGATAAAGAAAATGCAGTTATATCAAGGCTTTTCTCCATGTTCTCTATAAACCT
>UQOC01000046.1 GCA_900542565.1 uncultured Eubacteriales bacterium | reverse complement strand
TTGCCTGCCCCAGGCCGCCGGAGCAGCCGCCGCACATGACAGCGGCGACGCCGCTGTCATGTGCGGACTGCCGGACGGCAGTCTTGCCTTTATCCTTTCGGACGGAATGGGGCAGGGGATGAAGGCGGCGGCGGAGAGCAGGACGGCCATCAGGCGGCTGCGAAAGGCGCTCAGGGAAGGAATGCCGGCGACAGCAGCCATCAGGGAACTCAACAGGTATATGATACGCCGCAGCGGCAGCGATGAAAACTTTGCGACCATTGACCTGACCATAATAAACAAACAGACAGGACGCTGTCATTTTTATAAAATGGGAGCGGCCACATCATTCCTTGTAAGGGACGGACATGTGAAAAGGATACAGCGGGCTGCACTGCCCATCGGTATCATTTCTCAGGCCGGACCCGCCCACATATCGCTGAAACTGCGGCCCGGAGACATCCTTGCAATGGTTTCTGACGGCATAACAGAAGCCGACAGGAGCGACATGGCCGCCTGCTGGCTGGAGCAGATGCTCTCATCAGAAGAAACAGAGCAGACGGGACCGCGGATACTGGCCGAAAAGATAGCTGCAAAGGCGCTGGCCCGCAGTTCCCGTACCAATGCAGATGACTGTACGGTGGTGATAGCAAAGATACTGTAAAGCGCAGAAGGATCTGCAGGGTATGCTGCATCACATATACTCAGCACATACGATGGTCAATCCAGGGTATCCAATAATGAAAAGGTGCAGGACATGTCACAGAAACTGAAAGAAAAAATAACGCAGACCATAGAGAAACATCGGATGTTCGCAGAAGATGCCCATATCGTTATCGGGCTTTCGGGAGGCCCCGATTCGGTATGCCTTTTTGATGTGCTCAAAGAGATCGCAAAAGACACGGACATACATCTTTACGCCGTACATGTCAACCACTGTCTCAGGCCCGTGGCGGCTGATGAGGACCAGGCATATGTAGAAAATCTGTGTCAACAGTCGGATGTGCCATGTTTCACCTTTAAAACGGACTGCGGCCAGATGGCGGCAAGTCTGAAGATGACATCTGAAGAAGCAGGGCGCAAAGCCAGGTATGATGCCTTTTCCAGTGTCGCTGCATCTCTGGCTGACAGGGGTGTAGAAAGGGACAAGATCACCATAGCGCTGGCTCATAACGCCAATGACAATGCAGAGACGGTGCTGTTCAGGATCATAAGAGGGACAGGGACCGACGGCCTTGCAGGCATCCCATATAAGAGACCGGACGGGTCGGGCTTCATGATCGTCAGGCCGCTTCTGGATATCAGCCGCCGAGAGATCGAGGAGTACTGCAGGGAGAAAGAACTCAGCCCGCGGATAGACCATACCAACAGTGAGAACTTGTATACCAGGAACAAGATACGCAATCTGCTCATTCCATATATAGAACAGAATTTCAACGAAAACTTCACAGATTCACTTAACCGCCTCAGCCGGATAGCGGCCGAAGACAGGGATTTTCTCAGGAAAGAAGCGGAAAAGGCATTTTGTATGGCGCTGCCGGACAAGGATAACTCCGGAGCCGGGACCAGTGAAGAAAAAAGTCTGGCCCTGAGGCTCAAACCTTTGCAAGGCCTTCACAGAGCCGTCAGAAAACGAGTATATACTACAGCATTGGAACAAATAGGTATGGAACAAAATATGTCTTATAATCAAGCGGAAGCCATAGAAAACATCCGTCTTTCCGAAAGCCCGTCTGCATCCTTTTCGCTGAGCGGCAATATCACCGTATCCAGGGAATATGACAGGCTGGTATTTTCAGCGGCAAAAAAAGAGGATCCGTCACCGGAGGACAAGATGCAAAGTCTGGCCGGCAGACAGCAGGAAGGACAGGAAAGGTGGCATATGGAGCAGATGACTTTCGGGCAGTTTGAAACCTACCGCCGGGAAGCGGATGGGAGAGGGGCTGTTTACGGAGCTTTTCAAGGGGTTGATCCGCAAGAGCTCCAGATAAGGACCCGGCTGCCGGGAGACAGGATAAGCATAGGAAAAGGCACCAAAAAGATAAAAGATCTGTTCATAGACGAGAAGGTGCCCAAGGCTTACAGAGACCGGATATTCTTGCTGGCACGGGGCAGCGATGTGCTCTGGATACTGCCTTCGGCATATTTCACCTCACAGCAGCTTGTGCGAAAAGGCAGATTTTCCGCAGATTTCAAGGTGGACGGCAAAAAAACAGACCGAGTAATTGTCCTTGAAAAATTGTGATTTATGTGATACAATACAACAGTCTATTTGTAGAATGAAACAAACTTATGAAAGGGGAAAATCGTGAAAAGATTTACCAAAAATATCATCATCTATGTGATAATTTTTGCCGTAGTCTTGGTTGCAGCCACGGCTTACAGGGGTATGAACGATTCTCAGGCGGTACAGGTCAGAGAAGTGCCTTTGTCCCAATTTGTACAGTACCTCCAGAATGAAGCCATAAGCGAGATCAATGTTACAGACACCAGGCTCACAGGTAAGCTTAGCGAGACAGAAACCGTCTATGCTTATGCAAACTCTGTGGTGGAGCTGAGCATAATAAGTGAACAATATATCTTTCCGCAGATAGAAGCGGGAACATTGACATATGAGACAGACGAGCCGAACAATACCGGATCAGTCATATTGAGCATATTGCCTTCCCTTTTTGCGGCGGGAGCGATCATATTCCTCATATACTTTATGATGTCTCAGAACGGAAACGGCAAAGCTTTCCAGTTTGCCAAATCCAGAGCCAAAATGGTAAAAGGCAACGAGAAGAAGGTCACATTTGCCGATGTGGCCGGCCTTGATGAGGAAAAACAGGAACTGGAAGAAGTTGTTGATTTCCTTAAATACCCAAGAAAATACCAGGACCTTGGAGCAAGGATACCAAAGGGCATATTGCTGGTTGGCCCTCCGGGAACAGGAAAGACATATGTGTCCAAAGCGACCGCAGGTGAAGCGGGAGTGCCTTTCTTCACAATAAGCGGTTCCGACTTTGTGGAGATGTTTGTCGGCGTAGGAGCCTCAAGAGTGAGAGACCTGTTTGAACAGGCCAAGAAAAATGCTCCGTGCATAATCTTCATAGACGAGATAGATGCAGTAGGACGCAAGAGGGGAGCCGGTATAGGCGGCGGACATGATGAAAGGGAGCAGACCCTCAATCAGCTCCTTGTGGAAATGGACGGATTCGGAGAAAATTCAGGGATCATCATCCTTGCGGCCACCAACAGGCCGGACATCCTGGATCCTGCCCTGCTCAGACCGGGAAGATTTGACAGGCAGATCGTGATCGGAGTGCCTGATATCAAAGGCCGTGAGGAGATCTTCAAGATCCACAGCCGCAATAAGCCGCTGGCGGACGATGTTACACCGGCCATACTGGCCAGGCGTACTCCGGGATTCACTCCTGCCGACATAGAAAACCTGCTCAACGAGGCGTCATTGATAACCGCCAGGAGAAACGGACGCTTCATCAGGATGGAAGAGATCGAGGAAGCTATAACCAAGGTGATCGCAGGTCCTGAAAAGAAGAGCCGCGTCATAAGCGCAAAAGAGAAGAAACTGACAGCTTATCATGAAGCAGGGCATGCTGTGGTGGCAAGGTGCATACCTGACAGCGATCCGGTACACCAGGTTACCATAATACCGAGAGGCAGAGCCGGCGGATTTACCATGACTTTGCCTAAGGAAGATAAAAATTACGAGACCAGGAACGGCATGAAGAACGCCATCGTCCATCTGCTGGGCGGCCGTGTGGCCGAATCCCTGACGCTGGATGATATAAGCACAGGCGCCAGCAATGATATCCAGCGGGCTACCGATATTGCCAGGGATATGGTGACAAAATATGGTTTCAGCGAGCGGATCGGTACTGTAAACTACAGCAATTCGGAAGAAGTGTTCCTGGGCAATGATTTTACTACCCACAAGAACTACTCTGATGAAGTGGCTCGCGAGATAGACGATGAAGTAAAGAAGATAATCAGCGATGCCTATGCGGAAGCAGAAAGGCTGCTCAAGGAAAATATGGATATACTCACAAGGGTGGCAGAGGCTCTGCTGCTGGTAGAGACCATTGACGGAGAGCAGTTTGAAGCTCTGTTTACCGGAAAGGTCAGTGCAGAAGGCCTGGCTGAACAGGTGCGGGAAAGCACCGAAGTCAAGAAGGCCAGGGATGCGGAAGAAGCGGCCGAAAGCGAAAGACTCCGCAGAGAGGAAGAAGAACGCCTCAAAGCCGAGCTGGAGAAGTACGATACTGACTACATGGACGAGGACGAAAGCCCGGCTGATGAGGATGAGGCCACGGCTGACGGGGACGGCGCTGCTGCCGGTGATGACAGCGGATCAGATGAAAACAGCGCCGCCGATGATGGGAAAGTGAAAAAAGATGAAAGCGACGATTAGAGATTGTCTGGCCCTTGAGGCTTTCAGGCAATGCGTCGTGGTTGCCGGTGAGAAAAACCTGGACAACCGCGTTAAAAGGGTATCCGTAATGGATGCCCTTACTGTCCGTGAGGCCATATTATATAATGCCAGGGCAGAGGAACTGGTACTTACATCATTTTCCGGAATGCGAGAGGATGTATCTGCTCAGAAGGAAACGGTAAAAGAACTGGCACGGGGAAATGTGGCCGGTGTGGTCATATTTCAGCGTGGAAATGCTTCTGACGCTCACAGCTATAAAGAGGTGGCAGACATTGCTCAGGAAGCAGGCCTTCCCCTTATGATACTGCCGGGAGACAGGGACTACGCCGAAGTCATAGACCAGGTGATGGAGCAGGCTCTGTATGGTGACAACTTTAAGAACAGTCTGATAAACAATACGATATACCATCTTCTTAACTTTGAAAAGCATGCAGGTTTCAGGCAGGCGCTGAAAGAGGCTGCCATAAGCAATGAGTTTCAGGTAGTGCTCCTCAGCGAGGATTTTAATCCTATCTTTGCCGTGGAAACGCGGCACAGGCTTGCAATAGACGAGGCCATAAGACGCGGCAGAGAAACTGCCGCCAACCTGGGCCGGGTATACAGCCAGATAGAGATAGAGGGAGTACAGACTTACTGGGGCAATGTCAAGATAGACGGAGAAAAATATTTTCTGCTGATCGTGGACAACGAGGATAATTATTCGCCGGGCGAGATAACAAAGCTGGCCGAGATAATAGAACTGGCCATAGGGATGTGGAAATTTACTCCGGAAAGAGATGCGAAAGCGGAATTTCTGAGAGCGCTCATCAGGGAAAACAGGAGTCTGGCCTATTCCTTAAAGGATGAAGTGGGGATCTCGCCGCAGGATATACTTTCTGTATTTTATGCCAGAGGAGCTGACGGGCCGCGCTGGGACAGCGTTATAGACGGCTATGAAGAAAGAGGCGTTCTGAAGATCATCAGGATCAGCGAGGACGATGAGACTTATGGAGTTATACTAAGGGGCAGCGACGCTTCCAAAGACAGCGAGACAGGTGATAAGTCCGTCTGTCTGCAGCTTTTCAATGATCTTAAAGAGGATAAGCATGTTAGGATATTTCATGTGACGGGGATGGATGCCATAGAGGGTGCCTGCCATGGATTCCACATGATAAACGAGACATGGGACTTTGCCGGGAGCATTTTCCCATATAAGAGAGTCTTTACCAAGTATGAGCTGACCCTTGTCAGCAACTGCGTGAACATACAGATCCAGGGGGGCTATCTGAAAAAGAATTACACCGACCTGATGATGGCTTTTCGCAAAGAAAGCGACAATAAGTCAAAACAGCTTCTTGATACGCTGGAAACATTTGTCCTGGACGCCGGGATGAACAGCTCCAAGACCGCTGAGTTCATGGGGATACATACCAATACGGTACAATACCGGCTCAAAAAGATAAACGAGATGCTGGGCGCTGAGATAACCGGAAACCGTGTGATTCCGGGGCTTACCATCGCCCTGGCCCTCCAGAGGCTGGAGGCCGCTTCAAAATAAAAAAGAAAAGAGAGGGAGGACCATGAAAGGATTGCGCATAGGCAGCTTGATACTGGATAATCCCTTTTTTCTTGCGCCGCTGGCAGGGATCACAGACGCTCCCATGAGGAGATTGTGCCATGAACAGGGAGCTGCGCTGACATACAGTGAGATGGTCAGCGCCAAAGGCATGTGGTACGGCGATAAGAATACGGGAAAACTCTTATACACTTACAAGGACGAGGGGCCGGTAGCCATTCAGATATTCGGGCATGAGCCGGAGGTGATAGCATTTGCGGCCAGAGAATTGTCAA
Organism: uncultured Eubacteriales bacterium; assembly: GCA_900542565.1. Taxonomy (GTDB): domain Bacteria; phylum Bacillota; class Clostridia; order Peptostreptococcales; family Anaerovoracaceae; genus Fimisoma; species Fimisoma avicola. The sequence continues at coordinate 12,470 of UQOC01000046.1, read as the reverse complement.
AAAAGGACGGGGTGATGATAGATATAAACATGGGCTGTCCTGTGCCAAAGATCGTAAAGAACGGCGAAGGTTCCGCCCTGCTGAAAGATCCGGATCTCATATACCATGTGGTTTCTGCTGCGGTAAAAAATTCTGACCTTCCTGTCACCGCCAAGATAAGGATAGGCTGGGACGAAAAGTCCATCAATGCAGTTGAGACGGCACATGCCGTCGAGGCGGCCGGAGCAGCTGCAATAGCTGTCCACGGCCGTACCAGAGAACAGTATTACAGCGGAAAAGCTGACTGGTCTCAGATCGCAGCTGTAAAAAGAGCTGTGGATATACCCGTCATAGGAAACGGGGATGTGACAGACGGCTCTTCGGCGGTGCGTATGATGAAAGAGACGGGCTGCGATTTTGTCATGATAGCAAGGGGCGCCCTGGGAAATCCGTGGATATTCCGTGAAGCCCTGGCAGCATGGAAAGGCGAACCTATCCCACAGCCACCGTCGGCAGAAGAAAAAAAGACGATGATGCTGCGCCATCTGAAAGATCTTGCCGAACTGAAGGGCGAATATGCCGCAGTCCGTGAGATGAGAAAACATGTGGGCTGGTATCTGAAAGGGGTTAAGGGCGCTGCCGCCTTCAGAGGAAAGGTCAACAGCCTGACAAGCATGGCTGATCTTGCAGAGGCTATCAAAAATATATGACAAAAAACTGCCGCTTGCTCAGCGCTCCATGACAGGAGCGCTGAGAGCGGCAGTTTTTTATTTTTCTCTCACGGATTTATATTTTTCTCTTGTGGCCATGCCGCCTCTGAGGTGGCGCTCCGCCTTGTTATTTTCCAGAACTTCTTTCACCTCCGAAGCAAGTCCGGGATTTATTTCAAGGAGTCTTTCGGTGACATCTTTATGTACGGTGGACTTGCTCACCCGGAACTTTTTCGCCGCGGCTCTGACCGTTGAGTTGGTATCGATTATGTAGTGAGCTAACTCCAAAACTCTTTCTTCTATGTAATCCTTCATTGCAAGACACACGCTCCTTATTTGTTCGTTAAGACAATATATGCGGTCCCTTGCAAAATATGATGTTAATTTGATGGGAGTGTGATCACAGATCCATAGTCATATCATACCAGACAGCTCCGCCGTGGCAGGAATCGGAAACACCTGTGCTGACATAACCGGCCCTGCCGTAAAAGGAGAGTTTTTCTTCTTTGCAGGCAAGGAGCATGCGGCGGCAGCCAAGCTTTTTTGCGGCGCAGGCGGCGTGAGAGAGCAATCCTGAAGCGTAGCCCATATTTTGAAAATCAGGCCGTGTGTTGACCGACAGGATGACAAAAGTGTCGCCTGAGGGGAGCTGGATATTTTCGTACATGTCATCTGTAACGCCTTGCCCCGTCAGTCTCAGGGCTGGGCGTCCTGACAGGAAAGCAACGATAATACCTTCATCGTTTTCTGCAACAAAAAAGCATTCAGGAAAATTTTTCAGCCTGTATGCGAAGGTTTCCAAACAGGCCGCTTCCTGAGGAGGAAAAGTATTTTGTTCTATATCGAAGATAGTTTGCAGATCATCGTTATGAGCGGGCCTTATGTGCATGGCTGACCTCCTGTTTTCTTATATCATATCTATTATATCACGACAGCGGTTTTCCACCACAAAAATTTTCCGAAGAAATTACACGGAGACGATCATTGGGTACAAGACATACAGCTTCCGGTAAAAAACAGTTGACAAACCCATCAACCGGTGCTAAACTCACAATATAAATTTCATATCTAAACCTTTGACGGAGAAGTAAAACCGATCGCAGGACTTACAGCGAATCCGGGGCGGTGGAAGCCGGACAGGCAACGGGTCGGAACAATGGGCTCCCGAGGGCGAGGGGAAAGGCTGAAGGTCGGGGCATGATCGCCCGGCACATAAAAGCCGAGTATCTGAGACGAGATTCCTGCGTCAGTGGAAAGGAGTGTGACGGCACTCTGCAAGAGGTGGGTCTTTTAGACCAAACAAGGTGGTACCGCAGGCTGATACCCTGTCCTTGAACGAGGACAGGGTTTATTTTTTGCAGAGACACTCGATGACTGATATTTTCCGGCAGAAAGATGCGCCGGAAGCACAAATGGCCGCCTATATGCGGCAAAGATGACAGGAGGAAGAAAAAATGAAAAAACTACTGACCTTATTGCTTATATTGGCCATGTCTCTGACAATGTTAACAGGCTGCTCTGATGACAGCGGAAGCGCCGCAGGCGGAGAGGACACTTTTAAGATCGGCATAATACAGATGATGGAACATCCGTCGCTGAACACCATAAGAGAGAGCATCATAGAAGGCCTTGAAGAAGAAGGCTATGTAGATGGTGAAAACATAGAGATAATATATCAGAACGGCCAGAATGACATGACGACCATGCAGAATATCGCGCAGACATTTGTAGGAGAAGAGTGTGATGTGATAGTGGCTATCGCCACCAATGCAGCTCAGGCATCTCTGGCAGAAACCACAGATATACCTATCATATTCGCAGCCATAACGGATCCGGTGGGTGCAGGACTGGTGGATAGCCTTGAGGCTCCCGGAGGAAATGTTACGGGAACTTCTGATGAAGTCTCAGCCTCTGATATAATGGACCTGGCTCAGGAGATCACTCCGGGATTCCATACCATCGGCGCCCTTTACAATCTGGGAGAACCAAACTCAGTATCAGTTATAAACGACCTGAAAGAATATGCCCAGGCCAATGGCTTTGAAGTCATAGAATCTACCGTTACCAACACAAGCGAGGTACAGCAGGCGGCTCAGTATCTGGCTGACAGGGCGGACATTGTGTTTTCCCCTATAGACAATACGGTAGCATCTTCAATGGCAGTGGCTACGGATACTTTCAACAGCGCAGGCGTGCCATTTTATGTGAGCGCCGATTCAATGGTGACCGACGGCGGTCTTGCCACATACGGGATAGATTACACAGTGCTGGGCAGAGAGACTGCCGCCATGATAGCCGATGTGCTTGAAGGAGCAGACACTGCTTCCATGCCGGTGAGGAAGATGTCCGAGATGAGCGTTTATATCAACACTGACACGGCCGATGCCCTCGGACTTGAAATATCACAGGAAATACTGGACAGGAACATGCTGGAACAGTAAAAAAGGAGTAATGAGTTTATGATGACTATGACGGCTTTTCTAGGAGCCATCGAACTGGGAACTATATATGCGGTACTGGCACTTGGGATCTTCCTTTCTTTCAGGACACTTAACATGCCGGACCTTACTGTGGACGGTTCTATCGTTACAGGAATGGCGACATCAGCGGTCATGTGCTCGGCAGGGGCGGATCCATTTCTGAGCCTTTTGGGTGCAGCGGTCACCGGTGCCATAGCCGGACTGATAACAGGGATACTTCATACAAAATTGAAGATACAGGCCATACTGGCCGGGATACTCGTAATGCTGGCGTCTTATTCCATAAACCTGCGCATCATGGGCAAGACGCCCAATGTGCCTCTGACACAGAGCCAGACCATATATGACCGGGCGGAAGATATATTTCCGGAGCGATATGCCGGCATCATCCTGGGGGTGATAATGCTGGCTGCAGTCATCGCCATTTTGTACATGTTTTTACAGACCAGGCTGGGATTCGTTTTCCGGGCGACAGGAGACAATGAAGAAATGGTCAGGGCAGCCGGGGTATCCGGAGACAGCATGAAAGTAATGGGATTTGCCATATCCAACGGCCTTGTGGGTCTTGCAGGAGGCATGCTTGCCCAGAACCAGGGATTTGCTGACATAAACAGCGGGACCGGCATGATGGTCATAGGACTTGCTTCGGTTATACTGGGAGAAGTTGTGTTTGGAACAAGCGGACTGCTCCGCCGTCTCATAGCGGCTGGCCTGGGGGCCGTATTATACAGAGTGATAATTTCCGAGGCTCTGTATCTTGGAATGGAATCAAGCGACCTGAAACTGGTATCGGCAGTAATAGTTGCCGTCGCCCTTTATCTTGGAATCCTGGGAGAAAAAGGCGCAAAGATAAGAAAAAGGAGGCGTCAGAATGGAAAAGCTGCTTCAAATTCATAATATGACCAAGATCTTTGGGGAAGGCACGATAAATGAAAAAACAGCCATTTCCGATCTGACACTCGAACTTTCCGATGGAGATTTTGTGACTGTCATAGGAAACAACGGCGCAGGCAAATCAACTCTTCTAAACGCCATAGCAGGAGTTTTTCCGGTGGACAGAGGCAACATAATATTAGACGGAAATGATATAACAAAACTGCCGGAATACAAGAGGGCGAGGTACATGGGAAGAGTCTTTCAGGATCCTCTGAAAGGAACGGCATTCGATATGACCATAGAAGAAAACCTGGCAATAGCTGCCGCAAAGAATAAGCCACGGGGCCTGCAGCCGGGGATCACAAAGGCTGACAGGCAGGCTTTCCGCGAAAGGCTTGCGGTACTGGGTATGGGCCTTGAGGACAAGATGACCCAGAAAGTCAAGCTCCTTTCGGGAGGGCAGAGACAGGCTCTGACATTGTTCATGGCTGTGATAGCCGATCCGAAAGTCCTGCTCCTTGATGAGCATACGGCAGCGTTGGACCCTTCTGCGGCTGAAAAGGTCCTTAACCTTACAAGGCAATTTTCTGAAAGAAAGGGCATGTGTACCCTGATGATAACTCATAACATGGGTAATGCCCTGACATACGGCAACAGGACCATACTCATGCAGAACGGCAGGATAGCCATGGACATACAGGGAGTCGAGAGGGAGCAGATGACGGTCGAAAAGCTGGTGGAAAAGTTCAGCATAGACAATGACAGGATGCTCCTGTAGATGGAACAGAGGTAGGAATATTGAAATTTGTCATGTCATATAGCTGCGGCAAGGACAGTACCCTTGCTTTGCATAAGATGATAGAAATGGGCCACGAACCGGTGGCCCTTCTTGTAATGGTCAATATTGATGCAGGAAGATCATATTTTCACGGCGCCGATGAAAAGCTCCTTGACGAATTTTCGGAAGCCCTTGGCATACCAATGATACTCTGTCCGGCAAAGGGAGAGGAATACCATCTCAAATTTGAGGCCGGACTCATGGAAGCCAGGAAATTGGGGGCTGAAGCGGCCTGCTTTGGCGATATAGATATTGAAGGAAACAGAAAGTGGAGTCAGGACCGCTGCCTGAACACGGGACTGCGGTGGGAATTCCCCCTCTGGCACATGGAAAGGGAAGAAGTTGTCAGGCAGATCGAAAGGGCAGGATATAAATGCATCATCAAGGCCATAAATAACAAAATACTCCCCAGAAATCTGCTGGGGAGGTTTATAGGTTCAGAGACTGCGGCGGCCATAAAGGCATATGGCGCAGATGCCTGCGGAGAAAACGGCGAGTATCATACCATCGCTGTCGGCGGACCTGTCTTTAAACGGCAGCTGAGGTACAGGACCGGACAGATCCTGGACTTTGGAGATCATTCGGTGATAGATATAAATGTCTTTTGAACATATGCCTTGCAAGCAAAAGCCAGAGCAAAGTTGTCCATCAGGTAACGGCGTTCCCGGCCTGATTCGGCAACTTCATCCACATGGATGTGACCGCTGAATACCGAATAGAGGGCATTTTCTACTGCTTCACAGAACCTGTTATATGTGGTGGCATGGTCCGGAAGGTCCATGCCCATACGGAGCAGCAGTCTGACTTCTTCGGTGGAAAAACATGTCTTGAGCAGATATACGACTATTATCATGGCCATGGATATGCGGTCGTATTTTTTGTTTACCGGAGGTGCAACTATCTTTGCTTTGACATAGTTGTTTACCATGCTTTTGGTCAGCGGCTGGCAGCCCAGACGGTTAAAAAAATCGCCAAGCTCCGAATTGACATAGGCTATGACCTGATCCATATAAAGATCAACAGATGGCAGAAAGTTCCATCTGGGGATAAGATCTTCACCTCTTGCTTTCTTTTCTTCAATATTGGTGCTGTTCATAGTGCTTGTAACCTGCCTTGGTCCATTGTTGTCAAAACCCATTGTAGCACGGCTTTGAGTCAATGTAAAGATTGACATTGTTGTGAATACATGGTAATCTTGTATTGAATACTACATGACTGCAAACAATAATTTTTTGGAGGTAAACATATACCATGGATAATGAAAATATAAACCGGGATAAGATGGCCTGGGCGCAAAAGGTCGTGGATGACCTGAACAACAGCACTGACAAATATGTGGTATACAGGACCAGCCGTCCCATAACCGACATCAAGCACATGCTGACTACCAGCGTAGAGCTTTACGGCGATAATGTGGCTTTTATGCAGCGTTTTGAAAAGAATGAACCGTTCAAGAGCATAACATATAACGAAGCTTTCGATACGGTGAACTCCCTGGGGACAGCCCTCGTAAACAGGGGACTCAAGGGCAAGAGGATAGCCGTCATCGGAGAAAACTGCTACCAGTGGGCTACCAGCTATCTGGCAGTTATATGCGGCACCGGGGTCGTGGTGCCTCTTGATAAGGAACTGGGAGCAGGTGAACTGAAGCAGCTCTGCATAGAGGCTGAAGTTTCGGCCGTGATGTTCACAGAAAAATATGCCGAAACCTTTAAGGAAATGAAGGGATCCGGAGATACTTCCATAGAACTTCTCATCAAACTCAACGGACACAAGGAGTTTGAGGATATGCTCACCTGGAGCGGTCTCATCGCCGAAGGAAAGAGCCTGATGGACGGCGGAGACAGATCTTTCGTAGATGCGGAAATAGCCTACGATGAGATGAGCGAACTGCTCTTCACTTCCGGCACCACCGGTATCGCCAAAGGCGTCATGCTTTCTCACAAGAACATCTGCTTCGACCTGATGATAGCTCCGACCATCCTCAATGTAAACACATGGGATATCTTCTTTTCGGTATTGCCGATACATCATACCTACGAGGGTACCTGCGGTTTCCTGATGCCGCTCTATAAGGGAGCTGCCATCGCCTACTGCGAGGGACTCAAATATATCGTGAAGAATCTGAGCGAAGTCCGCCCGACCATGTTCCTGGGCGTTCCGGCCATATTCGAGGCTCTGTATAAGACCATATGGAAGAACATCAAGAAGCAGGGCAAGGAATCAGCCGTAAAGAAGGTGATGGCCATCAACAAGTTTACCAAGAAGCTTGGATTTGACCTGAACAAAAAATTCCTCAAGGATGTATATAAGGTGTTTGGCGGCAGACTCAGGGTCATAATTTCCGGCGGAGCCGCCATCGATCCGGCCATCCTTCAGTTCTTCAATGATCTGGGCTTTATCGCCGTGCAGGGTTACGGTCTCAGCGAATGTGCTCCGATGGGCGCCCTCAACCCGGATCAGCACAAGTACATGAGGAACGCTTCCGTGGGCCATATATTGCCGGGTATGCAGGTGAAGATCGCCGACAAGGATGAAGACGGCATCGGAGAGATCTGCCTCAAAGGCGACAATGTGATGCTGGGGTATTACAAGAATCCTGAAGAAACAGCCAAGGTCATCAAGGACGGCTGGTTCTATACGGGTGACCAGGGATATACCGATGATGAGGACTTTATCTATATCACGGGCCGCAAGAAGAATGTCATCATCGCCTCCAATGGTAAGAATGTGTTCCCGGAAGAGCTGGAATATCTCCTTTCCAAGAGCCCGTATGTGGCTGAGTCCATGGTATGGGGAGCTGATGATGAAAAGGGCGACATCACAATTGTGGCGTCCATCAGACCGGACGAAGAGGAGGTGGCCGAAGCCATCGGTGAGGAAAAGGCCAAGGACGATGAAGCGATCAAGGAACTGCTCTGGAAAGAAGTGGACAGGATCAACGCAGACCTGCCTCTGTTCAAGAAGATCAAGAAGATCTCTGTACGCCGGGAAGAATTTGAAAAAAACACCAGCAAGAAGATCAAGAGATTCGTCGAAGGCAACAAGAAGATGTAGTTAAATGCAGCTATATCCGGGCCGCCCTGCGGGGCGGCTTTTTTATTTCCCGCAGACCCGCAGCGCATCGCAAACCCGAAAGCTCAGTATTTCTCGTATTCCTCTGCGTCAAAAGCCACCAGAGCCACGGTCTTGCCGGTGGAGCTTGCCAGTTTCTTTTCCGCTTCGGAAATGATCTCCATGTCTATGGGAGAGAGCTTGGTATAATGCTCGTTCATCTCATCACCTCCTTTCAGTATTTTTCCCGTCATGGAAAATATTATTAAATTTTCACATACAATTCGCCTAAACAAATTGAAAAAAAACGGAAATTTATATATAATGTTGAGAGAAGTGTAAATAATAATATAGGCGAAGTTTACATATTTAATAAAAGAAAAGGAGATCAGCAATGGCATTTGCAAGTGAAGTGGGCATCGATCTGGGTACGGCAAACGTACTGGTATATATAAAAGGCAAGGGAATAGTATTGAATGAGCCTTCGGTAGTGGCCATCAACAACGATACTGACGAGATCCTGGCCGTAGGGGAAGAAGCCCGTCAGATGCTGGGCAGGACCCCTGCCAACATCGTGGCTATCAGGCCTCTCAGAGACGGCGTGGTATCCGACTACGATATTACCGAAAGGATGCTCAAATATTTCATCAGAAAGACCTGCGGCAGCGGCAGATTCTTCAAGCCGAGGATCATGGTATGCGTGCCCAGCGGAGTTACAGAAGTAGAAAAGAGAGCTGTTCGTGAAGCAGCTGAGCAGGCCGGCGGCAAAGATGTATTCCTCATGGAAGAGCCGGTGGCCGCAGCCATCGGAGCCGGTATCGACATCAGCAAGCCGGACGGGGTGATGGTAATAGACATAGGAGGAGGCACCACCGATATTGCCGTTATCTCTCTGGGCGGTATCGTTGCCAGCTCATCAGTCAAGATGGCCGGAGACAAGTTTGACGAAGCCATCGTAAAATATATGAGAAAAGCCCACAAATTATATATAGGTGAGCGTACAGCCGAAGAACTGAAGATGACCATCGGAACTGCTTTTCCGAGAGAAGAAGTCATCAGCAGGGAATGTCGGGGTCGTGACCTGGTAACGGGACTTCCTAAGAGCGTAGAGGTAACTTCCGAGGAGATCATGGACGCTCTGGATGAACCTCTCCACGAGATCTGCGAGACCGTACACAATGTGCTTGAGCGCACGCCGCCTGAACTGGCAGCCGACATAAGCAATTCGGGCATCGTAGTCACAGGAGGCGGAGCCCTGCTCTACGGTATTGACAAGAGGATAGAGGACAGGACCGGTATCAAGGTCATCATCGCCGAAGATCCCAAGTCCTGTGTGGCCATAGGCACAGGCAAGGCCCTCAACGAGCTGGACAGCCTCAAGAGCACCTATCTCAACAAGAGGGAGCCTTATCTGTAGGCTGGTACCTTCAGAAAGCATAATCATCGTCAGACAATGAAACTTGAATTGATCGCGGCGACTACCTTTGGGCTGGAAGCGCCGGTAAAAAGAGAAATAGAAGACCTCGGATACAAGATATTGAGATCCGAAGACGGAAAGATAACTTTTCTGGGCGATGAGCGGGCCATAGTCAGGGCCAATCTCTGGCTAAGGTGCGCTGACCGGGTGCAGATAAAGATGGGCGAGTTTGAGGCCCTGGAGTTTGAAGACCTTTTCCAGCAGATGAAAGGTATACCATGGGAACAATGGATACCGCCGGAAGGCAGGTTCATCGTCAACGGCTCATCGGTAAAATCCAAACTTTCCAGCGTGCCCGCCTGCCAGTCGGTAGCGGAGAAAGCCCTCATCGAAAGGCTGAAAGAGACATACGCCATAGATTATTTTGAAAAATCAGGAGCCCTGTATGACATAAAGGTTTCCATATTGAAAGACCGGGTGACGGTCACCCTGGACACCACCGGGCCGAGCCTCCACAAGAGGGGCTACAGACAGAGCGCTGTGGCTGCCCCTATCAAGGAGACATTGGCGGCGGCCATGATACAGCTTTCTTTCTGGAAACCGGACCGGATCCTGGTAGACCCGTGCTGCGGAAGCGGCACCATACCCATAGAAGCTGCCATGATAGGCAGGAACATAGCGCCGGGGCTGAGCCGTCATTTTGCCGCCGAGGAGTGGGAAGCGATCCCGGCTGATCTGTGGAGAGAAGAACGGCAGCAGGCCTATGAGGCCGTTGACTGGGACAAGTCACTTGAGATATATGGATATGACATCGATAGCGACGCCGTACGAGCGGCGGAAGAAAATGCCGCCGAAGCCGGCGTGGCCGATGACATAGTCTTTGAAAGGCACGACGGGGCTGCCATTGATAGCGGCGGCCAGGAGGGCGGCATCATCATCACCAATCCCCCTTACGGTGAAAGGATTGGTGACAGGCGCTCCATAGAAAAACTGTATGCCGGATGGGCAGGATTCCTGGCTGAAAACCCTACATGGTCGTGTTTTGTCATAACGCCGGACAAGACCATAGAAAACAAGGTGTTCGGACGGCCTGCCAACAGGCGAAGGAAACTGTTCAACGGGCGATTAGAGGTCTGTTATTACCAATACCACGGAGAAAAGCCAAAGAGCCGATGAAAGTGACTGCCGGGCAATGGCCCCGGCAGTTTTTATGAGCAAAAAAGCATATTTATAAGCCCATGAGGCCGTTTAGCCCTGACTTTTGTATTGACTTTGACACATAAAAAGTTTAGTATTAAATTGTGGGATTGTGCAAACACAGGTTAAGAAAAGGGGCGAAAGAGATGTTGAGAAGAAAGAATAAAAAAGCAAAAGAAGTTAAAAATACAAGGCCTGACATATGTCTGTCACTGGACTGCGACAATATGGAAGAGCTCAAGGCCGAGATAGAAAAATACAAAGATTATTGCCGCTATGTAGAGTGGCAGATGGATAAGGTTGCGGAAAAGCCGTTTTTCAATAAAGAATTTTTCATAGGCGCCATATGGGAGATCAAACGGCAGTTTCCCGGAAAAAAGATAATGATAAGCTATAGAGGTGCCGGTCCAAAGGGAAGCCGTATCCTCAACTGGGCAATAAACTGCGCCGACATGGTTTGTATCAAGTACAACGATCCAACTGTCAGGGAACTGCTCAGGTCAGCCAGGATAAAAGGCACCCCGTCCATCGTATCTTTTCGCTCCTTTAACAAGATGCCGTCCAGAGAAGATCTGGCAACCATATATGTAAAAATGGAAAGGCTTGGGGGAGATATACTTGAACTGGCATGTTTTGCAGAAAATGAAGTACAGACATATGCCATACTCCAGGCAGCAGAATCATACCAGCAGCTCCGTAACCATAAGCCGCTGATAGTGGTAGCCATGGGAGAAGAAGGTCAGGCAAGCCGTGTATGTGCCGGAGACTTCGGCTCGATCATCACATATGCCTGCGGCAGCCAGCCTACGGCACCCGGACAGATCAACGCCAGGGATCTGAGCAAATACCTCGATATATACTACGAAAGAAAATAAGATGGATCCGATTATAAGAATAGAAAATCTCATATTTGAATACCAGAAAGACGAAAACGAAGTACCCAAAAGGGCGCTGAACAACATAAATCTTCAAATTGAACGGGGCAGCTTTACGGCCATCCTGGGGAAAAACGGATCGGGCAAATCCACACTGGCTAAAAACCTGAACGGGTTGCTGCTTCCAACATCAGGCAAAGTCTATGTTAACGGTTTTGACACTTCAGATGATGAACATATCTGGGATGTAAGGCAGTCGGCCGGAATGGTATTTCAGAATCCGGACAATCAGCTTGTGTCAGCCATAGTGGAGGACGATGTGGCTTTCGGCCCTGAAAACCTTGGAGTGGACCCGGCTGAGATAAGAAGGCGTGTGGACAAGGCCCTTGAGGATGTCAACATGGGAGCCTACAAGGGAAAATCCCCTCATATGCTGTCCGGAGGCCAGAAGCAGCGCATTGCCATCGCCGGAGTAGTCGCCATGAAGCCCGGATGCATAATATTTGATGAACCTACGGCTATGCTGGATCCAAAAGGCAGAAACGAGATCATGAGCATAATCAAGGAACTCAACGGAGAAGGGATAACCGTTGTGCTGATCACCCACTTCATGGAGGAAGCTGTCCATGCAGACAGGGTGATAATAATGAACGAGGGAGAGATATTCCTCGACGGAACTCCAGGGGAAGTGTTCGCCCAGGGGGAAAAAGTAAGATCGGTAAACCTCGATGTGCCGCTGGCAGTGGAGCTGGCGGCAAAATTGCGCGGCAAAGGCATAGAAGTGCCGGCAGACATCATAGGAACTGAAGAGATGGTTGAATTTTTATGTCAATACAGGTAAAGAACTTAAAACATATATATGAAAAAGGAATGCCCAATGAATCGGTCGCACTTGAAGATATAAGCTTTGAAGTGGATGACGGTGAGTTTTTAGGGATCATAGGCCATACAGGATCGGGAAAATCAACTTTGCTCCAGCATTTAAACGGCCTTCTGAAACCTGACGAGGGAAAGATAATCATCGGCGGTGTGGATATAACAGCC
>UQOC01000045.1 GCA_900542565.1 uncultured Eubacteriales bacterium | reverse complement strand
AAAAACGAACTTCGTTAAAGGAAGGTACATCTGGAAGTTAGTTTTTCATTTCAAGTGCCTTAAAAGCTCTCATAATGGTAAAATAAAAACTTGCAATTTCAATGTGTATCGCATATAATATTAGTTGCGAATTTTGTCCCGTCATTTCGGGACTGCTAAATTTTAAAAGTGGGGTGAAAAATCAATGGCAAACATTAAATCCGCAAAGAAAAGAATCAGAGTCATCGACAAAAAGACAGCCAGGAACAAAAGAGTCAAGAACCATCTTAAAGAATCTCTCAAGGCTTTTGACATCGCTTTAGAAGAAGGCAACTTCGATGAAGCATCCGAAAAGCTGAAACTGGCTGAAAAGAAACTGATGCAGGCTGCTTCAAAGCATACTATCTCAAAGAATGCAGCTTCCAGAAAAGTTTCAAGACTGACCAAAAGATTCAACGCCGCAAAAGCAGCAAAATAAGTCTCACCCGTCCCCACCGGCGCATAAGTTAAATGCGCAGCATGAGCAGCAAAAACCATGGATGTGTCTCCCATGGTTTTTATTTTTTTAACTTTTACAGTCTGTTTTTTTATTTTTATTCAAAGTTGCCGTATCATCAGCTTATAAGCTTGCCAACATTTTTCGCCGATGGTAAAATAAATGTAAATTCATCTTAACAATCGACAGAGAGGAAGAGAAATGATCGAGATTAAGAACAAAAAAGTGCTTGATTGGGTAAACGAATGTGCAGAACTGACCTGCCCTGATGAGATCATGTGGATAGACGGTTCACAGGAACAGCTTGAAAAACTCCGCAGCGAAGCCTGCGCCACCGGCGAGATGATCAAATTGAACCAGGAAAAGCTGCCGGGCTGTTACTATTACAGGACCGACGCCAAGGATGTGGCAAGAGATGAAAAAAGGACTGTCATATGTACAACATATGAAAAAGATGCAGGTCCTACAAACAACTGGGTACAGAAAGACGAAATGTATGCCAGGATGAGGCCTCTTTTCAAAGATTCCATGAAGGGCCGCACCATGTACGCCATTCCTTTCTCCATGGGAAGAGTCGGCACAGAGTTTTCCAAGATAGGCATTGAACTTACAGACTCAATATATGTTGTGCTCTCCATGCACATCATGACCCATGTGGGAGCCCCTGTAATAGAAGAACTCAACAAGGGAGCTGATTTTGTCAAATGTCTCCATTCCAAAGCGCAGATAGATGCAGAGAAGAAATACATAGCCCACTTCCCTGAGGACAACACCATCTGGAGCATCAACTCCGCATATGGCGGCAATGTTCTTCTGGGCAAGAAATGTCTTGCACTGCGTATCGGTTCATGGCTGGGACGCAAGGAAGGCTGGATGGCCGAGCACATGCTCATAGTATGCATAGAAAATCCAAAGGGAGAGAAGAAGTATATTTCCGCTGCTTTCCCAAGCGCCTGCGGCAAGACCAACCTGGCAATGCTGATACCGCCTGACGCGCTCAAGGCAAAGGGCTACAAAGCATATACCATAGGCGATGACATCGCTTGGCTCAGAGTAGGATCTGACGGCCGTCTCTATGCTGTAAACCCTGAAAACGGTTTCTTCGGTGTCGCCCCTGGCACCAACAGCAAGACAAACCGCAACGCTCTGCTCACAACAAAGAAAAATACCATCTACACCAATGTCTGCCGCAATCTTGACGACAATACAGTATGGTGGGAAGGTCTTGACGAACCTGCTCCTGTCAACGGCGAGGACTGGCAGGGCAGACCATGGAACTGCAATACTGCCTCTGAAAAAGGTGCTCATCCAAATTCAAGGTTTACAGCTCCTGCAGAAAACTGTCCTTCAATAGCCCCTGAATTCTTTACGGGAGAAGGCGTCCCTATCAGCGCCATAATCTTCGGAGGCCGCCGCGCAAGCGCCGAACCTCTGATCTGCCAGTCAAGAGACTGGGATCACGGCGTGTTTATGGGTTCAAAGATGTCTTCAGAAACTACCGCCGCCACCACAGGCGCTGTAGGAGTTGTCCGTTATGATCCTATGGCAATGCTGCCGTTCTGCGGTTATCACATGGGTGACTACTTCCAGCATTGGATCGACATGGGCAAGAAACTTACAAACCCGCCTAAGATCTTCAATGTCAACTGGTTCCGCAGGGATGATGAAGGAAACTTTATCTGGCCTGGTTTCGGCGACAATCTGAGAGCTCTCATCTGGGCTCTTGAACGCTGCGATGGCAGCGCAGGCGGTGTCGAAACGCCGCTGGGCACTGTTCCGTCCATAGATGACCTTGGCCTTGACGGTCTTGATGTTGATAAGGATAAACTCAAAGATATCCTGACTGTAGACAAGGATGTATGGAAGAAAGAGCTTGACGGCATCAAGACCTGGTATTCCAGATTCGACCATATGCCTCAGGAACTGACAGACTCACTGGCTAAACTTGAAGAAGATTTAAAATAAAACAAAAACTGCAACAGCAAAAGCCGGCGCTTATCAGAGCACCGGCTTTTGGCTTTGCCGTCAGGCCGCAGATAGACCGGCAAGCACAGAAATGAGAGGATTTTTCCGTTTCATATACAATCCGGGATCTTCCTGTCATCATGTGCGGCCTGCCGACACTGTGGTGACAGCCATTATCTCCTTTTCCCATTCTTCTATTATCTCCTTGTCGCATGCAAGTACATAAAAGAATATGCCGCAGTCTTTTTCCTCAAAATACCTGCCGTAGATCCGGCCATGCATCTGTACAGGCGCAAAATCATCCGCTGCATCATATCCCGGTGAGCCGTACTGGATATAGTTCCTGAACCACTCCTGCCTTTGATGAGCTACGCCGTTTACCGTAAGATCAGCGTCTATACGCTGCCACCCATCATATCCGGCCAGCGGATACCTTTTCCCTTTTTCCCCTGAAACAGGCGTTTCAGACCATTTAAACACTTCATCCTCCACTTTCATGCCCATATCTCTGAGCACCAGATGAGTCATGTCATATTCCGGAACGAGGACTGCCTGCTGCCTGTCGATCAGTCCATTGTCATCAAATCCAAAATCACCGCTGACACAATAAGCCCCGTAAAAAGCATTATAATACCGGGAATCTGTATCATAAATCCGGCTGCAGCCTTTCATCAGGTCAAATCCGGGAAAATTATACATGATGCTGAGCCGTACGGAAGGATCACCGCAAAACCGTCTGAAACCGCTGTCCCCATTAAAAGTCATCACAAAGGGATACCATCCTCCGGCAGAAGGTATCTCTATACTGATGCCCCTATCTGCCATCAGGCTGTCTTTTTCTTCAAAATGACTGTATATGCCCATTGCGCCAAGGCTCAGGCAGTAAGGTGCCAGCGGTGATACGGCAAATATGCCTATCGCCAGCAGGATCAATATCATCTTTTTGGTTTTCTTTTTCATATGCTTTGCAAGTTCTCCCATTGACACGGTTCATCATATGCCGATATAATCATTATAATGGAGGTTATGATATGAATCTATGCGTTTTTGGCGCCAGCAGCGATGATATAGACAGCGATTATATAACTGCAGTCCGCAGACTGGGCCAGGCCATGGCCGCCCGCGGCCATACCCTTATATTCGGAGGCGGCGCTACAGGCCTTATGGGCGCTGTTGTGAACGGAGCCAGTGAATGCAACGGCCATGTGATCGGCATTGCGCCGAGATTTTTTGACAAACCCGGAATCTTATACGACCGCTGCAATGAATTTATATTTACCGACACCATGAGGGAGCGCAAACAGATGATGGAAGAAAAAGCCGATGCGTTTATCATGGTGCCCGGAGGTATCGGCACTTTCGAAGAATTCTTTGAAGTACTTGTCCTGAAGCAACTGGACCAGCTCATAAAGCCCATCGCGGTTTTTAATGTAAAGGGATACTATGACAGCTTCTGCCGTATGATGGATAACGCAGAAAGCCAGGGTTTTATGAGCCATTGGTGCCGCAGCTTATACGGCGTATTTTCAGAAGCCGGAGAGCTTCTTGACTATATTGAAAAAGGAGGCATTTCAGATGAGATTAGCCATCACGGGCAGGCTTGAGCAGTGGCCTGAGCAAAAGCCTTTTGACAAAAGAAAACATGTTCCGCTGCAATTCATTGAAATTTCGGACACTCTCGGTGTGACCCTCATACCTGCCCTTTCTCCGGAAAAGACTGCAGATGACATTGCCGGTATCTGCGACGGGCTCATCCTTTCCGGGACACTCAATGACATACATCCGTCCTATTACGGAGAGGAGCCGGCACCCGGACTGAAATATGAGATTGACGAATATGCAGGCGACAGGTCCCTTATACTGGCTTTTTCTGCGGAAAACAAACCTATACTGGGCATATGCGGCGGGCTCCAGTCCATAAATGTCACCTTTGGAGGTACTCTCCATCAGCACATAGATGGGCATTTTCTCAATGACAGGGGCCACCGGGCCATAGTTTCCGACGGTTCTTTTCTTGCAGAGGTATATGGCGCCGGAGAGATCAGCGTCAATTCTTTTCACCATCAGGTCGTAAAGGATACGGCGCCCGGCTTTGCCGTGACCGCCGTAAGCAGTGACGGTATCATAGAGGCAATAGAACGGGACAACATCATCGGAGTCCAGTGGCACCCGGAAGCTGCCATGGATATGGATTTTTTCAGGGCTTTTGTTGACAGGTTCATCGTCAAAAAATAACGGGCACACATAGATGCCCGTTTTTTTATGTCTGCTTTGGCAGCATATCACCGGCTGCCCGACAGCAGATCCTCGACCACACCTTTTGCAATGAGCAGCCCGGCTGCCGCAGGCACAAAGCTAATGGTTGCAGGCGTACCTCTGTATGAAAGTTTAGGCACCTCTTCCGAGTATACGGTCTTGACATGCCCTACGCCGTATCGTCTCAGTTCTCTGCGCATGGCCCTTGCCAAAGGGCAGATCCTGGTGTCCCATATATCCGCTATCCTGAATGCCGACGGATCCATCTTGTTGCCTGTGCCCATTGATGAGATCACCGGCACGCCTGCTTCTGCCGCCTTGACGATTATGCTGACTTTTGCCTCCACATCATCCACTGCATCCACTATATAATCAAAACCTGAAAAATCAAATTCCCCATTATTTTCCGGCCTGTAAAAGCAATGACGGGGCCTTACCCTGACATCTGGATTTATGTCAAGCATCCTTTCAGCTGCCACATCGGTCTTTGGCCTGCCAATGGTACTGTGCATGGCGATGAGCTGCCTGTTTATATTGGTCACATCCACAATATCCCCGTCAACCAGTTCAAACTCTCCTATACCGGCTCTGACAAGGGCTTCGCAGACATAACTGCCGACTCCTCCTATACCAAATACAAGTATTTTGGATGCGGCAAGCCGGTCAAGCCCGTCATCTCCGATGAGAGCCCTCGTCCTGGTAAATTCTTCACCTTTTATCATCTTCCTCTTTTCTTTCCTTCATCAATATGCCTATGACCGAATATATGGTCTCGCTTCCGTAGCCGAGGCCCATGAGCCTCCTGCCGACTTTTGCCAGAAAGTTTTTATCTGCATATCTGCCGCTTTCTTCATGGTTTTTCAGCATTTTCCTGCCTTCGGACAATGCTCTGTCCTTTTCCGTCATGATCTCCTCAAGAAGCTGCTGGTATTCTTCGTTATCTTCAGAAAGATAGCTGTCAATACTTTCCCTGATAATGCTCCTGTCAACCTTTTTCCTCATGAGTTCCTGCTCTATGCGCCGTCTGCCCCGGCCTTTCAGACAGGCTTCCCGAAAATACATCCGGCAATACCGGACATCATCCACATATCTGTATTCTCTCAGGAATCCGATGGCATCCGCAATATCTGCTTCCCCAAATTCCTTTCGCCGCAGATAATCAGCCACCTGCCCTTCCGTTCTCATGCGCATGGCCACATATCTCAGAGCTGTATTCCTGCATTTCTCAGAACTCATATGTTTCGCCGGCTTTGGCTATGATACAGCCTTCTCCCATCTTTTCCCGGAACATCATGATCGCTTCCATGCCTGTGCAGTGGACAGGAAGCACATATCCTATCTTCATTTCTGCCATAGCCTCTACAACTTCGCGCTTCTTGTGCTCAGGAAGAGAATACAGATGCATTCCGGCTGTAACGCTCCTGATAGGCATGCCGGGATATTCTTCCCTTACCCGATGTAAAATCGCCATGATACCTGTGTGGGCGCAGCCTGAGAACACATGAAGACCGCCGCCCTCTCTGATCACCAGGATCTGCTCGTGGTCCATGGGGTCGGGACGGAATTCTTTCTTATCGGCGTCCACCGGGATGTAGAAATTTTCTGTCATCGGGAACTCGTCCAGCGGTTTTATGTCGCCTATCAAGGCGATATTTTCATCTATCTCGGTCACATGGTCGGTGAATACCAGCCTGTCCGCCAGCCTATCCTTCAGTTCCTGACTCCAGAGGATACCACAGTTGTAGTCATCCATATTACCGTTGTCATCGGTCCCGTAAAATTCCTGAAGAGCGCTGCGATGGATATAGACCGGGGCCTTGCCGTTTATTTCCGCAAAAGCCTCCATTCCGCCTGTGTGATCGTAATGGCCGTGACTGATCACTGCAAGATCGGCTTCCGAAAGGTCTATCCTGAGTTTTTTGGCATTGCGGACAAACATTGACGAGGCGCCCAGGTCAAAAAGGACCTTTTTCTCTCCTGTCTCAATGTAAACGGACAGTCCCCATTCAGCCAGACATTTTGGATTTTCCGTGATATTGTCGGATAAAAAAGTTATCTTCATTTTACCAGTCCTCCCTGATATTTAAAACGGAAACAGGGCCGCCGGTGCAGACGGCGCATTTTATATCTCGCTCTGCTGTTTTCAGTTCCACCGGCACCATCACCACGCCGCCGGGAAGTTCTCCCACCGGTTTTCCATTGCGGATAAAATCCGGACACTCTCCGAAAAAGCCCTCTCCGGTAAATTTTCCGTATGCCTCACGCCTTACCCATATGTCAAAAAAGCCGTCAATGCCGTTTTCGCTCACATATTGCTGTTCTGTCTCCGAAAAAAAACGCCCTGCAAGTTTCTGATAGCTGCACGGCCTGATATACTGGATATCCAAGCCGCAACAAGACCGGCCGACAAGGCAGGCCCATATGTTCCGGCTATGGCTTATATTAAAATATATGTCAGAATCTTTAAAAAAGGGTTTGCCCTTTTCCGTTCTCAAAAGGCTCAGGGCTTCGGCCCTTTCCCGTGGAATGCCGTATGCGGCAACAGCCCTGCACAGGAGGCTGTTGGAAAAACCTGCGTGCCTTTCGGCAGCCGGATCAAAGTCCCTGCGTATGAACAAGTCAAAATCATTTGGCATCTTCGTTTTCTTTCAGCCGCTCAAGTACCCGTCTGTAACCATCAGCTCCATATACCAGGCATTTGTTTATCCTGCTTATGGTCGCCGTGGACGCCTTGGTCAGAGCTTCTATCTCAGCATATGTTCTTTTTTCGGAAAGCAGCTTGGCCACCTGGAGTCTCTGTGCTATGGCATGTATCTCATTTATGGTGCAGATATCTTCAAAAAAACGGTAACAATCTTCCTGGTCCCTGAGGGTAAGTATAGCCTCAAACAGTTCATCTATATCCTGATTTTTCAGTCTTGATTCGTATGACATGGCGTGCGCTCCTTTCTTGCTAAAATTATATCATTGCCCAGGTTGTTCGTCAATTTGTATTTCTGCTGCAAGAAACTGAAGACGCATATTGCCCTGCCACTGATGGCACTCGATGTTTCCGACCATGTTCACATCTTCTTTTTCCAGCTTTGTAAAATCGTACTTTTTTGCATTATTGAAAAGAACGCACTCCAGCTTGGCTGATCTGTCTACGGCAGCATAAAACCTCACATGCTGGCCATCGGAGCCCATATACCTTACATTGCTGATATGCACCGGACGGCATTCGATCAGCGGTCTTGGATTCTTATTGCCAAATGGAGCGAGCATTTCCATCTGCTGTGCCAGCTCAACAGACATCTGTCCGGGAGAAAGCTCCATATCTATATCAAACTTTCTTTCAAACACCCGGCTATTCTCAGCTTTTATCTTTTGCATCTGCTGAGAAACTCCCTCTTTGAGCAGAGGCAAGTCCTCTTTTTTCATGGAAAAGCCGCAGGCTCCTGCATGACCGCCGAACTTTACAAAAAGGTGTTCCTGGGTTTTGAGCACTTTGTAAAGATCCACTCCCTCAATACTGCGGCCCGTACCTTTGAGGAGGCTGTCGCCGTCTCCTGTTGGACTCAATATCACCGTGGGCCTGTAGAAAGCATCCTTGATCTTTCCCGCCACGATACCGGCTATGCCCTCATGGTTCCCGTCAGACTCCAGGATCATAAAATCATCGGGAGCATCTTTATCCACAGCCTTTTTCAGTTCTTCAAAGAGTTCATTCTGCAGTTTCCGTCTCTGGATGTTCTTTTGGAGGATATCTGACACTATCATATCCATTTCTTCATCTGGACATCTGCCAAGCAGGAGTTCCACTGCCTGCGAAGCGTCCTCTATCCTCCCGGAGGCATTCAGATGCGGCACGATCACGAAGCTGATATTTCCGGATGAGATCGATCCTGCTTTCAGGGAAGTGCCCTCTATGAGCTTTTTCAGTCCCGGCCTTGGGCACATGTTTATCACTTTCAGTCCGTATTTTGTTATGGTCCTGTTTTCATCCAGCAGAGGCATTATATCCCCAACTGTACCTATGGCGGCCAGGTCAAGGACCTCTGTCAGAGTGTGCTTCGGCAGGCCTGCTTTTTTTTGCAGGCCCTGAGCGACCTTGAAAGCTACTCCGCAGCCTGCCAGTTCTCTGAAAGGATAGCCGCTGTCCGGGCGCTTGGGGTTTATCAGCAGACAGTCTGCCATCTTGTCTGTAATATTATGATGGTCGGTCACCAGTATCTTCATGCCCAGCTTCTTGGCATACTCCGCTTCTTCGTAGGAAACGCTCCCACAGTCTACTGTTATTATCATATCACAGCCGCCGGCTGCTATCTGCTCTACAGCCTCCATGTTCAGGCCATATCCCTCTTCAAACCGGGATGGTATGTAGTATGACAGATTTTCCCATGATGTAAGATGAGAAAGCATCGTCATCATCAGCACAGTAGATGTTATACCGTCAGCATCGTAATCTCCATACACACAAATCTTGGAGCCTTTGCCTGTTTCAGATAAAATCAAATCCACTCCTGCCTCCATATCGGGAAGCAGGAATGGATCGTAAGTTTTTCTCGGTTTATCTGACAGGAATTCAACGATGTCAGCTTCGGCACATATTCCTCTTTTGTTCAAGATTTTCTTTACTATAGGATCAAGTTTCATATTCAGCTTATATAGTTAAGCGGGTCTACAAGGGTTCCGCCCTCTCGTACTTCAAAATGCAGATGAGGTCCCGTAGACACGCCGCTGCTGCCTACAAGGCCGATCACCTGTCCGGCCTGCACCGTATCTCCTACGGATACCTTCTGCGAACCTATTATCATATGACCGTAAAGGCTTGTTATGCCGCCTCCGTGGTCGATTATTATACACTGTCCATATCCGCCGTACTGCTGGGAAAGTATTACAGTCCCGGATGCTGCCGCCAGGACATTGGTCCCGGAAGAAGCGGCTATATCTATTCCGGAATGGTATTTCCATGTTCCGTAAACCGGATGTATCCTCCATCCGAAATATGATGTCAGGTAATGACTGGCAGGAGCAGGCCATACCCATGAACCTCCGCCCACATAGTCACTGCCTGTGTCTATCATATCCTGTATCTGCTGGTTAAGATCTTCTGCCTGAGCCAGCAGTTCGTCCTCTTTAGCTTCCAGTTCAGCTTTGAGAGAATCCAGCTCCGCCACCTGGCTTTCCAGTTCGGCGCGTTTCTGGTCAAGGTCGGCCTTGTCCTGCTGGAGCTCCGCTCTCAGATCCTCCAGTTCCTCATGCTCTTTCTGGAGGGTTTCCAGCACATCCATATCATTTTTATATATCCTCTGGATAAGGTCAAGGTTGGAAATGAATTCCGAAATGCTGTTTGACCCAAGGAGCACATCTATGAAACCTACGGATCCGTTTTTGTACATGACCCGAAGTCTTTCATTGAGCCCGTCCTCACGGCTGCGCATTTCTTCTTCCTTCTGGGCTATCTCATTTTCGGTGGCAACGATCTTGCTGTTTGCCTCAGCCACCTCTGCATCCAGCGCATCAACCTGAGGCTGCAGTGTCTCTATCTGATCCATGACTTCCGAAAGCCTCTGGCTCACTTCGTCTCTTTCGTTTTCCACGCTGGCAAGATCCTCTTCCAGTTCGCTCTGAGATGATGCAAATGCCATCCCGGATACAGAAAATGTGAATATCAGGATTGCTGCCAGTCCTAAGCAAATACCTTTCTTTTTCATCTTATCTCCTCCGTTATGCATCAAGGAACTTCCTCATGGAAATTATACTTCCCCACGCTCCTATGCTGGCCCCAAGTACCAGGAATATGATAAGCATGTTTACTATCATATATCCCGCCGAGATCAGCGGAGCTGAAACAATGGCTATGACCTGATTACCTATGAGGTTGATGACATTGCCATAGAGAAGCCCCATGAGCACTGTCGCCACAAGGGCAGCAAACACCCCGATGATGACGCCTTCCGTCATGAACGGTCCCCTGATGAACCAGTTGGTGGCGCCTACATATTTCATTATCCTGATTTCCCTTGATCGTGCGAAAACGGTGAGTTTGATGGTATTGGAGACGACCACTATACACACCACTATGAGGAACGCCATGACCACAATGGCTCCGATCTGCAGTCCCCGTGTCACTGAAGTCAGTTTTTCCACCGTCTCCCTGTAGTACTGTATATCCTCTACTCCGTCCAATGAGCCTGCATATTCCGATACAGCAGAAGCGTCATCTATGTTTTCAACGCCTATGAGTATGGAAGCAGGCAGAGGGTTTTCTCCGAGGGAATCAAGCAGATATCCGCTTTCCCCCCATCTTTCCTTCATTATGTCAAGGGCTTCCTCTTTTGTCCTGTATGTGACGCTGCTGACGCCCTCGTAGTTTTCTATATCGGCCATAAGCTGCTGCGCCTGTTCCTGTGTCACCTCATCCTCAAGGAATACCTCCACCTGGTCATAATCCTGTCTTACAACTTCGGTAAACAGGTTAAGGTTAACAAGTATGCAAAAGAAGATCCCCAAAATAAAAAGCATCGCCACTATGGAAAATATAGATGCAAGGCTCATTCCGCGGTTCCTGAGGATCTGGGTAAAACCCTGCTTGATATTGTAAAAAAGACTATTCAAGGGTATTCACCCCCTCTTTGAAGCCGTAAACGCCTTCTTCATCTCTTATGATCTTTCCTTTTTCTATGGCTATGACTCGCTTTTTCATCCTGTCTACTATATCCTTGGCATGTGTCACCATAACTATAGTAGTTCCTCTCATGTTTATCTGTTCAAGAAGGTCCATTATCTCCGCTGCTGTTATCGGGTCCAGATTTCCTGTGGGCTCATCGGCAATGAGTACAGTCGGGTTATTTATGATGGCCCTTGCTATGGCCACTCTTTGCTGCTCACCGGCTGAAAGCTCATCAGGATATTTGTGGGCCTTGTCTGTTATGCCCACCAGACTCAGCACCTGGGGGACCTGTTTCCTTATCTGTCTCTTGCTCTTGTGCAGGACTTCCATGGCGAAAGCCACATTTTCAAACACTGTCTTTTTTGGGAGCAGGCGGAAATCCTGAAATACAGTCCCGATCTTTCTCCTGAGTTCCGGGACTTCCCTGTTGCTCAAAGTGGTTACTTCTTTATCATCAACTATTATGCTTCCTTCGTCAGCATCTATCTCTTTAAGTATAAGCTTGATAAAAGTGGATTTTCCGGCTCCGCTGGGGCCTACCAGAAAAACAAAATCTCCTTTTGCAATGTCGACACTAACATCATCCAGCCCTATGTTCGTACGGTAAGTTTTGGTCACATGGCTAAAAGTAATCATGTTTACCTCCGTTTGTACTTTTTTCTACAAATTCATTATAATTATACTACATTTTGACATTAAATGAAATAGAAAATCATGGCAGAAAATGTGTAGATACTGTGATATGCCGCGAAGTCTGTCAATCTTTCCCCCTTATCAGTACAGACCAAGGATATGCTCTGCCATGGAATCAAAGATCTCCATGTTTGCCGGTCCTATGTTCCCGGTGTTTCCTGCATGCAGCCCATTGACCTTATGAAAAGGCTGCAGACAGAGTTCTGATGACAGGATATTTTCAAAAGGTTCGTTTTCTATGCAGTAATCAGCTCTGATCCCAAGATATCTTTCCGCCTGCCTTGCGGCCTTTTCATATGGCTTGTCCATAACTCTGTTCATGACCCAGAGCATTCTGTTTCCAAAGCGCTTCCGGCATATTTCCTTTTGAGGGACGGATGCCACGACACGGCTTGGGAGCACATCAAAGACAAAGATGACCAGATCCGGCTCATAGGCCGCTCCGGATGCACCGGGGCTGTCCCACAGCACAAATCTTCCGGCCACATCCTCCGGAGACAAAAAAACACCTGCCGGCGACATATCCGTTCGCACCGCCCAGTTCACATTGCCATACAGGTTCAGTCTGTTGGACGGATCTTTGCCCTCTCTTTTGACTGCGAACATATCGGAAAATCTTCCGGCAGATATATGCCTGTCTAGGGACAGTTCATAATATGGCAGGCTGTGTCCGCTTCCCCCTGGCCCGTCATCGTGGGAAACACCTTCAAGATATGCGATCCCTTTTTTCTCCCCTTCGGGCCGCCGTCCCATGGCAAAGGCCAGTCCGGCGGCCACAAATGTGGCCCCGCACCCCCGGCAGCCTCCTATGATATATATTTTCTTCTTTTCCATTTTATGTAAATCGTATCACGAATGGAAATAAATGTCAATCATGCCGACAGGAAATTTTTTGCCGTATATTCTTACGGATATGTATTTTCCCGGAGACTTTGTCATTCTGCATATTTAACGACCAGTTCCACTGTATCAGGCAGTGATGTAAGTTCGGTCTTTGCCACCACATAAGGATAAGTGACTATCTGTGATACTGCCGTACCCTCCGATGGATCGGTGAACTTTGCATATACCTTCATATTATTGCCGCCATCGGTCTTTTCAATGGCAATATTTTCAATGGATGCCTCGTAACCGGCTGTAGGTTTTTCACCTCTTGTGACAATGACATATACTCTGCCGTCGATGAGACAGCCAAGGGCCCGCTCAAGTTCCCTGTATTCGGGTATCACCTCAGTCTCTACGGACTTTGGCAGCTGATCCTTTGAAAGCTGTGTAAAATCCACCTGCCGTTCTCCGACTAAGCCTTGGCCGAAAATCAGCCACAAGGCTGCCGCAAGCAGTATGATGGTCCCGGCTATGAGAAGTGCCTTGCGTGAAGGCATTTTCAGTTTCTTTTTTTTCGCGTCATCGGTCATACAAAAAACTCCCTTCGCTCATAAAGTTTCATAACATATTATGAGACCGAAGGGAGTCTTATTCTTATTTTGCCTTTATATGCCCGCTGCCGTCACTGGTCATTCTGACATCAGCCCCATGGCAGCCTTCTCTATATCGGAAGAAGTCATATGGTATTTTTCAAGAAGTTCCTGAGGTTTGCCTGATTCTCCGAAGGTATCCTGCTGTCCTACCATGGCTATCTTTACAGGGCAGCGCCTTGAAAGGACTTCAGCAACGGCGCCTCCAAGCCCTCCTATCACTGAGTGTTCTTCAGCAGTCACCACAGGACCTGTCTTTGCCGCTTCCATCAAAATATCCTCATCCATAGGCTTGATGGTGTGCATATCGATGACTCCTGCATCAATGCCCGTTGCGGCCAGTCTTTCTGCTGCTTCCAAAGCGGCGCTGACCATTATACCGGTTGCAACGATGGTCATGTCCTTTCCTCTCCGGAGCCAGCTGCCTTTTCCCAGCTTTATCATGCCGGCATCATCATACAGCACCGGCACTGCCGCCCGTCCCAATCTCACATAACATGGGCCTTCCATGGCGATCACCTGTTTCATAAGTTCCTCACATGAAACCGCATCGCATGGGTTGACCACGGTCATTCCCGGTATGGTCCTCATCAGGGCTATATCTTCAAAGGTCTGGTGACTGGCGCCGTCCTCTCCCACCGTTATGCCTGCATGGGTTGCGCATATCTTTACATTTGCATGGGTATAACCGATGGAATTTCTTATTATCTCAAAAGCCCGCCCGGCTGCAAACATGGCAAAAGTGCTGGCGCACACCGTCTTACCCGACAGAGCGATGCCGCAGGCGGCTGCATACAGATCCTGTTCGGCTATTCCCATGTTGAAAAACCTGTCAGGAAACTCTTTGGCAAATTCCGCAGTCATGGTCGACTTGGAAAGGTCTGCATCCATGACTATAAGATCTTCATTGGTCTTTCCTATTTCTACCAGGGCTTTTCCGTAAGCCTGTCTTGTCGCTTTTTTATCGGCCATTATCTGTCACCCCCTGCCTGTTTTTCTGCTTCCTCAAGTTCGCTTATAGCCTGCTGCGCCTGCTGGTCGTCAGGAGCCTTGCCATGCCATCCGGCCTGATCTTCCATGAATGATACACCGCGTCCCTTGTGAGTCTTCGCGATGATCGCCGTCGGCTTTCCCTTGCACTCTCTGGCCTGTTTAAAAGCCTCAAAGATCTGTTCAAAACTATGTCCGTCTATGGTCAGCACATTGAACCCAAAGGCTTTAAATTTCTCATCCACCGGACTGACAGTCATGACATCATCATTTCGTCCGTCTATCTGAAGTCCGTTCCAGTCAACGATGACGCACAGGTTGTCCAGCTTATAGTGAGCCGATGCCATTGCAGCCTCCCATATGAGTCCTTCCTGCAGCTCTCCGTCGCCCAGGAGCGTATATATCCTTCCCGGATCATTATCTATCTTGTTGGCTATGGCCATTCCGACACAGACGGCAAAGCCCTGTCCCAGCGAACCCGTAGACATTTCTATCCCAGGCAGCTTATGCATGTTGGGATGGCCCTGGAGCCGGCTGCCCAGTTTTCGCAGTGTGGTCAGTTCTTCCTTTGGAAAATATCCTTTTTCCGCCAGAGCCGCATACTGGACAGGAGCAGCATGTCCTTTGGAAAGTACAAATTTGTCTCTGCCTTTCATCTGCGGGTTTTTCGGATCAATGTTCATCTCACCGAAATAAAGGGCTGTGACTATATCGGCTGCAGAAAGCGAACCGCCCGGATGCCCTGAACCGGCGCTATGTACTTCTTCTATCACATCCATCCTTATACGGGATGCGATCTTCTTATATTCTATGTGCTCCATATGCTCCTCCTGTTGTATAAGATATATTGGCAAAGGAGACCCGCCCGGTCCAAAAAGCGGGCCTCCACATTCTGCTACTCCTATTTTAACGGTTTTGAGGCAAATTGGCAATTCCCAAACTTACACTCAGCGCTTTTTCCACATCTGGAAGCTGGTTTTCGCTGAGAGCGCCGATCTTTTCCTTTAACCGCTGTTTATCTATGGTCCTCAGCTGTTCCAGAAGAACCACCGAGTCCTTGCTGAGTCCGCCCTGTGTGGCCTGAAGCTGCACATGTGTAGGGAGCTTCGCTTTTCCTGTCTGTGAAGTGACGGCAGCCACGATGATGGTTGGGCTGTATTTATTTCCTACATCGTTCTGTACGACCAGTACAGGCCTTACTCCCCCTTGTTCAGAGCCTACTACAGGACTTAGATCAGCAAAAAACAGATCCCCCTTTTTCACTATCAAGTCCAACACTCCTTTTGATCTGATCTTTTCTTTTGATGTGGATGTCAGCCTGAAATCTTTTTAAGTGCGAGAGCCGTATGGTAGGCTATATCTCCGGCGATAAGTCCGTATTCCCCCATGGACTCCGCCGCCAGGTCCCCGGCCATGCCGTGTATGAACACTCCGCATATGGCTGCCTCAGCAGCGGTGATACGCTGTCCCGAAGGCTTTTTCTGGCCTGCCAGTGAGGTTATGATCCCTGTAAGGACATCTCCTGACCCGGCTGTTGCCATCCCAGGGTTACCTGTAGTATTAGTATATGCTCCATCGTCGTTTAAGGCTACTAAAGTTCCATGTCCTTTAAGTATGGTTATGGCTCCTGTTTTTTGCCGGAGGTCCTTTGCCATCTTGTGCCGTTCAGTTTCAGTCATGGCCGTTTGCATACCGGCATTCTCAGTCATGGCTGCCTGCCTGCTCTCCATACTCCCGTCCCGTCCCAGAAGCCTTTTGGCCTCTCCGGCATGGGGAGTGATCACTGTGGTTCCGGGCTTCCGCTGCCGCAGTTTTTCAAAAAGATCCCTGTGTGCGATGATATTCAGAGCATCTGCATCCAGCACCAACGGGCCGCCGAAATTTTCAATGAGATATAAGACGGACCGCACGCTTTCTTCTCCTTCCCCCATTCCGGGACCTGCCGCCGCCGCGTCAAAACGGCCCAGGTCGATTTTAGTGAAGTCGCGTGAGAGGCATGTGGCTTCTGGTATGCCTGTCTGCACTATGGGAAATATTTCGTCCGGTATGGCCATCTGTACAAGCCCGCTCCCCGCTCTCAGGGCGGCTGTGGCAGAAAGGACTGCAGCGCCGGCCATCCCTCTGGAGCCTGCGGCTATCAATATCCGTCCACAGTCTCCCTTATGTATTTCCCTATTGCGCTTCCCGATAATAGTTTTGACCAGATCTTCGGTAATCATACTTGTTGTCATGATGATTTTTCTCCCCTTTCCATCGGATTTCCGCAGAATACTGCTGATGTCCTTTTGGACGGCGGTCCTGCTCCGTTGCAGGCTCATCTGTCGGCGGAGCCGGCCCGCCTGCCGGGTTTTCCTGCCTGCCAAGCTGCTCCGCCTGCAATGCCGCCTGACGGATCATTGGTCTTACAGGGAAAATATCAAAGGACCGCTTTTCATGCAAAAAGTCAGAAAAGAGTTTCTTTTTCTGACTTTTAGTATAACCATTTTTGAATATTTACAGAGGGATCACAGGCCAAGGAACAATGACGCCATCAGAAAATAGATGGACAATGCCACAGCATCTGAGATTGACGATATGGCCGGATTGGCAATGAGTGCCGGGTCCAGGTTTATCTTTTTTACCAGCAGCGGGATCATGCTCCCTATGATCTTTGCAAAGACCACGATCACCAGCATCGCACTGCAAACCGTCAGAGCTATCATCACTCCGTAGCCGTCGAATATGCATATCCTCGCAAAATTAAATGCGCTGAGTATGACGCCTACGATAAGGCCTATCCTAACTTCCTTCCAGAGTACCTTTGCTGCATCGGAAGGTTCTACCTCACCCATGGCAAGACCTCTGATTATAAGTGTGGCAGCCTGAGATCCGGTATTTCCTCCTGTGCCCATGAGCATGGGCATATAGGCCACAAGGCAGATGACCTCCGATAGCCTGTTTTCAAAACTGGTAACTATCATGCCTGTAAAGACATAAGCCACCATAAGTATCAAAAGCCACGGCAGCCTGTTCTTGGCGTGCTGCCATACAGAAACATCCAGATAGTCTTTATCTGAGTCTTCCCAGTCGATGATACCTGCCATACGTTCGATATCCTCAGTATTTTCATCATCTATTACTTCCAGGATATCATCCATGGTGATTATGCCTACCAGCCTGTGTTCGTTATCTACAACCGGTATCGCTAAAAAGCCGTATTTTTTGAACAGTTCCGCTACATCTTCCTGGTCTTCATAGACATTTACGCATACATAATCAGTATGCATTATCTCTTTTATCCTGATATTATCATCCGTGACCACCAGCGTGCTCAGGGAAACTATCCCGATCAGCTTGCGCCCGGTATCCTTTACATAACAGGTATATATCGTTTCGGCATCCATGCCTTCTTTTTTGATATAAGCCATCGCCTCGCCAACAGTCATGTTCTTTTGCAGGCTTATGTAATCAGGCGTCATCAGGCTTCCGGCACAGGTATCCGGATAATTTAAAAATGTATTGATGAGCTTCCGCTCGTCTTTGGGTGTCTTTTCCAGTATCTTGTCAACAAGATTTGCCGGCAGTTCTTCCAGCACATCTATCTTATCGTCAAAGTCAAGCTGCTGTACGATGTAACTGAGCTCTGCATCTGTAATGCCGTCCACTATCTTCAGCTGGTCATCTGACGGAAGATAGGCAAAGACCTCTACAGAAACATCTTTCGGAAGCAGCCTGTATATAACGATGGTAGATTCGAGGATGTCGGTATCTTCCAGCATTTCCTCGAACATTTCGGCAATGTCCGGTTCGTTGTATTTTAGCAGTTCATCTCTTGCCTGAAAATACTTTTTTTCATCGATCAAGCCTAATATCTTCTGGAGGGATTCTTCCATTTCCACATCAGGCTGTAATGTCTTTATCGGTTCCATTGTGATTTCCTCCTTTCATATCCCGCCCTGCCGGGACAGAAGAGAAATCACGGATTTATTTCTGTTCCATCGGAGCAAAGCGGTTATTTATTCTTGTCATCTTACTTTTCCCGTCGGGAACGGTATCCATACTTTGTCTCCTTTCCTTTCACCGTCTCTGCGGTATAAATAATGCCCAGACCCTCTCTCAGGACCATGTGATCCACCGGGTCCAAACTCGCCGGGGCGCCTTTTTTACGCCTCTTTTAACTTATATATTATAGCTTATCTCAGTAAACTTTTGCAAGGTTAATATGACTTGCGGCAGAAAATTTTTACAGCATCTGATGTTTTCTTGCCTGTGACATCACATTGTGAAGATATACATATCTGTCCCCTGGGAGGCGGACAAGGCAAACCGTATTTCTGTCATCCGTCGTCCAAAAAACTCTGCAGGAAAAACATGGTAAAATGAAAAACTAACTTCCAGAAGAAAAAGTAAGTTCAGGATGAAAGATA
>UQOC01000044.1 GCA_900542565.1 uncultured Eubacteriales bacterium | reverse complement strand
CTTATCCAGTGCATGTCAGTCAGGAAAAAGACTGGCTGTATGTCAAGTTCTACAGGAAGTTTTTTCATCCTCTCTATGAGCTGCGGAGTAGACATCTGCGCGTGTATTATCCTGAAAGGCAGTCTGTCCCTTTGCTCTCTTTCGGTCATCCCACGCTCACGGCTCTTTTCCAGCGTGTATTCTATGGCCGTCAGTACAACATCCAGCCCCATGTCGCCTATACAGTGTACTGCCGGCTGGAGCCCCATCTCATAGGCCTTCAGCATTCTTTCGTTCAGGTCCTCCTGGCTTATGACCAGCATCCCTGTCGTATCAGGATCGTCTGCATAAGGCTCATACAGCTTGGCTGATCTTGATCCGAGGGAGCCGTCGCTGAAGATCTTAAATGTGCCATACTGTACAGCTCTGAACGGATCCTCCCGCTCCGCCTTGGTCACGAAAGGTTTGTTATAGAAATTGTCTATACATACGGTCATTCTGACTGGAAGCTGCCCCTTCCTGTTCAGTTCCAGATAATCGTCATAGTTTTCAAAATACTGGTAGATCTCCGATGCATAAGTGTGCATCATGGTAAGTCCGTAGGATACTGCCAGGTCAAATCCCTTTTTCATGCACTTTTTCTTGTTTTCGGTGTTTTCAAAAGGATCTGGGATGATCTCGTCAAATATCCTTGAAGCCTGTTCCCGGAATATCCCGGTCGGTATGCCGTCTTTGTCCAGTTCCACAAGGCCGCCTTCGCCGAAATCATAATCCTTTCCTATCCCTGCCTTTTGTATGGCCGCAGTGTTGGCTACCGCCGCATGCATGCATACTCTCTTTATCATTACAGGGTGCCTGACAGTCGCCTTGTCAAGATCTTCCCTTGTTGGCAGCCTGTCGCCGCTGTCATCCCACTTTGACTGGTCAAAATTGAAGCCGGTTATCCATTCTCCTTCAGGGGTTTCAGCAGCTTTGGCCGCAAGCATGTCTATTGCTTCTTTCTTGCTCCCGGCGCCTCCAAGATCAACCCAGCTGAAGAGCTTGCAGAATGCCGCAAAATGCAGATGGGAATCTCCCATACCCGGCAGTACCGTCTTGCCTTCCAGGTCTATCACCTGATCTGCCTGGTAATCTGCCAGTGCCGTCTCATTGCTGCCCACATAGGCAAATTTCCCGTCTTTCACTACGATGGCTTCTTTGCACACGCCTTCGCTTTCAAGAGTATACGCTCTGGCGTTGATAAATATCTTATCCGCTGATGTCTTCATTTGATATCCTCCTTTGTTACCATAAATATAACTTTTTTACAGCGGATTGTCAACGAGAAGAACCTGTCTGCACAACCTGCTCCGGCCGGGATCGCTGGCGTTTTCCGTTTTTTTCCGGAGGCGGATCCCGGTTTTCCGCAGACCGTCTGGTTTTCCCTCACACAGCCTGTTTTTCCCGCACACAGACCATTGCGAAAATCCGTCCCAGGAATTATAATACTAAAGGAAAATACCGGGATATATTCCCCATGATAATTCAGATCAGGAGATATATGATGGAATCAGTCAAACTGGACAATCTGTCCAAGACATTTGAAGACGGCAAAGAAGCCGTCAAAAAAATCAGCCTGAGCCTCTGTTCCGGCGAAGTGTTCGGTTTTCTGGGTCCCAATGGCGCAGGCAAGACTACCACAGTGAAAATGCTTACAGGCATATTGAAGCCGACAGGAGGAGCCTGTCAGGTAATGGGCTCTGACCCTGCCAATGATCCCGAAAAAGTCCACGCTGTTTCAGGTGTGGTGACAGAACATGCTATGATGTACGACAACATGACCGGTACAGATAATCTCATATTTTATGGTTCTCTCTTCGGGCTTTCTCCTGAAGAAGCCAAAAGACGGGCAGCAGACATCCTCAGAAGCCTTGATCTGTCCGATGCCGGAGGAAAAAAGCTTTCTGCCTATTCCACCGGAATGCGCCAGAGACTTTCCCTTGCAAGAGCTCTTATGCACCGTCCCTCTGTCCTCTTTCTCGATGAGCCGACATCAGGGCTCGACCCTGAAAGCGCCCAGAATGTCAACAATATGATCGATTCTCTGGCAAAAGAACACGGCGTGACGGTTTTCCTGTGCACTCATCAGCTCAGGTATGCTCAGGAGATCTGCAGCCGTTTTGGCCTTATAGATAACGGGATCCTGCTGGCAACAGGCACTCTCGGCCAGCTCAGATCCCGTGTCCTTCCAGTTTCATCGCTGACGATACGCACTGCAGGCGGGATCATTGAAAGACCTGTGACTTCTGACAGCCAGATACCTGCCATGGTCCGTGAGATCGTTGAAAAAGGCGGCGACATATATGCAGTTGAAAAGAAAGAACCTTCTCTGGAAGAGATATATTTTGCCCTTACTTCCGGAAACCGCCCTCAAAAGGAGGTGGCTTTATGAACATGCCGATGAAAGCAATAATAAAAAAAGACCTTAAAAATATCCTGTCTGATAAAAGGATGTTTTCTGCTATTCTTATGGTACCACTCATCATGACCGTTGTGCTGCCTGCCATATTCATGGTCGCCGTCTACTTCGGGTCTGATGACCCGGATCTGCAGCAGATGCTCGCACTGCTCCCACAGCACACTGCCGGCTATGATATAAGGCCTGCAGCATCAGCCATGATCTTCAACAACATAATGCCAATATTGTTTTTCATCATACCTGTCATGACAGCCTCTGTAATGGCCGCCAGTTCCTTTGTGGGAGAAAAAGAAAAGCATACTCTGGAGACGCTCCTATATTGCCCTCTGCCTGTGAGGCAGATCTTTCAGGCAAAGATAGCCGCATCCTTTTTCCTGAGTATGCTGGTTTCTCTGATCTCTTTTACAGCTATGGCGCTGGTACTTGAGACGATTTCTTATATCCTTATGGGCATTCTTCTCATGCCCGGCCTGAACTGGCTGGGAGCCATGCTCATCATTTCGCCTGCCATCTCTCTCATAGCCATAACCCTCATTGTCCGCGGGTCTGCCAAGGCCAAGAGCGTTGAGGAATCACAGCAGAGGGCTGTCTTTATCGTTATCCCTGTCATCCTCCTGATGGCAGGGCAGCTTGCAGGTTTCATGCTCATCAGCCCGCCTGTCATGCTCATTATCGGCTTGCTGTGCGCTCTTTTGGCTGGACTGTTCCTGAAATTTACCCCTGTTTCCTTGCCTTGACCAGTTCTATGGCTTCCTTGCCTGTCATCTGTTCAATATCCACCCTGATGATGATAGCCTGTGAAGCCTCATTGGCCATTACTTCCTCAAATCTGTCCATATCTGCTGAACAGAATTTTTCGCAGAATTTGAGCAGGGCCATATCCTTTTCCTGCTGGTCCTGGACAATAACTGCACTTCCGAAAACCTGGGCACTGCGGAAGTATGTGGTGAACTCCCTTGAGATCACATCTTCCTTATCTATGAACGAAAATGAAACCTTTGGACATTTCCTGATGGCGTCTACCTTGTGCCCTTCCCTGGCTGAGTGAAAATAAATCCGGTTTCCGACAAGCACATGATTTACAGGTACCGTATAAGGATAGCCGTCATCACCTATCACGCCCAGCACACCTGTCTTTGCACCGTCTATGATGCTGACCGTTTCCTGTTCAGGCAGAAGCTGCTTGAACCTGCGCATTTTTCTGAACATTTTATCACCTCGTCTGTCTAAATATGGATGTTTTTCTCATCATAACATTTTCACCGGGCATGGTCAACGGAATTTCTCCGGACATCCGGCCTGCTCCCAGAACATCCGGCCTGTCCCCAGGCGTATTGTCCGGCCTTGATACCATGCCTGCCTTCCGGCCATGCCGCTTGTCCGGAAATCTGCACCATAAGACCTGCCCTATATATCCGGAGGCATGTCCTTTCTGCTGCGGCGCTGCGGAAGCTGTGCCGTGATTATTGCGGCAAACATCAGAGCGCACCCGGCATATTCATAAGGTTCCATGACTTCTCCCAGTATCAGCCAGCCGGCGATCAGGGCAAAAACTGTTTCAAGGGAAAGCAGCAGAGCAGCTATCCCCGGATCAGTGTATCTCTGGCCTATTATCTGGAATGTGTATCCCACTGCACAGGACGCCATGCCCGCATATATTACCGGTACTGCGCTGAGGCGGATATTTTCAAAGTTGAAAGTATCTCCCTCAAAAATAAGGGCAGGAATGAAACAGGCAAGTCCTGTGATCATGAACTGGAAACATGAAAGCCTGACAGGATCAGCTTTTTCGACAAAATGATCTACTGCCAGCATATGAGCGGAACTTGCAGCGGCAGCAAGGAGCATTATCAGATCTCCTGTGTTTACGGAACTTATGCCTCCGGTAAGGCATAAAAGGTACATCCCGGCAAGGGCAATGGCTACTGCCGCCCAAGTATTTATGCTGATCTTTTTCTTCAGGAATACCATGCTTCCCACCGGCGTTATCACGATATACAGGGCGGTTATAAAACCAGCCTTTCCAACTGTTGTGAACATAAGTCCGTACTGCTGGCACAATATGAGCGTTATAAGGGCAGCGGCGCATACCAAAGCACCTTTGACTGTTGCTTTCTTTTTTGCCGCAGCCTCATGGGCCTGTGGGGCTTCTTTTTTTCTCCTGTCTGCGATCCATACAACAGGAAACATCGAAAGGCCTCCTAAGGTACACCTCACTGCGGTAAATCCCAAAGGCCCCAGATGTTCCATACCTGCCTGCTGGCTCACAAGGCCCATACCCCATACGAGAGCCGCCAGCAAAAGAAATATATTCCCTTTGTTTCTCCCTGCCATATGCATATATCTCCTCGTGCCATGCCCTGCCTGTACCGGTGATCTGCCATTATCTCCATTTACATTATATATGCATATGCCCTGGGCTTACAACAGGTTTTTCAGATATGCGGCGTATATCTGCTTGGTCCTTACATAGCTTTCCCGGCCGAGCATGAGCATCTCCCCGTTTTGAAAGATGATGCTCTGATCCTTGGCTGCAGTGATCTTGTCCAGATTTACCACCAGTTTTTTCAGCGTGTGGTAAAACCTTTCATCCAGCAGCTGTTCAATATTTTCTATGCGCTGGTATGACAGATAAGTTTCTTCTCCTGTAACTATTGCTAATTTTCTTTGCCTCTGTTCCAGATACATAATATCGTCAACAGGTACTTTCCGGCTGTATCCTCTGGTTATGACGGGTATGTACTTGGTCATGACAGCTCCCCCCTTTTGGATAATTATAATATTGCAGGAGATGATTTTTTTCTTTTTTTCTCGACCTCTTCAGTGTTTTTTCGACAAAATCCGTAATGTTTTCATTGCGGCGTGCTGCAGCTGGTCTTGAAATGTCCGGCATATGGCCTCCCGGATACAATGACGGCTGGCATTGATATCATATGTGACGACATGGAGTATTCAGACCATTTTCCCCCGACATGAACAGAAAGCCTCACTATCCACTTGATGAAAATAGTGAGGCCCTTTATCCGGAACATCCATGGTTTTATCCGGCACATGCGCAGGTTGAATGTCCGGCTGCGCAGCATGC
This sequence comes from uncultured Eubacteriales bacterium, assembly GCA_900542565.1. Taxonomy (GTDB): domain Bacteria; phylum Bacillota; class Clostridia; order Peptostreptococcales; family Anaerovoracaceae; genus Fimisoma; species Fimisoma avicola. Next base: position 13,403 of record UQOC01000044.1, on the reverse strand, counting down.
CTGTACCACAAGACCCCGCCGTCAGGCGGGGTCTGTTCTATGCTTCGTTTCTCTTATATGTTATCAGGTCTTCGGCAATCTCATTGGCAGCTATGGAAACCGGCTTATCGGTATCCGCGGTCGTCAGGATAGGCTTGCCGTCTATGATATCCCGTGCTCTCTTGGCCGCCAGGATAACTATAGTGTACCTGCTGTCTGCTTTCTTTCTGATTTCGTTAATAGATGGATATAACATTTACGCTTCCTCCTTATAGCTCTCGATGAGTTCTTCCGCCGTAAAAGCAACCTTGGAATGTTCGGCCACGACTATGGCCTTGACCCTTGCCACAGCTTCTTCGAGAACTCCATTTACTACACAATAGTCGTATTTGTCAATATAAGACAGTTCCTTTAATGCTTCGCCCAGCCTCAGCTCTATGGCCTCCGCTGTTTCAGTACCCCGTCCTGTAAGCCGTTTTCTCAGTTCAGTCATGGACGGAGGCAAAATGAAGATAAACACGCCGTCGGGATAGCTCTCCTTTACCTTGAGCGCCCCCTGCATGTCAATTTCCAATATGACATCTATTCCCCTTGACAGCTTATCGAGTACAGGCGTCTTGGGAGTCCCGTAATAGTTTCCGTAAACTTCGGCATATTCCAAAAGGTTACCCTTTTTTATATGCTCCTGAAATACTTCTTTTTCCGTAAAAAAATAACTTACGCCCTCCGTTTCGCCTACGCGCGGCTTTCTGGTCGTCATCGAGACTGACAGGTCAAGTTTGTCGGTCTCTTCCAAAAGCCTCTTGCATATGGTACCTTTTCCTGCGCCTGACGGGCCGGAAAGGACGAAAAGCTTGCCCGTATTTTTTACGATAGAACTCATCATAAACTCCTGTTGCGTTTTGATTGCTTCATTTTGAGTAATTATTGTATCACAAACCCGCTACAAATTCAAGCTTTATTCGATATTCTGCACTTGTTCCCTTATCTTCTCGATCTCGCTTTTTATCTCCAGCATGTATCCGGTTATTGAAATGTCGTTGGCTTTAGACCCGATGGTGTTTGCTTCACGGTTCATTTCCTGCACGAGAAAATCAAGCTTCTTGCCCTCGGCATCTTTAGGGCTGTCGATGATCTTTTTCATCTGGATGAGGTGGCTGTCCAGCCTGGTGATCTCCTCATCAATGGAACATTTGTCGGCAAAAATGGCGGCCTCTGTCAGTATCCTTTCCTCCGGCAGAGCGGCATTTCCGTCCAGGAGCTCGCTTATCCGCTCTTTTAAACGGGCGGTATAGTCCACCACGACCATAGGAGCTCTCTCGGCTATCTTATCAAGAAGTTCCTTAATGTTCTGCCCTTTTGCCATCAGATCTTCTGCAAGCTTTTCGCCTTCGGCCTTTCTCATGGCCTCCAGGTTGGCAGCCGCCTGTTCCACAGGTATCAGTATGGCCTTTGTTATTTCTTCTTCGTCTTCCACATCCGGAATAGCCTTGAGCACATCGGGCATGTTGGCTATCATTTCCAGCGAAATATCACCGCTGAGGCCAAAATTCTCTTTTAACTCCCTGAGATTATCGTAATACTGCCGTGCCAGCGGTTCATTGAGCTTGATCGTCATATCGTTTTCTGTGATGTATTCCACCATCACAGAGACCTCAACTTTGCCGCGTATCAATATTGCTTTGACTGAAGCTTTTATCTTGTCCTCTGCAAAACTATACCGGCGCGGCATCCTGACCGATATGTCGGAATATCTGTGATTTACAGACTTGATCTCTACGGTTATGTTCCTCTTGCCGTCGGTATATTCGCTGCGTCCGAAACCTGTCATGCTTTTTATCATCTGAGCGTCTCTCTCTCCCTATATCTATGATAATGTAATCATTTTACATGAAATATGCGGCCTTTGCAATAGGCCGGATTGGCAATACCATTCCCGCACTTGTCAATCTGCTCCTTTTCTACTATACTTATATGAGAAAAGGAGGTCATATTTATGGCATATGACGGTATAGTCACCATGGCTGTCGCACACGAACTTTCAGACAGCATAACCATGGGCAAGATCGATAAAGTCTACCAGCCCGAATCAGATGAGCTGGTGCTTAACATACATACAAAGAACGGTAACCGCAAACTCTTTGCTTCGGTAAACCCGGCTGCTTCAAGGCTGCATCTCACCTGCGAGAATATCCAAAACCCTCCGGCGCCTTTTTCATTCTGCATGCTGATGCGCAAGCATATACAGAACGGCCGCATAACCAGCGTACATCAGAAGGACAGCGAACGGATCATCGAAATCGACATAGAAACTCTGAATGAGCTTGGTTTTGCAGTATCCAAAAGGCTTATATTTGAGATCATGGGGAAGCACAGCAATATCGTGCTTACTGATATTTCAACAGGAAAGATCATCGATGCCATTAAACACATATCCATAGATGTAAACAGAGTAAGGCAGATACTGCCTGGACTTGTCTATCAATATCCACCGGTCCAGGACAAGATACCGTTCAAAAAAGTCACCGAAAACACCAGCATACCGGCAGACCCCAAAGGGATCCAGCGTACTATCGGCGGGATCAGTCCGGCCTTTGCCGAGGAACTGTCACATGAAGACGATCCTCACCTCCGTCTGAGAAATGTCATTTCAGCCGTCTCTCAGGGAATCATCTCTCCTGTAGTCTACAGTGATGAAAAAAATTCTCCAAAAGAATTTTATCTGACGCCTCTGGCGGAATATGAAGATGTATGTCAAGTGACGAGATTTGACGATATGGAAAGCTGCCTTGAATATTTTTATTCCAACAAAAAGAGCACCAATAAACTCAATCAGAAAGCATCGTCACTCATCAGGTCCGTTACATCTCAGATAGATAAGCTTCATCTGAAAGAACAGCGGCTGAAAGAAGACCTGCTAAAGGCTGAAAATTCCGAGGAGCTCAGACTGTACGGAGAACTGCTCACGGCTTCCATTCATCAGATAGAACCAGGAGCAAAAAATGCCACCGTCCTCAATTATTACGATGGTTCGGAAATCACCATACCCCTTGATCCAAGGTTCAGCCCTTCCAAAAATGCCCAGAATTATTTCAAAAAATACGGCAAAGCCAAGACCGCTGTCAAAGAGAAACAGATACAGCTTGATTCGGTGGGCGCCGAGCTTGCCTATCTGGGATCAGTCCTGTCATATCTGGAAAACGCCGAAGAAATAGATGATATCGACGCTCTTAGAAAAGAGCTTGAAGAAGGCGGTTATGTCCGCCGGCGCAAGATACCCGGAGGGTTCAAGGAAAAAAAATATCAGGCAAAGCCTTACAAATATGAGCTGCCCGGCGGTGCCCAGGTGCTGGTGGGAAGGAACAACAAGGAAAATGATTTCCTTACATTCAAGCTTTCATCCTCAAAGGACATATGGCTCCACACCAAGGATATTCCCGGATCTCATGTCATATTGCGAGGATTTGACAAAGCTGCACATGAACCAGATGAAAAAACTATCTATGCAGCCGCTTCCATAGCAGCATATTACAGCAAAGCCAGAGGATCTGAAAATGTTCCTGTTGATTATGTCCCCATCAAATATGTAAAAAAGCCCCAGGGGGCCAAGCCGGGAATGGTGGTCTTTACCAATAACAGGACCGTATGGGTCAATCCGAAGCTGCCCCAATAGGGCAGCTTCGTCTCTGTCAGTGCATCGAATGACTGAAATGTTACAATAAAATACCTTTTTTTACATTTTATTACTTTTTATGTTGATTCTCAAATGGGAAAGTATATCATTAAGATACATCTTAGGTACGGCGCCGCTGTATCAAAAAGGAGGTATCTGTATGAGGCACCGTTGTTCGCTGTGCGGGAACATCCACAACAACATAACATTTAAAGGAGGATATGTCTGCGAGGACTGTATTGAGTACATCAAAAGCCGTACCTGAGCTTGGACAATAAAATACAAATGAAAATCTCAAAAGACCCTTATCTTATTTTTCCATGATGTTCAGGACCCGCAGGCCCTGTTCCCGCAGTACGGGCCGTTCTCTTTGCCGCCAGCCTCTTTTTCGTCTTTTTTTTCATGACGGAAAATCCAAACCGGCCTATGGGCTTCTGCTTCAGCCCGAAATAATGGCCGTGGGCATAGGCCAGCAATCCGGCCCGTTCAAGAGCGATCCGGCCGTCTTTGTCCATTATCCCTTCTGATACATGAACTTTGACGATCTGTGCCACAAACATATCATGAGTTGGGTATTGGCGGATCTCGACGACTTTGCATTCGAGGTTTAAGGGTGATTCCCCGATCATCGGGCATTTCACCATCTCTGCCGGCTGAGGCGTAAGACCGGTTTCTCTGAATTTATCCACATCCGCACCTGATCGGACGCCGCACCAGTCGGTCACCTTCGCCAGGTCCTCTGTAGTCAGGTTTATTACAAATTCCTTTTCACGGGCTATGATGCTGTGAGAATGACGGGATTTCCTGACGGATATATATGTCATTGGGGGCTGAGAATTGATTATCCCTGTCCATGCTATCGTTATGATGTTTTTTTCTGCGCCTCGTCCGCAGGATACCATTACCGCCGGTACCGGCGAAATGAGGGCACCCGGTTTCATAGTTATCTTTTTCATTTGACTATTTTACTCCATTCCTGAGTTTTGCCAGCACCGACTCAAATATATCCGGTTTGGGACAGCTGAATTCCATATAGTCTCCGGTAACCGGATGAACGAAACCAAGAACTCCTGCATGCAAAAGCTGTCCCTCCACATTGACATGCTGTTTCCTCGGCCCGTATGTCATATCGCCTACCAGCGGATGCCTGATATATGCCATGTGTACCCTTATCTGATGTGTTCGGCCCGTTTCCAATACAGCCTGGATCAGCGTCATCTTGCCGAAACGTTCCTTTACTGACCAGTGGGTGACCGCCCTGCGCGCCGTATGGCGTCCGTCGGTTATGACCGCCTGCCGCAGGCGGTTATTTGGATCTCTGCCTATGGGCGCATCTACCGTACCTTCATCCTGGCTGAAATTATCATAGACCAGAGCCTCATACTTCCGTGTTATGGAATGCTCCGCCAGCTGCGCCGACAGGGATCTGTGCGCGATGTCGCTCTTTGCTACCACCAAGAGCCCGCTGGTATCCTTGTCGATACGGTGCACTATGCCTGGCCTCATCTTGCCGTTTATGGATGACAACTTTCCCTTGCAGTGCCAGAGGAGTGCATTGACCAAAGTACCACTCTCATTTCCGGGAGCAGGGTGGACCACCATGCCCCGCGGCTTATTGACTACCAGCAGGTCCTCGTCTTCATATACAATATCAAGAGGGATATCTTCCGGCCTCGCCTCGATTTCCTCTGCCGGCGGCAGGATGAGCTGTATTTCATCTCCTGCAGCCACCTTATACTTTTTGGATAATTCCCTGTTTCCGTTTACCCTGACATTTCCCTGCTCTATCAGTTTCTGGATAAAGCTGCGGGAAACTTCTTCCAACTGCAAAGAGAGCACTAAATCAATCCTAGTGCCCTTGTTTTCCTGGTCTATTGAAAATGTAAATACCTGCGGTTCCTGCATTATCTTCCTCTGAATCTGAAACGGAGCCTTCACGCACCTGTCTCTTCCCGGTCATCTGCCGGTGAAGGCGATGAGTATACAAAAGTATATAATATCATGAATCCGGCGCCTACGCATACGGCGATATCCGCTATGTTAAATACCGGAAAAAACCTGAAGTCGAACATATCTGTAACAAATCCGAAGATCATCCTGTCGGCCAGGTTTCCCACTCCGCCGGCAATTATCAGGCTAAGCGCCCCAAAAAGGCTCCAATGTGCATCCATGTGCGTCTCCATATACCATATGGCTGCTATGATGGCAGCCAGGGGGATCACCACCAGGATCATCCCATGGCCTGAGAATATGCTGAAGGCGCCGCCTCTGTTCTGAACATAGGTGATATGGAAAATATCCTTTATTATCGGTATGCTCTCGCCTATGTACATGGTACTTCTGATATATGCTTTCAAGATCTGGTCTGCAAATATTATCCCAATTATCCAAAAATACCTGAATCTCTTCATCTTAAACTGCCTGCCGCAGCGACCCCTTGCCGCTGTACGGTCACAGCAGATGACCTCCTACTTCCTGATATTTACTATTGTCTTTGAAAGATCCTGTTTGGCATCATTCCTTGGAATACTGCCGCGGTCATCCGGACGGCTGTCAAAAGGGGCCTTTACGGCAGGAGGTTCTTCAACCTTAGGCTGACCGATAAATTCCTTTTCAAATTCCGCCAGGATATCATTGGTGGAATCGTCTATCCTGTCCATTTCGCTCTGGAGCAGTCTCCTGTATCTGTTCCTCAGTTCTTCCACCTGTGTCCTGAGCCTGTTGCCTTCGTCAGTCAGCCTTGATATGGACTCTTTTGCCTCCCTGGTTATGAGGGACGCTTCAAGTTCTGCATTTTTCAGCAGCACTTCAGCTCTCCTCTCAGCGCTGGCGGCGATGTCGTTCATCAGAGACTTGGCTGATTCCAGCGTCTCATATACGGATGTCTCCGTGTTCACATGCTGTGTTACCTGGCTGCGGGCTTTCTCAAGGTCGGCTTTCAGTTTTTTGTTTTCCCGTATCAGATTTTCCATATCGACTATTATCAGATCGAGAAATTCATCCACTTCTTCTTCCTTGTATCCTCTTACGGCTTTTGTAAATTCCTTATATTCAATGTCAGCAGGTGTGATCATAGGTACCTCCGTTATTTAAAATATCAAAATGATCCTGCAAATGATATTTGCCCCTATCTCTATTGCCAGCATGGCCAGGAGCAGTGAAAAATCAAACATCCCGGTGTTGAACCTGCTCAGCAGCTTTCTGAACGGCATGACTATGGGTTCGGTGAACCTGATAAAAAAGCCGTATATCTTTCCTGCCGGACTGTACGGATCCCTTGCGAACCAACTGAGCAGAGCCCTTATGACAAGGGCTGCTACCAAAATGTTTGAAAACATATATATGGCATAAACAAGTGTTGTCTGCATATTTTTTTATCTTATCTCCAAGGATTTTTATTTCCCCCGAAGTCAAATCCCCTTTCGTCGTGATTTGCGGCTATGTCTACGCTTTCAGGCGCAAATATGAATATATTGTTAGCCACCTTCTGTACATTGCCGTTTAAAGCATATGTAGCACCGCTCAAAAAATCAAAGATTTTTTTTGCGGTCTCTGTCTCGATCTTTTCGAGATTTATTATCACAGGCCGCCTTCCCTTGAGGCTGTCTACCAGCTTAGGACATTCGTCAAAGCTCTTTGGCTCGATGACTACCAGCTTAAATGCGCTGGTCCCTGCCACCGAGATCCTTCTTTCGATAGGCACAGCTTTTGAGGTATCGGATACCGGAACGGACTTGGGTGCCTTGTACTCCGTCTGTGTCCTCCTTACGCTTTCCCTGGAGATCCTTTCTTTTTCAGCTTCGACTTCTTCTTCGTCAAATTCATCCTCAACATCTTCTATGCCTACCAGCTTCTTAAAAGTATCTGACAGTCCCATTTTATTTTTTCCTCCTTGTATATCAACCCATTTTTTTAGAATAATCTCTTGCTCCGAAAATCGAAGTGCCTACCCTGATGAGATTGGAACCTTCTTCTATTGCAACCTCAAAGTCGTTGGACATTCCCATGGACAGGTATTTAAAGTCAAGATTCGGATGTTTTATCTTGCCGTATTCATCGTAGAGTTTCTTGACTTCTGCAAAATATACCCGTGCATTTTCCGGATCATCCTCATAAGGCGCAATGCACATAAGTCCTCTTATCCTGACATTTGGGCACTGCTCCAGTATATCGTTTATCATCTGTCCGGTTTCTCCGGTAGTTATACCGAACTTGCTTTCTTCCATGGCTGAGTTTACCTGGATGAGTATATCCATGGAAACTCCGTGCTGCGCAGCTCTCTTGTCTATTTCCCTGGCAAGGTGGAGTGAATCTACCGAATGTATCATACAAACCTTGTCGATTATGTATTTTACCTTGTTTGTCTGCAAGTGGCCTATCAGATGCCAGCGGACCGGTTTTACCCTGTCATACTTATCCATTATCTCCTGGACTTTGTTTTCGCCTATATCTGTTATCCCACAGTCTATGGCCTCGTTGATCTCGTCTGTGCTGTGGAGTTTGGTCACAGCTACCAGCAGCACATCTTCGTCTTTTCTTCCTGATCTCTCTGCAGCCTTATCTTTCAGCTCACATATATGTTTTATATTTGCCTCTATTGACATATAAACCACCTCATTTCCAATGTCAGCTATCATTTATGATCGTTCCGGCTCTGTTTTCAGCCGCCGGCATTTCTTACTATTTCGGCATATGTGCTTACCGTGGTCACCGTATTGCCTTCGGCGTCCTGGTAGAAGTTTCTTTCCACTACGGACTTGCCGCCCTGAGATGAGAGCACTTTGACAGGCGTAAAGTTCTGCTGGCCGAATTTGTCCACCACATATACGCCCTGCACGCCGTCAACTTCGGTTATGCTGCTGTTTTCCAATATTATGCCGCTGTAGGCGGAAGCCACGATCTCGCACTCTTTTATCCTGTATTTATCTATATCCTCGTACGACCTGTTGCATGACAGGATCATACGGTATTCGCTGTCCTGCTGTGTGATGCTGTCCACCGTCATTGTCAGCTCGGTATTATCATCTATCCTGACGGTCACATCCCTTCCTTCTGTAAAGGTAGCGGCCTCGTCTTCTCCGAGCCAGCATACCAGATACCACTTGCTGGTATCTATTACCTTGAACATCACATCGCCGGCTTCGGCCGATGTGGAAGCGTCTGTCACCTGACTTCCGCTTTCCCTGTATTCATCCAATGCGGAACTCTGCAGGTTTTCCAGATCTTCTACCGTCAGCCGGCCTTCATATCCGTCATATCTGTAGCTTACTATGCCTCTCATGGAACATGTCTGCTCATTGCCTGCCAGTTTTACTACAGTTGTCCCTGTCCTTACCAGCTGGCCGTCATCTGCCAGTCTTTCCACGGTGCCGGAAGATGATGCTGTATATACTTCTTCGTTCCTGACAAACAAGCACTGTGCATCCTCTTTCACCTCAAGAGTGCCGTATTCGGCTATGTATGTCTGAGTAAATATATCGAATACTTTCGGCACTATGTATATGATCAGGTATAGTATGATGAACAGCGCTAAAAATATTATCAGTCCCTTTTTTGTCGTAAGATTTAGTTTTTTCTTTTTCATCTTTTTCCCTTGTTGGTATTGTAACACGAAATGTTGTGTATTACAACATTTCTAAAGGGGTTTTGACACAACCTTTTCCAATATTTTTTTCTCGTCTTTTGTAAGGTTTTTCTCACTGTCAAGATAGGCTTCCCACAGGTCCGGACGCCTTTCTCTGGTCAAATTCAAGGCGTTCTCAAACTGCCACAGGTGTATCATCTTATGATTGCCGCCTGTAAGCACTTCCGGAACTTCCATATTTTGATAGGATCTGGGTTTTGTATACTGGTCGCATTCCAGCAGTCCTGAATATATGGACTCATCATCGGCAGACATGGCATTTCCCAGCACTTCCGGCAGGAACCTGGCAACAGCATCTATCAGTACCATAGCCGGCAATTCGCCGCCTGTCAGGATATAATCTCCAATGGAAATTTCCTCCATGTTCCAGTAATCTATCACTCTCTGGTCAACGCCCTCATAATGACCGCACAGTATGACGATGTTTTCCTCACAGGCCAGTCTGCCTATCATCTCCTTATCAAGTATCCGACCTCTCGGCGACATATAGATGATCTTTTTTGAGCAGGCATCAACCGATCTTAATGCTCCGAATATGGGATCGGCCAGCATTACCATGCCCGGCCCGCCTCCAAAAGGAGTATCATCAGCCTTATTATGCTTATCATTGCTGAAATCCCTTATATTGACCGGGTTTACGGTTATTATGCCTTTTTCTGCGGCTCTGCCCAGGATACTGGTATTGGTGACTGCCGTGAACATTTCCGGAAATAAAGTCAACACATCTATATTCACCGTCTATGCCTCCGTTCCGCCTTTGCTCCCTTCCGGAGCTTCATCATCGCTATCCGGCAGAAGGCCCGGTATCACTCTTATGGTCACGATCTTTTTCTTTATGTCCACCTCGCGCACGAACTGCCCTACTGCCGGTATCATTGCCTGGCCTCCCTGTTCCAGTCTGATCACATAGATGTCCTGAGCGCTGTTTTGGATAACATCCTCAATTACGCCAAAGACCCTGCCGCCGGCCTCATCGGCTACACTGCATCCGATCAGGTCTTTTATGAAAAATGTATCTTCTTCCAGATCGGGCAGCTGGCTTTCGGTTATGTTCACATCGTGATCTTTCAGGGCTTCTGCCCCGTTCCTGTCATCAACGCCTGCAAGCTTGGCTATCACCATGTTTTTCTGGTAACGGATATTTTCAACCTGATATGTCCTGTCTCCGTTCTTTCCTGTCAGTATAAGGCTTTCCAGCTCCTCAAACCTCTCTTTACGGTCAGAATAGCTGTAGATCCTGACCTCGCCTTTGAGCCCTACGGCATTGACTATCTTGCCTATGGTTATCTTCTGCATATCTTTTTTTGTTTCCATTTTCTGCTGCATCTGTGCGGCTTTTTCCCTCTGCGCCGCCCATTTTATTATTATAGGCACATCAAACCTTCCGGTAAGTATGTGCCTACATTATACAAACTATTCTTTAACGATTTCCACAGTCACCTTTTTGTTTTCCTTAGTGGCGGCCGCATTGACGACAGTGCGGAAAGCCTTGGCTATACGGCCCTGCTTCCCTATAACTTTTCCCATGTCGCCCGGGTCGACTTTAAGTTTGATGATCGTTCCCTGACGGCCTTCTGTTTCCGTCACTTCAACGCCATCCGGATTGTCTACCAGTGACTTGGCTATTGCCTCAACCAGTTTCGTCATTAGTTCCACCGCTTTCCAGTTATTCTAATATTCCAGCCTTTTTGAACAGGGCTCTTACTGTGTCTGTCGGCTGTGCTCCGTTGCTGAGCCATTTCTTTGCCAGTTCTTCGTTGATCTTGATGACCTTTGGTTCCTTCATCGGATCATAGTATCCGATCTCCTCGATGAACTTGCCGTCTCTCGGCGCTCTTACATCAGCAGCTACTATTCTGTAGAAAGGCTTCTTGTGAGCTCCCATTCTCTTTAATCTGATCTTTACCATTTCGTGTTTCCTCCTTAAAATAATCCTTTAAACTTTTTATTTTTTTTCATAAAGCCGGGATTGCTGAACTGCTTCATCAGCTTTTTGGTATCCTCGTACTTTTTTATCAGGTTGTTGACTTTGCTGACAGGCTGTCCCGACCCTGCGGCTATCCTCCTGCGCCTTCCGGCGTTGAGTATCTTCGGGTCTCTCCGCTCCTCAATGGTCATGGAGCAGATGATGGCCTGCATCTGTTTCAGCTCTTTTTCGCCCTTTTCTATCTCGTCATCGCTGACTTTCTTGCCTCCCATGCCGGGTATCATTTCCAGCATCTTGCCGAGGCCGCCCATCTTCTGCATCTGGGCCATCTGTTCCAGATAATCTTCCAGGGTGAAATCGTTCTTGCGGAGTTTCTTTTCCAGCTTGGCTGCCTGTTCCTCGTCGTAGCTTTCCTGAGCTTTTTCTATAAATGAGAGCATATCTCCCATTCCCAAGATACGGCTTGCCATCCTGTCCGGATAGAAAGGTTCCAGTTCGTCCAGTTTTTCGCCCATGCCGACGAATTTGACAGGCTTTCCTGTGACCTTCTTGGCGGAAAGGGCTGCGCCTCCTCTGGAGTCGCCGTCCATCTTGGTCATTATGATACCGTCGATGCCCAGCTTTTCGTTAAATCCCTCTGCGGCGTTGACAGCATCCTGACCGGTGAGGGCATCTACTACCAGCAGTATCTCATGAGGTTTGACTGCTTTTTTGACTCTGGCCAGCTCTTCCATGAGCTCTTCGTCTATCTGGAGCCGTCCGGCCGTATCAACGATGAGCACATTGAAGCCTTTCTTTTCGGCTTCTTTGCGGGCCGCCAGAGCTATTTCTTCGGCCTTTTTGCTGTTCCTGTCGGTGTAGACAGGAACATCGGCGGCTTTGCCCACAACTTCCAGCTGGTCTATGGCTGCCGGCCTGTAAATGTCGCAGGCACAGAGCATAGGCTTCTTGCCGTTCTTTTTCAGGTATGCGGCCAGCTTGCCGCAGGTGGTGGTCTTACCTGTTCCCTGAAGCCCCACCATCAACAGCACCGTAAATCCGCTGGGCGAATAGGTCAGCTTGCTGCCGGTACCTCCCATCAGCTCTGTGAGCTGATCGTTTACTATCTTTATGACCTGCTGGCCGGGAGTCAGGCTCTGCAGGACTTCCTGGCCAAGACATTTTTCTTTGACATCGGCAACGAATTCCTTGACGATCTTGAAGTTGACATCGGCTTCCAGCAGAGCCAGTTTGACTTCTCGCATGGCGTCGTTGATGTCGTTTTCCGTCAGGACCCCCTTGCCGCGGATCTTTTTAAAGGTATTCTGAAGTTTTTCTGAAAGTGATTCAAAAGCCATTTGTATCTCCCTGCCGGTATATCCGGCTTGTTCATCTGCGGCGGCCGGCACGCCCTGCGCCGTCAGTCTTCTATACTTTCAATTATGTCTTTGATATTCTGGAGCCGGTCGTCGATCTGTTTTTCGTGGTCAGTTCCTCTGACCGCCTCCTCCAGGCTGTCTATCTCTTTTTCTATACGGTTTATTGCCTTTTCCCTGATGAGCAGCTTATCTACGAGTCCCAGCTTTTTTTCGTATTCTGAAAGGGCCTGCTCGGCTTTTTTTAGCGTATCGTGGACTGCCTGCCTGGAAATGTCGTATTCCTGCGCTATTTCCGAAAGAGAAAGATTTTCCTCGTGGTATAGGGCCATAACATCCCTCTGCCTGTCGGTGAGCAGAGCCCCGTAAAAGTCATACAAAAGACTGGCTCTTGCTATGTCGTCGACCATTATGATCTTCCTCCTTTTGTCTCCCGGATATTCCGGCTTACTGTCTCCTGGTACACCGAGGGTCACCTGCTGCCCGGAGATGTTAAGTCTTTTTCCTTGACACGATAAACAGTTTAGCATTTTTGACCAGGGCTGTCAAGCGTTTTTGCTTGATAGCAGCAAAGGTGTTTATGACCTGACAGCAGCAGAAATTATCGCGATTGATGCTTTTGTCCATTGGGTCATCCATCCTCCGGCCGGCCGCTGGCCGGCCGCACAAGAAAAGTCCCGCATATTCTCCTGCAGCGAGAATATGTGGGACTTTTTTTCTGTGATACATCAATATACCCTTGCACGGTATATTTTTTCATGCCGCCGGCCGCTGCGCCAGCGGAAAGTTCTCTTTTCCCGTTCCGGGGCCGCCGGTCAGGATAAG
>UQOC01000043.1 GCA_900542565.1 uncultured Eubacteriales bacterium | reverse complement strand
GGACGCAGAAAAACGGCGTGACCATTGCGGTCACACCGTTCTCTGCCCCTCGCAAAGCTAAATAGTACCTTATCACTATTAAGCCTTGCTCTTTCAGATTTTTGAGGGAGTTATAATAGACATCAAAATATTCCACTATAACTTCCTCAGCTTCCTGCGGTATCTGTACATCATGCACAGTGCCGGCAAGGTAGCTGGGTCCTGTATAGCCGCCGCTGTCTTGGGAGGGTTCTTCCGGCTGGTCCGGTTCTTCAACAGTCTCATCTGGAAGCTCTTCCTTCGGCGTTTCTTCTGCGGGTGCATCAGTCTGAGTATCATCCTGCTGAGGACTGTCTTTGGCTCCGTCAGCAAAAACGGCCCATATTATAAGACCAGCTGCCAATATCACAACTGCGGCGATCAGTGCTGCGGCTTTTTTCTTATCCTTCAGCTTCTCTTTCATTATACTATATACTCCCTATCCAAAAAGTCCCAATCTGAAGAAAGTATCAAGCTGTCCCAAAAGTATCATTACCATCATTATAGGTGCTACGAATTTTATGCAGAAATCATAAAAGCCTTTGGTCCTGAACCTGTTGCCGTTTAAAGTGACCTCATCATCCACCCACTTGGTCGGGATAACGATGGCGCAGTAACATGCCCCCAGCGGCATCAGGATGCCCTCAGAAATCAGGTCTATCGCATCAAGCCAGCTGCTCTGTCCCAAGAACTGAGGGAATCCGTTGGCACCCAGCCCGTCCAGTGATACCAGGGTTGAGGTAATGGCTATGGACAGTCCCATTGCCATTACGGTCTTTTTTCTGTTGATCTGCTTGCCTTTTTGCAGGGCTCTGTCCATAGCTGCCGAAACGACACCTTCCAAAAGGGAAATTGACGATGTTATGGCCGCAATGAAAACCAGCCCGTAAAACAGGAAGCCGAATATAGGTCCAAGTAAACCGCCCATGTTGCTGAATACAGTCTGAAGTGTTATGTAAAGCATTCCCGGCCCCTGAGAAGGTTCAAGCCCATAGGCGAATACAGCCGGAAGCGTTGCCAGTCCCGCCATTACCGCCACCGTAGTATCAGCAAGAGGTATGGTCAGCGCATTCTGTTCAAGGCTCTGGTCCTTAGGAAGGTATGATCCGTAGGTTATCATTATTGACATGCCAAGGGAAAGGGAGAAAAACATCTGTCCGCCGGCTACCGCCAGTACGGTTATCCATCCGCTCCCCTCAAATGCTTCCCAGTTAGGCTTGAACATGAACGCAAGTCCTTCGGATGCCCCCGGTAATGTCACGCTCCTGATTATAACTATCACAAGCATGATAAACAGAGCAGGCATCGCTATTGAGTTGAATTTTTCTATTCCGGTAGAAACTCCGCCCCTTACTATGAACACGGTCAGGAGCACAAATACAAGCGTAAAGACCGTAGACTGAAGCATGTCCGATGTAAATGTACTGAAAAATTCCCCGCTGTCGGTTCCTCCTACTCCCCATCCGGCTCCAAACAGGTCGCCAAGATTGGCTACAGCGTATTTGATGCAGTAACCGCCCAACATGCTGTAAAATGACAGTATCAGCCATGGAGCGATGAGTCCCATCCACCCTATGAACGCATATTTTTTCGATATCGCCTTATAAGCCTCTATCACTCCTTTGCCGGTCCGCCTGCCAAGAGACAGCTCCGTGAGCATGATAACATATCCTACAAATATCACCAGGATGAGATAGAGCACCAAGAAAGCGAAGCCTCCATAGGCTCCCATCTTATAAGGAAATCCCCACAGGTTGCCCAGGCCTACAGCCGAGCCTATGGCGGACATTAAAAAGCCAAATCTTGTTCCGAACTGGCCTTTGCTGTTAAGCTGTTTGTCCTGATTCATAAAACTGTTCTCCCTTCTGTTATTCCTAAACACACACTAACTTACACTCTGATATTTTTAATAGTGTTACAAAGACTTTAGCAAAATATAGACCTGTTGTCAATGGCGTACTCTTGTTTGTTTCACAAAGGATCATCTCTTTTTTTGGCCGCAGGTCACAAATTCCTGATAACAGGGCCGGCCTGTGCATCATTTGGATATCTGCTGGACCATCATTTGCGCCAGACCATCATTTATTTGCATAAAAAAGCCGCATAGCCTCTGCTATACGGCAGCCCATTTTCCCAGGCATGGTGCAATTTTTGTTTATATGCGATCATTATGATCCCAATGGCAAAAGGTTCACACTCTTCTCATCTGTCTGCCTGTGGCTCGTCAGGTCTTTTCCTTGACGATACCCAATGCTCAAATACAGTCTTTAGAAGCTTGTCCCTGTCTCCTTCTCTGAAGCAATCGACAATTTCCTTATGATCGTTGTTGACCCTTGTAAGCCAGCCCACTTCCGAGTCTTCTTCCTTGATGAACCATGTGGTCCTGACATATTTGTGCTGAAGGGTATGTATAAGTTCCACCAGGTTGCCATTGCCGCAGCGGTTAAAATACACATTATGGAAGGCCACCTGCTCGTCATGGTACTGCTCATAATCTTGCTGGTCTATGGAAATCTGCAGTCTTTTTACAATGGCATCCATTCTGTTAAGATCCTCATCCGTCAGGCGCCCAAGGGCAAGGGATGCTGCATATGAGTCAAGGCAGGCTATGATAAAGTAATTCTCAAGTACATCCTGTCTGTTAAAACCCTTTATGAAAAAGCCCTTTCTGCTTGCATTCTGTATTATCCCATCTGAGGCCAGCCGGATCAGTGCTTCTCTTATGGGAGTCCTGCTTACACTGAATATCTCCATGAGTTCAGCCTCCGAAAGACGGGTCCCCGGTTCAAGATCGCCTATTTCTATCTGTCTGACTATGTAATCGTAGATCTGTTCGCTTGAAGATTTGATTTTCATATCTATATATCCTTTCGTCCGTCTTAAAATTATAGTTTGGCTGTGGAAAAGTGTCAAGAAATTATTGTTTTTTTGTCAATTGACCATTGACTTTTTTGTATATTTTAATAAAATATATTTTAATAAAATATATTTAAAGTTAAAAAGGAGGGTCAAATGGATTCCATCTTCTATAACGGAAGAATTTATACAATGGATGACGCCATTCCGCAAGCTCAGGCTGTAGCAGTAAAAAATGGCATCATCATGCGTGTCGGATCTGACGATGAGATCTTGAAACTTAGATCCGATGATACGGTCATGTATGATCTCCATGGCCAAACAATGCTGCCAGGTTTTTCTGACAGCCATATGCATCTGCTGAGCTATGGCTACAGCCTCGAAAAAGTAAATCTTTACAGTGCAAGATCTATGGATGACCTTATCCGTCTTGGAAAAGACTTTCTTAGAGATCATCCCGGACTTACATGGCTCCAGGGACGAGGCTGGAATACCGATGACTGGGAAGATACGCGTTATCCCAATCGATATGATCTGGACAAGATAACTACAGAGATACCTATGTTCTATACCCGCTCATGCGCACACATCATTTCGGTCAACAGCAAGGCCCTTGAGGTCATGGGTGTAGACAGGAAGACACAGCAGATTCCCGGTGGTCATATAACTTTTGACGAAGAAGGAGAACCTCTCGGAATTTTTGCTGAAGCTGCCAGAGATCTGGTGTACGATGCGCTTCCCAAACTCCAGGTCAGCGACATCAAACGGCTTATCGTGAATGGCGCCAGGAACGCCCTGGCCTGTGGCATCACTTCCATACATACTGACGATTTTGAAGCCATTTCCGCCGGCGAATATCAGAAAGTCCTTGACGCTTACCATCAGCTGGAGGCTGAAGGAAACCTTCCAGTAAGGATATATGAACAATGTTTGCTGGCATCCGAACCATTATTGAGGAGATTTCTGGAGGAAGGCCATCATACGGGAGAAGGCAGCCCGATGTTCAGGATAGGTTCTCTTAAGCTGCTGACTGACGGCTCCCTCGGAGGTAAGACTGCTTTTCTCCGCCGTCCATATCACAATGACCCATCCACCTGCGGCATTGCCACTTTTACGCAAAGCGAGCTGGATGATCTTGTGCTCATGGCTCAGGAAAAGGGCCTTGTTTCATCTCCCCATAACATAGGTGACGGAGCAATGGAAATGAACCTCAATGCCATAGAGAATGCACAGCTCAAAGCACCTCGTGCCGACATGCGTCATTCCCTTATCCATTGTCAGATAACAGACCCTGAAATCATCAAAAGATGCCGTGATCTCAATGTTATCATGCATGTACAGCCGGCCTTTATCGATACAGATATGCACATAGCCGGTGACTATGTGGGTGCGGATCTTGAACAAACTTCCTATGCATGGAAAACGATGCTCGACACGGGGCTGCATATCGCTTTCGGTTCTGATGCACCGGTCATCAGCTTCAATGTCATGGAGGGCATCTATTGTGCAGTTACCCGTAAAGATCTCAAAGGCCGCCCGGAGGGCGGATGGCTGCCGGATCAAAAGATATCTGTCTATGATGCGGTCTACGCATATACCATGGGCGGCGCATACGCTTCTTATGATGAAGGCAAAAAAGGCAGTATAAGGAATGGCAAATATGCTGATATGGTCATCCTCGACAGGGATATTTTCAATATTCCTGAAGATGAAATAAAAGACATAAATGTACAGGCCACAATTTTGAACGGCAGCATAGTTTATGAGGCAGAGCAGTGAGGGAAACTGAAATCATCTGATATTAGGAGGTGTTTTAATGAAATTTTTTAAGGATAACGGTGAAAGTTCCGTCTCCAAGTCCGGATTCAAGCAAGAGATCGGCCTGTTCGGCGGAGTAAGCTTTCTGGGCGGCATAATGATAGGCGGCGGTATCTTCTACCTGGGCTCCTATGTCCTTATGCGTACCGAATTCAACATGGGACTTGCTCTCATATGCTGGGTTATCGGCGGTATCATCACTCTGCTGGGAGGACTTTGTTTTGCGGAAATGGGCGCAATGATACCGAAGGCAGGAGGCATGACCCTTTATCTAAATACGGCTTATCATCCAATATTCGGTTTTCTCAACGGCTTCAACAGTTGGGTCCTCAGCGGCTCCGGTTCCATTGCCGCAGGCGCTCTGGCACTCACGGGCATATTCGGTCTGACTGGTACCACCGGAAAGCTTATAGCCAGTCTGTTTGTAATAGTCCTGACGATTTATAACCTGTTTGGTATAAAGGCCGGTTCCACCTTCCAGAACATTGCTATGGTTGCAAAAATGATCCCGATCATCATAATCATGGTTGCAGCCTTTACCATGGGAACAGAATCACCGGATCTGAGCCTTACTCCGTCCGGCGGAGATATTTCTTTCGGCGGGATGGTCAGCATGATAGCCTTTGCCACCCTTGCAACCCTGTGGGCATACGAAGGCTGGATAAACCTTAATACGATAACAGAAGAGATGAAAAATCCAAAGCGCAATCTTCCGTTATCACTTATAATCGCCATCGGCAGTATAACCCTGTTGTATGTGCTTTTTAACCTTGCAATATATAAGGTTATACCTATAGATGACATAAAAGAACTGATCGGAGAAGAAGAATATTATCTTGGCACAGAAGTGGCAATGCGCCTGCTGGGCGGCGTCGGAGGCACCATAGTCATAATCGGCATGGTAATCTCTCAGATAGGTTCCACCAACGGTATGATCATCGCTTTCCCAAGGACCCATTACGCAATGGCTGTCGAAGGACATTTTTTCAAAGCCTTTAAAAAGCTCCACCCTAAGTACAGAGTTCCATCAACGGCGATCATATGTCAGGCGGTAATAACTATCATCCTTCTCTGGCTCCGGGATCTTGACCAGCTCACTTCGCTGGTAGTATTCAGCAATATGCTCTTTAATGTCCTAGTCATAATAGCAGTCCCTGTGCTCCGGAAAAAGATGCCAGATGCTGAAAGGCCATATCGCGTATGGGGAGGGCTTCCTACAATCTATATCACCATAGCCATTTATTTTGCAATGATGATAAACACGCTTTTGGAAGATCCTCTTACCGCTTTCATCGGACTCATAGTCCCTGCAATAGGTGTCGTGGTTTACTTTATCTTTGATCGCAAGATCAAGGCTGAAGCCAGGAACGGCCAGACCAACTGCCAGTAATGACCATCTGTATCATCCCATACCCTCTGCTTCAGACAACTTTTCGCAGGCCGGCCCTCCGGGGCCAGCCTGTGTTTTTTTAAATATTTTTAAGCTTTTTTGCCATTCTTTTTGCCTAATATGTTCCATCGTTTCGGTAATTATGTTACAATACTCACTGTAATATGATAAGCATTTGATGAGGTGCGATATGTCCATTGAAAAAGTAAGAAAATATTTTGAACAATACGGCATGGATGATAAGATAATGGAATTTGAAGTGTCCAGCGCCACTGTAGATCTGGCTGCAAAGGCTGTAGGTGTAGAAGGCGCCCGTATATGCAAAACGCTTTCATTTAAAGACGGCGACTCAGGATGTATCCTGATACAGACTGCCGGTGATACTAAAATAGATAACAGAAAATTCAAAGATACTTTCGGGCAAAAGGCAAAGATGCTTTCTCCTGACGAAGTTCTGGAGTTTACCGGTCATGCGGTTGGAGGAGTATGCGCTTTCGGCATCGAAAATGAGAATGTAAGAGTCTTCTGCGACATATCCATGAAGCGTTTCCCCACAGTTTTTCCCGCATGCGGGAGCGCCAACAGCGCCATCGAGCTCAGCTGCGATGACCTGTTCAGATATTCCGGCGCCATCGACTGGATAGATGTATGTAAGATAGTAATACCGGAGGGAGAATAGCTTTAAAGCGTCAAAAAAATCATGGTGTCTTCTAAAAAAAGTAAAATCAAAAAAGAAATCCAGATGATCGTATGTCTGACTTTAGCGTCAGTGATCATGGCGTTTAACCTGAACAGTTTTGTTGCGGCAGGAGGCCTTTTTCCAAGCGGCTTCAGCGGTCTTACCATATTGATCCAGGATATCGCCAGAGAGTTTTTTAATATACGCATACCTTATTCGGCCGTCTATCTTCCGCTGAACCTGATCCCTGCATATATCGGCTTCAGATATATAGGAAAACGGTTCACATTTTATTCATTTTATGTGGTTATCCTGTCCGGTTTCCTGACAGACATCTTTCCGTCCGTAACCATCACCTATGATATGCTGCTCATAAGCATATTCGGAGGGATCGTCGGTTCCGCTGCGGTCAGCATCTGTCTCATCAGCGGAGCGAGTGCCGGAGGCACGGATTTCATATCAATATACTTTTCCGAGAAAAAAGGCCTTGACGCCTGGAACTATATACTTATCGCCAATGTCATCATGCTGGTGACCGCAGGCGCTCTGTTCGGTTTTGATAAGGCCCTGTATTCCATAATATATCAATATGTGACTACTCAGGTCATACAGCTATTGTTCAAGCGCTACCAAAAGGATACGCTGCTCATCATCACATCCGTGCCAGAGGCGGTGTATGGCCGTATCCGGCAGCTCACCAGACATGACGCCACCCTCATCGAAGGAACCGGCTGTTTTGAAGGCACGACACGCCATATCCTCTATTCGGTCGTAGGCAGAGAGCAGGTGGATATCGTCATAGCGGAGATCAAAAAGATAGATCCCAAGGCCTTTATCAATGTGATAAACACCGAACAGATAAACGGCAGGTTTTACAAGAAGCCATACTGATGCTGGCGAAAATGCAGACAGCAAGATTCATGGTCATTGAAAATGCGCAATGTCACTGGTGGAGGCTTTTACTTTTCCATCAGTTCCTGGCGCATTTCATATATAGCAAAAATTTGATGTATTAGAAGGAGTAATTGCAATGAAAAAAGTAGATTTGATAGGCGTCCAGATGGATTTCGGCGCCGGTACCAGAGGAGTCAACATGGGACCCGCTGCCATAAGGTTTGCCGGTCTTGTTAACGGTATCAACGGCCTTGGGCTTGAATGTCTGGATAAGGGCGATCTGATCCCGCCTCAGACCGGAAAGTCATCGGAAAAGCTCAGGAACTATGAACAAGTCAACTATATCAATAAAAAACTTTTTGAAGAAGTCCTGGATTCCCATAAGAATGGACATTTCCCGATCGTTCTGGGCGGTGACCACAGCATCGCCGCCGGAAGCATTTCTGCAACTGCAAAGCATTTTAAAAAGATCGGCCTGATATGGGTTGATGCTCACGGTGACTGGAACAACGAGGAGTCCACACCTTCAGGCAATATGCACGGTATGCCTTTTTCAGCCGTATGCGGCGCAGGCCCTGACATTATGGTAGATTTCGGCCAGGAGCCTGTGTATGTTGACACCGCACGCTGTGTCCAGATTGCCGGGCGGGATATAGATCCTATGGAAAGGATAAGGATGAAGGAGCACGGTATAACCGTCTTTTCCATAGCTGATATTGACAGGATCGGCATGCCTGCTGTCATTGAACAGGCCATCAAGATCGCTTCTGACGGCACCGAAGGTATACATGTAAGTTTCGATGTTGACTCAATAACTCCGGAGTCAGCTCCGGGTACCGGTACCATCGTACATAGCGGTCTTACCGTGCGTGAAGCTTTTTATCTGGTAGAGACCCTTTATGCATGTGATAAGGTGATCGCCTTTGACATGGTTGAGGTAAATCCGATGCTCGACATCAAAAATAAGACTGGAGAGCTGGCAATGGAGCTTATCCTTTCCATGCTCGGCAAAGTGGTTTATTAAAAAAGCAGCCCGATGGCTGCTTACGGTTCAAAAAACATTCCGGCGCCGTCAGCGGCGCCGTTTTTTTGATCATGGGTTCCAGTCTCTGGCCGGTCCAGCGTTCCATTCTCCGGCTCAATATTCCGGGCTTACCGGCAAAACGCTTTCCTTTTTGCTGGGCTTCACTGCAAGATCAGCAGCAGGACAGCGCCAGGCAGTCCCAGTACTCCAACGATAAGCGCATTGAGGATGTTCAGAGGTATAAAAATATCCCATTGTGCGCCAAGTGCATTGACCAGCAGTATGGCAGCTCCCCCGATCAAGCTGTTCAGTGCCAGTTTGAGCACAACTTTCATCGGCCATACAAAGATCCTTCCAAATATGAAGATCAGCAGTATAGCCCCGACATAAGTAAGAAAAATCCCAATATCCAAACCCATTTCTTTCCCTCCGTATCTGTATAAAATATGTCCTTTTGGAATAAAATAGAATTAAATAACTCTGAAAGGTGTGATCATCTTGTCCATATCCCTTAAAGAAAAGTTATTCAAGGGCCCGCCTTTTATAGTAGAAAGGGCCCGCGGTTCCAACGCCTTGAAGGCTGGCTACACTGAAGAAGATAAACTTTATGTATCCATAGATCAGGCCCGCTACGACCTTGAAGTTGCTGTGCGTACTTTTAACGAGCTGACCGACGACAAAGCCGTGGACTATGCTTCTTATAATCTTCTTGCTGCAAGAGCCAGATACTCATATCTGCTTAAACTGGCCAAGGAAAAAAATCTGTCTCTCTGATATTTTCAGAGAGACTTTTTTACAATTCCCTGCGGCCTTCCATGGCTTTCAGCAGCGTCACCTCATCAGCGTATTCCAGATCTCCTCCCACAGGCAATCCGTGAGCGATCCTTGTCACCTTGATCCCTGCCGGTTTTATCAGCCTAGCTATATACATTGCCGTAGCTTCACCCTCGATATTAGGGTTCGTAGCTATGATGAGCTCTCTTACATCACTGTTTTGCAGCCTTTTTATCAGAGATCTGAGGTTTATATCTTCAGGGCCTACCCCCTCCATGGGTGAAATAACACCGTTGAGCACATGATACTGGCCGTTGAATTCTCTGATCCTTTCCATGGCTGCCACATCTTTAGGACTTTCCACTACGCATATCACATCGGTCCTCCTGCTCTGGTCGGAACAGATGGCACATGGATCCTGATCGGTCAGATTGCCGCATATGCTGCAATATTTCATTTCCCGCTTGGCTTCTGTGATGGAATCTGCCAAAGCCTGCGCTTCTGCATCATCCAGCGATAAAATGTGAAAAGCCAGCCTCTGAGCTGTTTTGTATCCGATTCCCGGAAGCTTTGCAAATTCCCCTATCAGCTTTGCAAGCGGTTTAGGATATTGTCTCATGGCTTTTTACTACAGCCCCGGTATGCCAAGCCCGCCAGTCAGTTTGCTCATCTCGCTGTTGGAAATTTCTTCGATCTGCCTGATGCCTTCGTTGACAGCAACGATGATAAGATCCTGGAGCATTTCCACATCATCAGGATCCACCACCTCCGGCTTGATCTCAAGTCTGGTTATTTCTTTTTTTCCGCTGACGGTGACGGTGACAGCGCCGCCTCCGGCAGTTGTTGTCACTTCTTTTTCTTCTATCTCAGCCTGGAGCATTTCCATCTTCCTCTGCATTGCCTGCATCTGCTGAAGCTGTTTCTGCATGCCTCCGCCGCCTGAAGGCCTCTTGCCTGCTCTCATTCCTTTTCCCATCTTTTCCTCCTTAAATTTATTCGATCTCTATGTCTATTCCGAGAATGTTCCTGGCTTCCTCGGCTATCCTGGCAGTTTCATCTTCCTCAACGGGGGTATCCGTTTTATCCTCTTTCAGATGACATATGAGCCTCATGGGCCTGCCCATCCTTCTTGACATCAGCTGTTCCAGCTCATGTCTTTTCTGTTCCGTAAATCTCTTTGTAAAGCTGCTGACAGTAGCCACCGTAAAAGTATCCTCTCCAACATGGTCCAAAGTCGTGCCGCTTCTTATGAGATTGAAGCTGCCTGCCTGGTCATCTCCCTCTTCAAAGATCTCATGCCACAGCACAGCCCTTTCCGATGGGCTCATGCCGGTGTTTTCGGCCTGCTGCCTGGCTCTGCCATCCCCGTCTGCCTGTTTGTATGCTGCGGTGTCGCGTTCTGATATGTCTGTCTGTGTCACCGATGCAGGCTTTTCCTTATCCTCTGCTCTGCTTTTTGCCGTATCCGGCTGCACATCCGCGATCTTGGCCGCAGCTGCGGACTGTGACTCTGTACTCTGCGGCATTCTCCTGATCTGCTGGCCTGTAACCGGCGCAGAATAATTCCCCTCTCCGGAAGATATCGCCACTATGGCCAGCTCAAGCAGCACTCTTGGATTGGTAGACCATCTGGCGTCATTTATAGTCTTTGACAGCCTCCTTATGGCTGCATCAATTTCACCCATGGAGATCCGCCCGCTCTGCTCTCTGATACGCTGAAGGTTTTCTGAGGACATGTTCAGCATATCTTCGGCATTGCTGACAAATTTGGCTATCAAAAGGTTTCGGTAGTGAGCTGCCCAGTCCTTCATTATCTGCTTCACATCTTTGCCTTCTTGGATGACATCGTTTAAAAGGACCAGCGCATCTGCCGTCTTTTTTATGAGTACCAGATCCGTAAGTTCAATGAAAAAGTCCTCACCGGTGGTACCCACATATTCCAGCACCTTATCCCTGTCTATGATCTTATCGCCTCCGGCCAGCACCTGATCCAGTATGCTAAGACCGTCTCTTACGGAGCCATCTGCACAGCTTGCCAGCAGCCTTACTGCGTCCTTTTGGATCTGCACGCCCCTTTCACTGCATATGGCTTCCATATCATCGGCTATTACCTTCTGAGGCACTCTCCTGAAGTCAAGCCTCATACATCTTGACAATATTGTCGCCGGCAGCCTCTGAGGTTCTGTGGTCGCCAATATGAACATAACATGTTCCGGCGGTTCTTCAAGAGTCTTGAGCAGCGCATTGTACGCACCGGAAGACAGCATGTGTACCTCGTCTATTATATATACTTTTTTTCTCCCTACGGCAGGCGGATACTTTACGCTTTCCCGCAGCTCCCTTATGTTCTCGACTCCATTGTTGGATGCCGCATCTATCTCTATTACATCTATAAAGTTCCCTTCTTTGATAGCACGACAGTTGGCGCAGACGCCGCATGGCCGTTCTCCCTCTGAAAGACAGTTGACAGCCTTGGCCAGTATCCTTGCCGTGGTGGTCTTGCCGGTGCCTCTGGTACCGCAGAACAGGTATGCGTGGCTTACTCTCCCTGTTGCTATCTGGTTTTTGAGAATCTTGATTATGTGTTCCTGCCCTAAGACTTCGTTAAAAGTCTCAGGCCTGTGGCTTCTGTATAAGGCTGTGTACATAACGGGCTCCTTCTGAATAAAATTGTCCTCAGAGAGCCGCGCGTGGCGCTGGAGAAGGCTGATCTGCGGCACATAAGAACTTCCGCTTATTGCTGCTTCCTTCCGGACCTGACAAGGTTCACGGCATCCCATTGCGCAGGACCCAAACCATACCAGGCGAAGCTCTCTGAGGACAATTCAATTGTTTATATTATATTATCTTTTATGGATTTTTTCAAGAGGAGATTTGCATACCACGGTCCTTTCGCATTCCGGCGGCTCATTTCGACGAAAAGATTGAGCGACGGCGCGGCTACAGAAAATCTTTCAAATTCAGCTTACGCAGGCGGTAATCCAGCCTCTGCGGAGAAATGCCTAATTTTTCGGCCGCAACCTTTAGCTTTCTGTTTTGTTTCAGTGCTTCCAAGATGATCTTACGCTCGTAATCTTCTAAGAGTTCTTCAATATTTACGCAGCCGGCTGCAAGCATCTGCTTAACCCGCTCAATATCAGAACTCTGTCCATCGGATAAAGCTTTATTGCCGCTTTCTATGAGGCCATGATATTCCGCTCCCTTATTATTTATTTCCTCCAGCAGTTCGCTTATCGATCCCAAGGTTATCTTGTCAGTAGTTTCAAAATTAAAGGCGCTTTCTATGGTATTCCTCAGCTCCCTTACATTTCCCGGCCAGTACCAGTTCATAAACGTTTCCAATGTCATTTCAGTCAGTCCCGTTATGCTTTTGCCCATCTTCCGGTCATACAGTTTGATGTAATGTTCTGTCAGCGGTATTATATCCTCTCTGCGCTCTCTGAGCGGAGGTATGCTTATCTTTACGGAGCTTATCCTGTAATAAAAATCCTCTCGGAACCTGCCGCTCTGCATCAGGACCTGCGGCTGTTCGTTTGAAGCGCATATTATCCTGGTGTCAAACGGGATGTCCCTCTGGCCGCCAACCCTCCTTATTACGCCTTTTTCCATGGCTGTAAGGAGTTTTGCCTGCATCTGTACATCCATGGAATTTATCTCGTCCAAAAACAGCGTTCCGTGGTTAGCCAGCTCAAATAATCCCAGCTTGTTTTCCGCTCCCGTAAAGCCTCCTGTCTCTGTTCCGAAGAATGTGCTTTCCATGAGGTTCTGCGGTATGGCGGCGCAGTTTTGCGTGATCATCGGATGGTTTTTGCGGTTGCTCAGCAAATGGATAGCCCTGGCAAAGATTTCCTTTCCGGTGCCCGTTTCACCATAAAGGAAAACATTGGAATCATTTCTGGCTATCTCAGGCAAGCGGTCCTTTATCCTTTTGAGCTTTTGACTTTTTGTGACTATGGCGCTGAGGACGCCGTCGTCTTCGCTGTCATTTGCCTTATTGTAATTGTAATATTCAAGATATCTTAAGGCGTCCACCACTCCCTGGAGATTGCCGTGATCGTCGAAAATGGGATATGTGTCACCCTCTACCACCACTTTTGTATTGCCGGATATTAGGACTTGTCTTTCATTTTTGGTTACCTTGCCGGAATATATCGTTTTCAGAACGCTGCTGTTATTAACATTAAGATTCTGAAAGGCTTCAAAGATTGTTTTTCCCATCCTATCCTTATCATATGCAATCATATCCAGATCATTCTTTATCCGCTTTGTATACTCTACGATGCCTTCTTTATTGATGATGCTGAGTGAATCGTATTTTTTGCCGCTGGTTTCGATGATACTGTTGATGATCTTTATGTAATCCATCATTACCGTGCATACCTCCGCCCGTGATCATATATTTATTAAAATCTTAACACATGCCCGGCAAAAACTCAATCTTCCTTTTAGTTAATGCCAATGCGACCTGTGATTGATCCGTGCGTTCCGCTGAAGCCCGGTATGGCGTAATCGGCGCCGCCCGTAAAACAATCATATCACTAAGTTAAGGAATTTAGAGAAAATCTCTCTATCGGCGAAATTCTCCCAGGGCCGGCCGCCATTGAGAATTTAAGAGAATTCAGCCGCTGCAAATTCTCTTTGCCGGGCTCTTTTCCGGTCGGCGGAGAGGATCTGCCCGTTCGCCGCGGCTTTCCGCCAGAAAAAAGTTCTCATTTCTGTTAAAACGCCTTCGCTTGAGAACCTGACAAGGCATACTGGTTCTCGTTTCTATATAAACAAGGCCCGCGAGAACCTTTTCTCAGTGAACGGTTCTCAGCAGGCCAAAAAACAGAAAAGCGAGAACTCATATTGGTATAATTTTTCCAGAAAAGGTTCTCGCAAGGGTCTGGACCAGCAATATTGAGAACCTTTTGCTGGCAGGATCGCCGGGCGGCGGGAGGACCGCTCGGCGGGAGGTCTGCTCAGCGAGAGGGTTGCTCGGCGGAAAACTCATCAGAAAAAAGCAGCAGGCCGGGACGAAAGTCCCGGCCTGCTGGCTATGTTTTGTATGGATGTTATATCTTAAAAGAACAGCGCTATTATCTGACAACTGAGGATGACGCAGACCAGCGCGATCGGATAGGTCATCGCATAGGCGCTGGTGACGCTGTCTCCGTCGTCAGAGACGTTGAGCAGGGTGCCCAGGGCGGGAGTGCTCGTCATTCCGCCGCAGATGGAGCCCAGGGATTTCATGAGATCCATCTTGAGCAGCTTGCGGCCGATGAAATATGAGACGAACATCGGGATCGCCGTTATCAGCGCGCCGAAGAAGAGCAGGCTGATACCGTTTTCCACGAGTATTTCCACGAACCCGTTGCCGGCGTTGAGGCCCGCGCCCGTGAGGAAGAGGATCATTCCCAGTTCCCTCATTAGCTCAAGAGTGTTCTTGCCGGCCCTGATATTGATCTTGCCTATGTGGCCAAAATGGCTGATGATCAGGCCCGAAAGCAGAGGGCCGCCCGAATTGCCCAGGCTGAAACTGCCGCCTCCCGGCAAAGGAATGGCGAGGATGCCGGTGATGATGGCAAGGGCCAGGACGAAGAAGCTGTGCTTGTCGATATTGATCAGGTTGGCCCTGATTTCGTGGTTCTTTGAGAACTCCACATCCACGTCCTCGGCTCCGTCCAGACTGCCGGCCTTTGCTCCGATCAGGCGCGGCATGATCTGTACAAAGATCACGACGCCGATAACACCGAAAGGATAGGCTATACCGTAGCCGATGGAAGCGATTGAATCGCCCGTCGCCTCTACGGCGGCGGCCAGTCCCGGCGTGCTCGTCAGCGCTCCCGTCATGATACCTATCGCCAGCGGCGTCTGCACGTCGAAGAATACGATGGTCGCCACGCATATGGCGGCTCCGACCAGGATGGTGATGAAACCGATCAGAATGTAGTTCAGCGATTTGATGCTGATGCTGCGGAAAAAGTCCGCGCCCGCGATCAGGCCGATCGAAGCTACGAAGCACACCAGACCGATCTGCTGGATCTCGTCCGGTATCTGGTAGCCGAAGTGTCCGAATATGAGGGCCATTATCAGCACGCCCGAAGAACCGAGGTTGAATCCTTTTACTTTAATTGCTCCTACAAGATATCCCGTCGCGATAACGAGAAAAATGATCATCGGAGTCGACATATTTCTGTTTCCTCCTCTGTCTGCTTGCTTATTTTGAATATACTTCTCTGCCGCCGACGATCGTCTTGAGCACTACGGCCTTGGTGATCTCGTGAGGGTCTACCTTGAAGATATCGCGGTCTAATACCGTCATATCGGCGAGCTTGCCTACCTCGAGGCTTCCTCTGATATCTTCTTCAAAGGCCTCGTAAGCGTTGCCGGTAGTGAAGAGGCTGACGGCTTCGTCAACGGTGAGTTTTTCCTGCGGATGCCAGCCGTCAGTTACCTCGCCGATCTTGTCGCGGGTAACGGCGATCTGTATATTTTCCAGGACGTCGAAGCTCTCGACAGGAGCGTCCGAACCGCCGCAGCAAACCAGACCCTTGTCGAGCATGGTTTTCCACAGATAAGATCTCGCGGCCGGTTCTTCGCCGGTAAGGCCGGCGACGATGCCCTTGTCGCTGGCGACGAAGACAGGCTGAATGAAGGCGAGGATGCCATATTCTTTCATCTTGTCGAAGAGGTCGTCGCTGACGATCTGCAAATGATTGATGGCCAGGCGGCTGTCTCTGCGTCCGTATTTTTCGATTGCCTTGATATAGGCGTCGCAAACCATGTCGGAGGCCTTGTCGCCGATGGCGTGGATGAGAAGTTGCATACCGTTTTTGTAAGCGTAATCAACGAGGTTTTCGAGGTCCTCCTTGTCGTGAACGGCGGTGCCGCGTTCATCGGTGCCCACGTACGGTTCGTTCATCAGCGCCGTTCTTGCGCCGAGGGAGCCGTCTTCGTACAGCTTAACCGGGCCGATCTTGTAGAAATCGCCGCCGTCGTTTGTGCGGTAGCCCGCGTCGATAAAGGCCTTCATATGTTCAAAAGCCGTGAAGGAAGCCTGTTCTCTGACGCGCAACGTCAGCTTGCCTTCTGCTTCCAGCTCCTTATATGCTTTGATGATGCCGGCGCTCTTGCGGCCCGGCAGGGAAAGGAAGTTGTCCGAATCCACGCCGGTGATACCGTGGGAGTTGATATCCTTTTGCGCGGCGAGGATCATTTCCTTGATCTTGTCTACGGTCGGCTCGTTCATGGCGTCGTAGCAGAGCTTGATCGACGCTTCTGTAAGTATTCCCTTTTCCTGATCTATTTGTTCAATGTAATCTGCCGTCTGTTTGAGACCCATGACGATTTCCAGACCCTTTGTGTTGACGGCCGCCTTGTGGCCGCACACTCTGATAAAGAGAATCGGTCTTTCGGTGGAAATCTTATCGAGGTCGAAGCGGTCGAGAGGTCTCTGCTCGTCGGTAAAGTTGCTCTCGTTCCAGCCGCGGCCGTAAATCCAGTTTTCGGCCGGTTCGTCTTTCATCTTTTCCGCCATCTCGCGTCCGTGAGCGATGATCTCGGCGATAGAAGCCGTGCCCGACATCTGATAAGACTGCTTAACGAAAGCGTAGTTGAGCATGTGCAGATGCGAGTCGGTGAAGCCCGGCAGCATGAGGCTGCCGCCAAGGTCGGTCTTAGCTTCGGCTTCGAGGGCCGCAGCCTGAGCGTCATCCCCCAGGAAAGCTATCTTGCCGTCCTTGACTCCGATCGCGCTGACTACGCTGCGATCAGCGTCCATCGTCCTGATGACCCCGTTGTAATAAATCCTGTCATATTTCATATCGGTTATCCCTCCTAAACTGCCACGAGGGACGAGCACCTGTCCCGTTCCTCACTTTGTATGCGGCCCATATCCGGTGCCGCGGCATTTATTCATTTATTTAGTAGTTTTTCCTACCTGTTCGTAGAAAAGTCTCGTATTCTCGTCTACCTTGCCGATGCCAAGATACCTTGCCTTGTAGTCCTTGAGCAGCATGATGAACTTGTTGCTGAGAAGGAAGAGCATTATAACATTGACAAAAGTAGGTATCAGAGTGATAAAGTCGTAGCAGGTCCACAGCTGTGCCGGGGTTGCGCCTACGTATACGGTGTAAACGGTTACCAGGAAGCCCGGAATCGGGTTATCCAGCTTGAGAACCACCAGCCAAATATCTCTTACCTTATCCCAGAAAGCGCTGTGTCCGCTCAGGAAGTGCTCGATCAGGGTCTTGTAGTAAGTATACCAGCCCGTGCAGGTGGTCAGTGCAAACAGGAATACGCTTGCAGAAATGATCCATGTGGACCAGTGACCCAGTACGGATTCAAAAGCAGCCAGCGAAAGAGCAGCTCCCTGAAGTCCGCTGTCCCAAACGCCTGTAACGATAACTACAAGGCCTGACATGGAGCATACGATTATGGTGTCGATGAACACCTCTACGGCTCCGAAGATACCCTGCTTTACAGGATGTTCGGTATCAGCCATTGCGTGTACCATCGGGGAAGTACCCCAGCCTGCTTCATTGGAGTTTACAGATCTTGCAAATCCGAAACGCATGGCCATGGTCATCGTAACGCCGGCAAAGCCGCCTACGGCTGCGTGTCCTGTAAAGGCTGATTTGAAGATCAGAGCAAATGACGGCAGGATGTTGTCCCAGTTTGCAAATATGACGATCAGAGCCGCGCCCACATAGAACAGGCACATGAACGGCACCATGTAGCTTGCGATCTCTCCCAGTTTCTTAACTCCGCCAAGGATAACGAGATAAACACAGATGGCCAGAGCCGCGCCAGGGATGATGAAGCTGATGTCGAACGCGGTTCCGATAGCTTCAGCTACGGTGTAGTTCTGAAGAGTCATGAAGTGGCAGAAGTAGATACCCATGGCGAAGATGGCACCAGGTACGAACCATCCCTTCCAGCCTTTTTCTTTGAAGAAGTCCTGTATGTAATATGAAGGACCGCCGCGGAAAGTACCATCCGGCTGTGTCCTCCTGTAGTATACGGCCAGCGAAATCTCGGCAGTCTTGATTATCATGCCCAGGAAGGCTGCTACCCACATCCAGAACAGGGCTCCAGGACCGCCGGTGGCGATGGCTGTAGCTACGCCGGAAATGTTACTTACGCCTACGCATCCTCCAACAGCTATACACAGAGCCTGGAACGGGGTCAGGCTTTCTTTTGTTTCCTGCTTTCCCTTTCCCTTGTGCATAACGCTTTTGAGAATAAGTCCGAGATGCGCGAACTGGAAGAACTTGGATCTAATCGTCAGTACGATACCAGTTCCGAGGATGACGACGATCAGTGGAACTCCCCACAGAAAGTCGACCATTTTTTCAAATGCTGCGAACATAAATTTTCTCCTTTCAACAATAAAATTATCATTTCTCAGTTAAAATTTCTATACCCCTTGAAAACACTGGTATTTCCAGCGTTTTCGCCACCTCGGTTTGGCCCTTTTCCCTCATTTTTTCCCTTGCGAGAAGAAATGAGGGAAA
>UQOC01000042.1 GCA_900542565.1 uncultured Eubacteriales bacterium | reverse complement strand
ATGGTACCGATATTGATATGCGGTTTGGTTCTTTCAAACTTCTGTTTTGCCATTTTATTTTCCTCCTAAAAAGGTGTTAAAAGTTAAATTTATTTGTTTATTTTTTCCAATAAGTTGTCAGGCAGCTTTTCGAAGTGGTCCATCTGCATTACATATACTCCGCGTCCCTGAGTCTTTGATCTCAGGTCTGTGGCGTATCCGAACATCTCCGACAGAGGTACCATGCCCCTTACGGCAACGGCTCCCATGTTCATGTCGGTGCCTTCGATCCTTCCTCTCCTTGAGGAAATATCGCCGATGACATCGCCCATATATTCTTCCGGTACAGTTACCTCTACCTTGAATATAGGTTCCAGGAGTACAGGTTTTGCTTTCTTTACGGCTTCTCTGAAGGCCATGGAAGCAGCGATCTTGAATGCCATTTCCGATGAGTCTACTTCGTGATAAGAACCGTCGTAAAGCTCAACGCCCACATCTACAACCTGATATCCGGCAATCGGGCCGTTTTCCATAGCTTCTTTGATACCTTCCTCGATCTTAGGGATGTATTCCTTAGGAATAGCTCCTCCCACGATGGAGTTCTTGAACTCGAAGCCGGAACCTGGGTCTCTCGGATAGATCCTGATCTTTACATGACCATACTGTCCGCGTCCACCGGACTGCTTGGCATACTTGTGATCCACATCTGCCGTGGTGGTGATTGTCTCTTTGTAGGAAACCTGCGGTTTGCCCACATTGGCCTCAACCTTGTACTCACGGAGCAGCCTGTCTACTATGATTTCAAGATGAAGTTCTCCCATTCCTGCGATTATGGTCTGTCCGGTATCGGCGTTGGTGTAGGTCTTGAAAGTAGGGTCTTCCTCAGCCAGCTTGGCCAGGGCGATGCCCATCTTTTCCTGACCTGCCTTGGTCTTAGGCTCGATGGCGATCTCGATCACAGGATCAGGGAATTCCATGGATTCCAGTATGATCTCATGTTTTTCATCACAGAGGGTATCTCCTGTGGTGGTATCTTTGAGACCTACGGCTGCAGCTATGTCGCCGGCATAAACTTCCTGGATCTCCTCTCTCTTGTTGGCGTGCATCTGGAGGATCCTTCCGATCCTTTCTTTCTTGCCTTTAGTTGAGTTATATACATAGGATCCGGACTGGAGTGTTCCGGAATATACTCTGAAAAATGCCAGCTTGCCTACGAACGGGTCAGCCATGATCTTGAAAGCCAGGGCCGAAAACGGTTCTGTATCGCTTGTATGGCGCACATCGTCCTCTCCTGTCTCAGGATTTACTCCCTTGATCGGCGGGATGTCCAGCGGAGACGGCATATAATCTACGATACCGTCAAGCAGCATCTGAACGCCCTTGTTCCTGTATGCGCTTCCACACATCATAGGGATCATCCGTCCTGCAATGGTCTCTTTTCTGATAACGGATTTGATCTCCTTGGTGGTCAGTTCTTCGCCTTCGAGGAATTTCATCATCAGTTCCTCGTCAGTCTCTGCAACTGATTCAACCAGTTTCTCTCTCCATTCGTCTGCAAGGTCCTGCATTTCGGCCGGAATATCGGTTATGTCGAATTCCTTACCCAGCTCGTCCTTGTAAATCTCTGCCTTCATCTCTACTAGGTCGATAATTCCAACGAAACTATCTTCAGCTCCAATAGGCAACTGGATAGGTACTGCATTGGCCTTGAGTCTTTCCTTGACCATGTTCACAACTCTGAAGAAGTCGGCACCCATGATGTCCATCTTGTTTACAAAGACCATCCTCGGTACACCATACTTTTCAGCCTGTCTCCATACGGTCTCAGACTGCGGCTCAACGCCTCCCTTGGCACAGAGTACAGTTACTGCGCCGTCCAGGACTCTCAGGGACCTCTCTACCTCAACGGTAAAGTCAACATGTCCCGGAGTATCTATGATATTGATTCTTGTGTCCTTCCATTGTGCTGTAGTAGCGGCAGAGGTTATAGTGATACCACGCTCCTGTTCCTGCTCCATCCAGTCCATGGTGGCAGCGCCTTCGTGGGTTTCTCCCAGCTTGTGGGTCCTGCCTGTGTAGAACAGTATTCTTTCAGTCGTAGTGGTTTTGCCCGCATCTATGTGGGCCATTATACCAATGTTTCTCGTTCTTTCCAGTGGGAACTTTCTTGGCATACACATCCTCCTTTCTGCCGTATTGAGCGCCCAACAAAGGCGCTCGTTTTGTCGTGTTGCGCTTATATCATAAGGCCAAAATCGCGCAGGAAAAATCGTTTGTGGCTAAGTGAGCTCATCGCTGAGGCGCGGAGTGTACATCCGGTACATGAGCACCGCAAGCGATGAAGCGAACAACGCCACAGGCGATTTTAACAAGCGATTTACCAGCGGAAATGAGCAAACGCCCTGTTGGCTTCCGCCATCTTATGAGTATCTTCTTTTCTTTTTACTGAAGCGCCGGTGTTGTTCGCAGCGTCCATCAGTTCTTTGGCGAGCCTTTCTTCCATGGTCCTTTCGCCTCTGGCTCTTGTAAATTTGGTGAGCCATCTGAGGCCTAAGGTCTGTCTTCTTTCAGGCCTTACTTCTACAGGAACCTGATAGTTGGCTCCGCCGATTCTTTTGGCTTTTACTTCCAGTACAGGCATGATGTTGTTCAATGCCTTTTCAAATACTTCCAGGGGTTCTTCGCCAGTCTGCTCTTTGATCCTGTCAAAGGCGCCGTAAACTATGGCCTGGGCTGTACCCTTTTTTCCGTCCAGCATTATGCTGTTTATCAGCTTTGCTACAGCAACGCTGCCGTAAACAGGATCCGGAAGTATATCTCTTTTTGGTATATTACCTTTTCTTGACACTTCTCTTCCCTCCTTGCTGACCGTTTCGAGTCTGTCTTATCTAGTACGAAACGATCCGCACAATATCATATTTAATTGCGCTTTCTCTTCACCTTTGCCGGTATTGTCCGCAGGGCCTGAGCCAAACCGCCTCCATATCCGGAAAAGATTACTCTGCCGGCTGTGCAATCAGGCAGCCGCCAGTGTCTTTGGGGGTACTCGACGGTACTCATATGACCGCCGTGAGCGCCTTGATATATCGTGAGAATATAAAGGAGCTCTACTTAATTTCCCAAAACCAATAGTCTTATTTCTTTTTAGGCCTCTTGGCGCCGTATTTTGAACGGGCTTTGAGCCTGTTGGCAACGCCGGCTGTGTCGAGAGTTCCTCTGATGATGTGATATCTTACACCTGGGAGGTCTTTTACCCTGCCGCCTCTGATGAGAACAACGCTGTGTTCCTGCAGATTGTGGCCTATGCCAGGAATATAAGCTGTCACTTCAATACCGTTGGTCAGACGAACCCTGGCAACTTTTCTCAGAGCTGAGTTAGGCTTTTTAGGAGTAACAGTCTTTACAGATGTGCAAACGCCTCTTTTCTGAGGTGAATGGGTATCTGTTGCTACTCTCTTGAGTGAGTTCATGCCCTTGTTCAGCGCAGGAGCAGTTGACTTCTTAACAGAGCTTGTTCTGCCTTCCCGTACTAATTGATTGATAGTAGGCATCCTTTTTCTCCTTTCTTCTGAATTATATTATTTCAAGCCGAACCGGACCGGACATCCTGTCCGCCCCGGTTAAGCCCAAAACCAAATTTTATTTTATCACGAACCGATATCTAATGTCAATCTAATTCGATGATATCAGGTGTTTCAGGTTCATTGGCCGCAGATGCCTCCACTACGGAGTCATCTGCCTGATGATCCTCGTAAAGAGGATCCTCGCTGGCAGCAGTCATGGCCGCCAGTTCCTGTTCGCGCTCAAAATTTTCCATGATCTCAGCGTTCACGCCGTAATCGATTTCGATATTCTTGTAGCGCTTCATTCCTGTTCCGGCAGGTATCAGCTTACCTATCATGATGTTTTCTTTAAGACCGGTGAGCCTGTCATTCTTGCCCTTGATGGCGGCATCTGTCAGTACCCTTGTGGTCTCCTGGAATGACGCTGCTGACAGGAATGAACTGGTTGCCAGGGAAGCCTTGGTGATGCCCAGCAGAATCCTGTTGGCTGAACAAGGCTGGCCGCCTTCTTCCTCTGCCTTTGCATTGGCCTCCTCGATCTCGTATTTGCCGTAAAGACCTCCAGGGAGCAGGTCAGTGTCTCCCGCATCGTCTATCTTGTACTTTGAAAGCATCTGGCTTACGATGACCTCAATGTGCTTATCGTTGATATCAACACCCTGCTGTTTGTAAACTCGCTGCACTTCCTTGAGCAGATACTGGTAAACACCCTCTACTCCGTTGAGCCTGAGTATATCGTGAGGGTTCAGCGGACCTCTTGTTATCTGTCCTCCGGCGAACACCTTATCGCCCTCTTTGACATTGAGCCTTGCTCCGTACGGGATCACATAGGTCCTGTCGCCATCCTCGCCTCTGACGATGACTTCTGTCTTGTTATCTTTGCGTCCCTCGATGGAGATGACCTCTCCGTCAGCTTCGCAGATCTCGGCGATACCTTTAGGTTTTCTGGCCTCAAACAGTTCCTCAACCCTCGGAAGACCCTGGGTGATGTCTCCTCCGGCAACTCCTCCGGTATGGAATGTTCTCATGGTCAGCTGTGTACCCGGTTCTCCGATGGACTGGGCGGCGGTTATGCCGACAGCTTCACCGATGTTGACTTCTTCACCGGTAGCAAGATTGCGGCCGTAACATTTGGCGCATATCCCGGTCCTGGAGTGACAGGTCATTACTGAACGGATAGCTACGCTTTCGATTCCGCAGGCTTCGATCCTTTCCGCAGCAGCTTCGAGGATCTCCTCGTTCTGTTCAACTATCACCTCTCCGGTATCCGGATCGGTGATATCCACGAGGGCTGTCCTGCCCACGATCCTCTGCTTCAGAGGTTCGATAACCTCTTTTCCATCGGTAAATGCTCTTACCTCAACACCCTCGTCAGTACCGCAGTCGTATTCTCTTACGATAACGCTGTGAGATACATCGACCAGTCTCCTTGTCAGGTAACCTGAGTCAGCGGTACGCAGGGCCGTATCGGCCAGACCTTTTCTTGCTCCGTTGGAAGAAATGAAGTATTCCAGTATGGACAGGCCTTCACGGAAGTTGGACTTGATAGGGATTTCCACCGTACGTCCGGTAGCGTTGGCCATCAGGCCTCTCATGCCGCTTACCTGTCTTATCTGGTTCTTGCTACCTCTGGCTCCTGAGTTGGCCATGATGAACAGGTTGTTGAGGGTTCCCAGGGAATCCATCAGCACATCTGCCACATCATCGGTAGCTTTATTCCAGACTTCGATGATCTTTTCATACCGCTCCTGCTTGGACATAAGGCCCATGCGGTATGCCTTTTCGTACTTGTCGACCATTGCATCGGCTTCGGCGATGATGGTCTCTTTTTCTTTAGGGATCTCCATATCGCTGATACTGATGGTAACGGCGCCCTTGGTGGAGTATTTGTATCCCATGGATTTTATATAGTCGAGCATTATCACAGTGCCGGTGTTGCCGTGCTTACGGTAGCACTTGTCTATGATAAGTCCCAGTTTTTTCTTGTCGCAGAGGAAGTCTACCTCAAGGCTGTACGGGTCTGCTTCTCTGTCTACAAAGCCCAGATCCTGAGGTATGCCCTGGTTGAAGATGAATCTTCCTACATTGGATTCTACCAGTTTGCCCGGATCGTCTTTGTCTTTATACATCCTTACCTTGACTTTGGCATGGATGCCTACTACTCCTGTCTGGTACGCCATGAGCATTTCGTCCAGGTCGGTAAATACCTTTCCGTCACCTTTTTCTGCGTATGAGTTTCTCTCCTCAACACCCGGATGGGTAAGATAGTAGCTTCCCAGTATCATGTCCTGAGTAGGAGTGGTTATAGGTGAACCGTCCTTAGGAGCAAGGATGTTGTTGATGGAAAGCATGAGGAACCTGGCCTCAGCCTGCGCTTCTACAGAAAGCGGTACATGAACGGCCATCTGGTCTCCATCGAAGTCGGCGTTGAAAGCGGTACATACCAGCGGGTGCAGCTTGATGGCCTTGCCCTCTACCAGTACCGGCTCGAAAGCCTGGATACCCAGCCTGTGCAGGGTCGGCGCACGGTTGAGCATTACCGGGTGCTCTTTGATGACACCTTCCAGTACATCCCATACTTCCGGTCTTACCTTTTCGACCATCCTCTTGGCGCTCTTGATGTTGTGAGCATAACCCTGCTCCACCAGCTCTTTCATGATGAAAGGCTTGAACAGTTCCAGGGCCATCTTCTTAGGCAGTCCACACTGATAGAACTTGAATTCCGGCCCTACTACGATAACGGAACGGCCTGAATAGTCGACACGCTTGCCCAGCAGGTTCTGTCTGAATCTTCCCTGCTTACCTTTGAGCATGTCTGACAGGGATTTGAGCGGTCTGGAGCCAGGGCCGGTAACGGCTCTGCCCCTTCTGCCGTTGTCTATGAGGGAGTCTACTGCTTCCTGCAGCATCCTCTTTTCGTTCCTTACTATGATGTCAGGCGCGCCAAGCTCAAGGAGTCTGTTGAGCCTGTTGTTCCTGTTGATCACTCTCCTGTACAGGTCGTTCAGGTCGGAGGTGGCGAACCTGCCGCCGTCCAGCTGTACCATAGGCCTGATGTCAGGCGGGATAACCGGGATAACATCCAGGATCATCCACTCAGGTCTGTTGCCTGAGAGTCTCAGGGCTTCGATCACCTCAAGGCGCCTGACGATCCTGACTTTTTTCTGTCCGGTGGCACCTTTGAGCTTGCTTCTCAGTTCCTGCGAAAGCTGGTCAAGATCTATGTCGCAAAGCAGCTTCTTGATGGCTTCTGCTCCCATGCCTGCCTTGAACCTGTCGCCATACTGATCCTTTTTTTCTCTATACTGCTGTTCAGTAAGGATTTCTTTATATACAAGGTCAGTGTCCCCCGGATCGGTAACGATGTATGCGGCAAAGTACAGGACTTTCTCCAGGTTTCTCGGAGTGATATCAAGGCAGAGCCCCATCCTTGACGGGATTCCCTTAAAATACCAGATGTGAGATACAGGAGCGGCCAGCTTGATGTGGCCCATCCTCTCTCTTCTTACTTTTGCCTTTGTTACTTCTACGCCGCACCGGTCGCAGACGATCCCCTTATATCTGATCCTCTTGTATTTTCCGCAGTGGCATTCCCAGTCCTTCATAGGGCCGAATATCCTCTCGCAGAAAAGGCCGTCTCTCTCAGGCTTGAGAGTTCTGTAGTTGATGGTCTCCGGCTTGGTTACTTCTCCGTGTGACCATTCCAGGATCTTTTCCGGTGACGCCAGGCTTATCTGTATTGACTCAAAATTGTTCAGTTCGTATTCGTTATTATTGTTATTCAAGGAGTACCTCCCCTTTCTTCAATTACTCACTCTTGAAATCATCGTCAAAGTCGAAGTCGGACGGCTCTTCGTCGAATCCGTAGTCATCGTCTTCATCGTCGGCGTCCTCCTCAGTAAAGCCATCGTTTAAAAGATTTTCGTCATCACCTATCTCATTTTCAGCATCCATTATGCCGCTTATGGTAGGCACATCGTCATCATATTCCGAGGCTTCTTTGATCTGGATCTCTTCATCGTTTTCTGAAAGGACTTTGACATCAAGTCCCAGCGCCTGCATTTCTTTTATCAATACCTTGAAGGATTCCGGTATTCCCGGAGTAGGTATATTTTCTCCCTTGACTATAGCTTCATATGTCTTTACCCTTCCGACTATGTCGTCAGACTTGACTGTCAGGATCTCCTGAAGGGTATAGGCTGCGCCGTAAGCTTCAAGGGCCCATACTTCCATCTCGCCGAAACGCTGTCCGCCGAACTGGGCCTTTCCGCCGAGAGGCTGCTGTGTCACCAGCGAATACGGACCGGTGCTCCTTGCATGTATCTTGTCATCTACCAGGTGGTGCAGTTTGAGCATATACATGTATCCTACGGTAACAGGATTGTCGAAAGGTTCTCCCGTTCTGCCGTCCCTGAGCTGGAGCTTTCCGGTCTCCGGATAGCCGCACTCTTTGAGAAGGCCGATTATATCATTCTCTTTGGCGCCGTCAAATACCGGGGTTGAAATATACCAGCCTTTTTTCTTGGCGGCAAGACCCAGGTGTACTTCCAGTACCTGTCCTACATTCATTCGGGAAGGTACGCCCAGAGGGTTGAGCATTACCTGGAGCGGCTGTCCGTTATCCAGGAAAGGCATGTCTTCTTCAGGCAATATCCTGGAGATAACACCCTTGTTTCCGTGGCGTCCTGCCATCTTGTCTCCTACATTGATCTTTCTCTTGGTGGCAATGTAGCATCTTACCAGTTTGTTCACACCCGGCGGCAGTTCATCACCGTTTTCGCGGCAGAAGATCTTTATATCTACGACGATCCCGGTCTCTCCGTGAGGCACTCTCAATGAGGTATCTCTCACCTCTCTTGCCTTTTCGCCGAATATGGCTCTCAGGAGCCGTTCTTCGGCGGTAAGTTCAGTTTCTCCTTTTGGGGTGACTTTTCCTACCAATATATCTGATGAGTTGACTTCGGCGCCTATCCTGACTATACCTTCTTCGTCAAGATCTTTGAGGGCGTCCTCGCCGACATTCGGTATATCTCTTGTTATTTCTTCAGGTCCCAGTTTGGTATCTCTGGCTTCTGCTTCGTATTCCACAATATGCAGGGAAGTCAGTACATCGTCCATGAGGAGCCTCTCGTTGAGGATGATGGCATCCTCGTAGTTATAGCCTTCCCATGTCATGAATCCTATGAGCAGATTCTTGCCCAGAGCTATCTCACCGAGGTCTGTGGAAGGTCCGTCTGCAATGACTTCTCCTTCTTCAACATGCTCGCCGTGGCTTACGATAGGTCTCTGGTTGATGCATGTTCCCTGGTTGGATCTTTTGAACTTCAGAAGTTTATATGAATCGGTCTTGTTGTCTTCGTCTCTTCTGATCACGATGTTTTCAGCGTCAACAAACTCAACAGTACCGCTGTTTTTTGCAAGGATCACAACACCGGAATCTCTGGCGGCCTTGTACTCCATTCCTGTTCCCACTATTGGGGCTTCGCTCACCAGCAGAGGCACTGCCTGTCTCTGCATGTTGGATCCCATCAGGGCACGGTTGGCGTCGTCGTTTTCCAGGAACGGTATCATAGCTGTGGCCACGGATACTACCTGCTTAGGGGATACATCCATGTAGTCGATCTCTTCTCTCGGCATGAGGGCGATCTCTCCGTGTTCGCCTCTTGAAGCAACCTTGGAGTTGATGAAATGGCCTTCACTGTCCAGCGGTTCGTTGGCCTGAGCGATTATCATCATTTCTTCTTCATCGGCTGTCAGATAGTGTATCTCATCGGTTACACGGTGAGTTTCCTTGTCTACTACTCTGTATGGTGTCTCGATGAACCCGTATTCATTGACTATGCCGTAGGTTGTCAGGGAACCGATAAGTCCGATGTTCGGACCTTCCGGTGTCTCTATAGGACACATCCTGCCGTAGTGGGACTGGTGGACATCCCGGACTTCAAATCCGGCCCTTTCCCTGGAAAGACCTCCCGGTCCAAGGGCAGACAGTCTTCTCTTATGAGTCAGCTCTGCCAGCGGGTTGTTCTGGTCCATAAACTGGGAAAGCTGCGAACTTCCAAAGAACTCCTTGATGGCTGCGGTTACCGGCCTGATGTTCATCAGGGCCTGCGGAGTAGTCACATCTATATCCTGAATGGTCATTCTTTCTTTGACCACTCTCTCCATCCTGGCAAGGCCTATCCGGAACTGGTTCTGGAGCAGTTCTCCTACAGTCCTTAACCTTCTGTTGCCCAGATGGTCTATGTCGTCTATATCTCCGATTCCGTAGTTGAGGTTCAGGATATAGCTGATCGAGGCTATTATATCTTCTATGATGATGTGTTTAGGTGAAAGGTCGTGCTTTCTCTCCTTGAGCTTTGTTCTGATCTCATCGTCAGTCTGGCAGCTATCGAGGATTTCCCTCAGCACAGGATAAAAAGCCTTGTCTGCCAGCTTCAGTTCTGAAATGTCAAAGTTTACATAGCTCTGGAGATCTACGAAATTGTTTCCGATTATTTTGGTCACCACATCTTCTTTGTCTTTGTCGAGACCATATGCGTAAACATAGCGCACTCCGGCATTTTCTATTTCCATGGCAAGATCACGACCGATCTTCTGGCCTTTTTCAGCCATTATCTCGCCCGTTTCCGGATTGATAACATCTTCTGCTACAGTCACGCCGTTTATTCTGTTAGAGATGCCAAGTTTTTTGTTGTATTTGTATCTGCCTACTTTGGCCAGATCATAACGCTTAGGGTCGAAGAACAGAGAGTTGAGCAGCGCCCTTGCGCTTTCCACCGTTGGAGGCTCAGTCGGTCTGAGTTTCCGGTAAATTTCCTTCAGACCTTCTTCGTAATTGGAAGCTGTGTCCTTTTCAAGGGTCTTTTTCAGTCTCACATCTTCTCCGAAGATTTCCAGGATCTCCTGGTCGCTCCCGAATCCCAGCGCTCTCATCAGTGTGGTCACAGGCTGCTTTCTGGTACGGTCAACTCTGACGGAGATTATCTCGTTGGAGTCTGTTTCGTATTCGAGCCATGCTCCTCTGTTGGGGATTATGGTCGTCGAGAACAGCTTGTTGTTTGACTTGTCATAGGTCACATCATAATATGGTCCCGGCGAACGGACAAGCTGAGTAACTACAACTCGCTCCGCACCGTTATATATAAATGTACCTTTTTCGGTCATCAGCGGGAAATCCCCCATAAAGACTTCCTGCTCTTTGACCTCTCCTGTTTCTTTGTTGATGAGTCTGACTTTTACCTTAAGCGGAGCAGCGTATGTCACATCTCTTTCCTTACATTCTTCCTGTTCGTATTTGGGAGAGTCTGTAATGGCGTAGTCGATGAATTCCAAAACCAGGTTGTCTGCGTAATCCTTGATGGGGGAAATGTCCTCGAACACTTCTCTCAAACCTTCTTCGATGAACCATTTATATGAGTCGGTCTGGATCTGAATAAGGTTCGGCATTTCGCAGACTTCGTTGATCTTAGCGAAGGTCATACGTTCTTTCCTGCCTACTTTTATAGGTCTTGGCATCTTTATCACTCCTTATATTCTTAACAAATTACTTTGTATGGCAGTCTAATATTATATTACATTGGCGTCAAATAATCAAGCAAAATCTGCTGTGTTTTTGGAATTTTTTTGCTGACCTTTTTGGCGGCGGCCAGGCCTACAGGCGGACAGTGAGGACGGCATCAGGGATGGAAAGGGTACTGCCTGGTTCGCATAAGCAGCGGTGACTTTGGCTCGCGGCGGTGGCTTTGGCTCGCGGCGGATTTCCACCGAAATTGGTTTTTTTGAGCTTTTCAGGGGGACTCATACCCCCTGAAAAACTTTTTTCGGTAAAATAAGGGGGAACATTTTGGGAAGTAAAGCAGGGTCTGGGCGCCATTTTGACAACTTTAGTTGTCATTTTTCGTTTTTTCTGCGGCTGAAGTTCCCCCTAAATTGCAAAAAGACACCATATCAGGTGGAAGTCATCCCCCTATTGTTCGTTTTCCTTGTTATTCAGGGGGAGCGGCTCCACCTGTAATGGAAATATTCCTCTGTTTGGGTGGACTCGTACCTACATTTTCCAATACATCGCCAGATAGTTTTTCAGAAGCATACACATAACAAAGTGGAAACAAAAAAAGGATACCGATCTTCAATACGAGATTATTTCCGGAAAGAAAAGTTTTTTACAATAGCCGGGCAAGCTGCATCATGATCTGCAAGCTGCATCATGATCTGCTGGTCCGGCAGACACCGGCAAAGACTACCGGCTGTCCGTTCTGCCGGCAATGGACCTGACAGTCATGATCATATCCTGATGTTCTATTTCTTCAGGGCAAAATTTCATTAGCTGAAATACAGCCTGCATTATAGGACCTGTAAAAAATGTACCTATTATAGTGCCTATACCCACAGGTCCGCCGAGAGACCATCCCAGGGCCAGCACTGCCGCCATTATCATCACGCTGACGATACCGATGGGGACCCTTGATATCCGTCTGCTCAGTCCCACAAGAAGCGCGTCCCTCGGACCGCAACACAGAGACATCTTCATATATATGTACTGGCCGAAGCCTATCACTGTCAGTCCGGCAATCATCACCGCCACACCGGCGATCATGCTTTTCTGTTCCGGAACGAGCCCAAGGGCTGTACAAAGGTCCACAACCTTTCCGACCAGCACGGCGTCCAGCAGAGTCCCTATCCCTATCTTTTCCTTCATCAGCATATCTAAGGCGATCACAGCGAAAGAAGTGGCAACAGACACATTTCCGTATTTGAAACCGAAGGTTTCTTCCATACCCAGATAAAAACAATCCCAGGGTGCGACCCCGATATTTGCCTGTATGGTCATATA
The DNA here is from genome assembly GCA_900542565.1 of uncultured Eubacteriales bacterium. GTDB lineage: Bacteria > Bacillota > Clostridia > Peptostreptococcales > Anaerovoracaceae > Fimisoma > Fimisoma avicola. Next base: position 6,866 of record UQOC01000042.1, on the reverse strand, counting down.
TGTTCCTATTCCGCAAAAGACCAGCCCCAATGCCGCAGTGCCGCTGCGCACTGCGATCTGCAATGGGGCTGTATTTTTCTTTGAGCCCTGTTTTTTATATTCCACTTCATCCTCCACCGTTTTTTCCGTGTCTTAGCATTCATATGCCATGCTGCATTCAGGTTTGTGCCGGCTGCGGGTTTTCGATCACTTCACCGCGGAAAAATACATATCTTGGTCTGTTCCTCATAACATAAATATCTTCATCGGGGTTTCCTTCAATTACGACCAGTTCTGCATTCTTACCCGCTTTGACCGTCCCCTTGCAGTCATCCATTCCGGCGATCTCTGCGCTGTACCTGGTAGCCTGCAGCAGTATATCCTTGTATGCGAAGTCATACCAGTCAGTCCTTGCTATAAACTCCAGCCCCGGATCGCGGACAAATCCGGAATAGTCAACATCAGAACCGAACCCCATTTTGAGACCTGCTTTATATGCATTGTTCACACAGGTCCTTTCAATCTCCTCATACATGGTACTCTTTTCGGCTGCCCCCTCACGCAGACATTCCCTGTCATAAATGGATGCCATGCTGACTGCACCCGTCGGTACCATAAAACAGCTGTCTGTGTCCTTGAACATTTGGATCGCCTCATCGTCTATGAAGCAGCAATGCTCTATGGTCCTCAGCCCGCAGCGGATCCCCAGCTTGATTCCGTCTGCCCCGTGAGCATGACCCATGACATAAGAGTTCTTCATCTCAGCCACCTGCACCAGTGCCCTGAGTTCTTCTTCCGTTACGATCGTCTGCCCCGGATCTCCGCTTTCATTGAGGAACGCACCGGTTATCATAACCTTTATGATATCGTTACCTGCTTCAAACTGCTTTCTGGCCGCTTTCCGGAATTCATCGGGACCATCGGCAACAGCGTACAGAGTCTTGTACTCGTCATTGCCGTTTTCCGTAGGAGTTATGATCTGGCCGGAGGAAATAATGTCAGGCGTGTTGATTATCCCTTTTCTGCGTGCGGCCATAAGCCCCCTTGTCACATTGTCACGGCATCCGGCATCTCTGATGGTGGTATATCCCTGGCGAAGGTATTCCCTGCTGAAAGCGTATGTATCAAAGACTGTCTCAACCGTACTTTTGTTATCTATCAGCAGCAGATTCAGCCCCGAAAGATACAGATGTGCATGCAGATCAAAAAAACCCGGCAGCAAAGTATTCCCTGCAACATCTATTATACGGCCGTTAAAGTTCTTTATCTCTCCCGGTTCAGTTATGCTGAGTATCTTTTCCTCATCTATGACCACATCAGCCTTCTGCTTGTCATAACCTTCGGTCAGTTCCGGGATCAGCCTGCAATTTTTAAGTAATATCATTCCCGCACCTCACATGTTTTATTTTATAAGCATATATCATAATCAAAAAAGGCGCAATAGCATGCGGGACAAATATATCAGCATGCGGGACAAATATATCAGCATACGGCAGAAAATCTTGCAGCCTCGTATGGCCTCAGCATATGCCGGATATCTTATATATAAATATGTAAGAAAAAAAGATCTTTATGTCTAAAAAGTACATTTCCAGTCAGAAAATATCCTTTCCCCGCCGTCTGCAATCCATACTTTTTCCCGGCCTAAATGCCTGCCGCCTGAGTCACCTTTTGTAAAGTTTTTAATAAGAATCGCCTTTTTTCAATGTTTACAGGGTTTTTAAAATCTTTTGTGATTTTACATAGATTTTACAAAAGGGTGATAACAAATCTTACCTGCCGGCGATATCATTTATCTGTAATCAAATTTAGAAAAAAAGAAAAAATAATTTAATAAGGAGAGTTGCAGAAATGAAAAAGACAAAGAAATTTATCGCCCTCGGACTTGTAGCTATCATGTCCCTGGCTATGTTCACCGGATGCTCCAACAGCGACGGCGGAGATGCCGCAGGCGGAGACTTTGATACTTCCAGCGAGATCGGCGTTCTGACCCGTGAAGATGGTTCCGGAACAAGAAGCGCATTTATCGAACTGTTTGGTATCGAGCAGGAAGATGAAAACGGCGAGACTGTAGACATGACCACCACAAGCGCAGCCACCACTAACTCAACTTCAGTAATGATGACAACTGTTGCCGGAGACCTTTACTCCATCGGATACATATCCCTTGGTTCTCTGAACGACACAGTTAAGGCCATCCAGATCGACGGAGTTGACGCTACTGCCGAAAATGTTGAAAACGGAACTTACCCAGTATCCCGTCCGTTCAACATCGCTTACAAGGAAGGCTCACTGAGTGAAGTTGCTCAGGACTTTGTAAACTACATCATGAGCGCTGACGGCCAGGCTGTTATCGAAGAAGAAGGATACATCCCTGTATCTGATGCAGAAGCTTACACTGCCAGCGGACTTACCGGCGAAGTTGTCCTTCACGGATCCAGCTCAGTAACTCCGGTCATGGAAAAACTTGCTGAAAGCTACATGGCCCTCAACGAAGGCGTTACAGTAACTGTACAACAGAGCGATTCTTCAACAGGCATGACTGACGCCATCGAAGGAACCTGCGACATAGGTATGGCTTCAAGAGCAGTTAAAGACGAAGAACTTTCACAGGGTCTGACATCCACTACAATAGCTATGGACGGTATCGCAGTGATCGTTAACAACGACAGCCCTGTTACCGGTCTGACTACTGAACAGGTAAGAGACATCTTCACCGGAGCTCTTACAGTATGGAGCGATGTAATCAGCGAATAATCCTGAGTGATAAATGTAGATTCAAAGGTTACGGCCATCGCCGTAACCTTTGTTATATGAGGAGTGTTTCTAATGAAGAATGCTAAAGAAACGATAATGAAATTTGTATTCCTGCTGGCTGCCACCGTTTCCATAGCGGCAGTTATCCTCATATGCGTATTTCTCTTTGCCAGCGGCGTTCCCGCCATCAGGGAAATAGGCGTATTTAACTTCCTCTTTGGCACTACATGGCGGCCGGCTAACGATCTGTACGGAATACTTCCTATGATCGTAGGCTCCATATATGTAACAGCCGGAGCCCTTGTCATAGGAGTACCGATAGGAGTGCTTACAGCCATATTCATGGCAAGATTCTGTCCCAAGTGGCTTTACAAGATAATGAAGCCTGCCGTGAACCTTATGGCAGGGATACCTTCAGTAGTATACGGTTTCTTCGGTCTGGTGGTCCTGGTACCTTACATAAGGGATACCTTCGGCGGCCGCGGGCTGAGCGTCCTGACAGCTTCAATACTGCTGGGGCTGATGATCCTGCCTACCATAATAAGCATGTCCGAATCTTCTCTTCGGGCCGTTCCTCAGAGCTATTACGAAGGCGGCCTGGCACTTGGGGCCTCACATGAAAGAAGTGTGTTTTTTACCGTCGTTCCGGCAGCTAAAAGCGGTATCTTCGCCAGCATTATCCTTGGCGTCGGCCGTGCGATAGGCGAGACCATGGCCGTTATCATGGTAGCCGGAAATCAGACAGTCATTCCGGAAAAAATAACAGACGGAGTCAGGACTCTGACCACCAACATAGTTATGGAAATGGGATATTCCACGGGCCTGCACCGGGAGGCGCTGATCGCCACCGCGGTCGTACTGTTCGTGTTCATACTTATAATAAATCTTGCTTTCTCACTGTTGAAGAGGAGGAGTTAGCATATGAAACCGATCAATGTAACAACTTTTAAAGATAAATGGAACGCTTACAAACACGATCCCAAGTCTCTGATAATGTTCCTGCTTGTATGCCTGGCCGCATTTATCACCCTGGCAGCCCTGGCATTTGTGATCGTATATATATTGATAATGGGCATACCAAATCTGACCCCTGAACTGTTTGCATGGGAATATAACAGCGACAATGTTTCCCTGATGCCCGCCCTTATCAACACCCTTTATATGACGGCTCTTTCCCTGCTGTTTGCAGTGCCTATCGGCATCTTTTCAGCAGTATATCTCAATGAATACGCCAAGAGAGGCAACAAACTGGTAGGGATCGTCCGTATAACCACAGAGACTCTTTCGGGAATACCTTCTATAGTCTATGGCCTGTTCGGTTCTCTGTTCTTCGTCAGATCTCTCCATCTGGATCTTTCACTGCTTTCCGGAGCGCTGACTCTGAGCATAATGATCCTGCCGCTTATAATGAGATCCACCGAAGAAGCTCTTATCGCAGTACCGGACAGCTACAGAGAAGGAAGCTTCGGTCTTGGCGCAGGCAAGCTGAGGACAGTTTTCCGCATCGTACTGCCAAGCGCTGTGCCTGGAATACTCTCCGGTATCATCCTTGGCATAGGCCGTATAGTCGGAGAGTCAGCCGCTCTCATATACACTGCCGGAACCGTTGCTAAGGTTGCGACCAGCGTGCTGGATTCCACAAGGACATTGTCCGTACACATGTATGTGATATCAGGAGAAGGCCTGTATATAGATCAGGCATATGCTACAGCGGTAATTCTTCTTGTAGTAGTTATAATCATCAACGGGCTGTCAAGTCTCGTGGCGAAAAAGATAGGAGGAGAAAATAACAATGGATAAACTCACTGTAGAAAACCTCGACCTCTATTATGATAACTTTCAAGCGTTGAAAAATATAAACCTCAAGATGCAGGCCAACGAGATCACGGCTTTCATCGGCCCTTCCGGCTGCGGAAAGTCCACTCTGATAAAGAGTCTCAACAGGATGAACGACCTTGTGGAAGGCTGCAAGATCACCGGCAGCATAAAGCTGGACGGCGAAGATATATACGGCCGCAATATGGACATCAACATGCTCCGCAAACGGGTGGGAATGGTATTTCAGAAGCCAAACCCATTCCCGATGAGCGTATATGACAATATCGCATACGGTCCAAGGACCCACGGTATCAAATCCAAAGCCAAGCTGGATGACATAGTGGAGCGTTCTCTCAGAGACGCAGCCATATGGGATGAGGCCAAAGACAGACTGAAGAAATCAGCTCTCGGTATGTCCGGCGGTCAGCAGCAGAGGCTTTGCATAGCCAGAGCGCTGGCAGTTCAGCCGGAAGTTCTCCTGATGGACGAACCTACCAGCGCCCTTGACCCGATCTCAACGGCAAAGATAGAAGACCTTGCTATCGAGCTGAAAAAGCAATATACTATAGTCATAGTCACTCACAATATGCAGCAGGCCGTGCGTATTTCCGACAAGACCGCATTTTTCCTGCTGGGTGAGATGGTAGAGTTCGCCCCTACGGAAGAGATGTTCTCCATGCCAAAGGATAAGCGGACAGAAGATTATATCACAGGGAGGTTTGGATGATATGATGAGATTTAAGTTTGATGAACAGCTGGCGCGTCTCAATGAAGAGCTGATCACCATGGGTTCACTTTGCGAAAAGGCCATAGCCACATCTGCAAAGGCTCTCACCACAGGAGATTTTGCCCTTGCAGAAGATGTTCCTGATATAGAAGCACAGATCAATCAAAAGGAAAGGGATATCGAATCTCTCTGTCTCAAACTTTTGCTCCAGCAGCAGCCTGTTGCCAGAGACCTGAGGACCATCTCCTCTGCCCTTAAGATGATAACCGATATGGAGAGGATCGGAGACCAGTCGGCAGATATAGCCGAGATCATTTCCACCGCCCACATATCAGCTCTTGACGATACACTCAACATAGGCGATATGGCCGATGCCGCCATCAAGATGGTAACAGACAGCATAGACGCCTTTGTAAAAAAAGACATCGCCATCGCCAGGTCTGTAATAGAATATGACGATGTGGTTGACGGATATTTTGACAAGATCAAATTCATGCTCATAAATCTGTTCAGCCAGCCGGAAAGCGACGGCGAGTACGCTCTGGATCTGCTCATGATAACCAAATATTTTGAAAGGATCGGAGACCATGCGGTAAATATCGCTAATTGGGTCCTGTTCTCAATAACAGGTAACAGAGAAAAGGAGGCGTAAAATGATATTTTGCGTTGAAGACGACAGCAGCATACGCGACCTTATGATATATACTCTCAGCTCGGCCGGTTTTGAGGCAGAAGGGTTTGCTGACGGCGAGGCCCTCTTTGACGCTCTCAAGACCAGGATACCACAGCTTATAATGCTTGACATAATGCTGCCGGGCGAAGACGGCATAACAATACTTAAAAAACTCCGTTCACAGGTCCGTACAGCTCAGATCCCTATTATTATGGCAACAGCCAAAGGTACCGAATATGACAAGGTCATCGGCCTCGATCTTGGGGCTGACGACTACCTCACAAAGCCCTTCGAGACGCGCGAGCTCATGGCCTGCGTAAACGCCATACTGCGCCGGCAGGGCGCGCAGGTGGACGAGCTGAGCTTCGGAGGCACCTCGCTCGACCTTGCCACTGCGGAGCTGGTCTGCCAGGGGCGCAGCGTACATCTCTCGGCCAAGGAGTTCGAGCTGGCGCGCTGCCTGTTCTCCGCCGGCGACAGGATAGTCTCCAAGCAGACGCTGCTGGTGAAAGTCTGGGGCTGGGACAGCGACGCGGTCGAAAACCACGTCGAGGTCTACGTCGGCTTCCTGCGCAAGAAGCTTACAGGTATAAGCTCCGGCGTACATATACGCTCAGTCCGCTCGTTGGGTTATTACCTGGAGGCGGAGACATGATTAAGCGGCTGAGATTCAAGTTCGTTATAATAAACATGTCCATCGTGACCGTGCTGCTTGGCGTGATACTCGGGCTCATATACTATTTCACAAGCGCGAATTTGGAAAACAGCAGCATAAACACACTCCGCAGCGTTGCGATGAATCCTCCCCGGCCCGCACCGGGCGAAGCCCTCGACGTCAACATTCCCTTTTTCATGGTGCAGCTCGGTCCGAACGGCGAGGTGTTGGAAACCTACGGCGGGTACTTCGACCTC
>UQOC01000041.1 GCA_900542565.1 uncultured Eubacteriales bacterium | reverse complement strand
CCCCCCTGCCAATAGCCCAGTTTTTATCTGTTGCCGCTATCAGATCCATCTTTTCTCCTGTCTTTATATCGCTATCGGTATATTTAAAATCTGTGGGTTCTTCTGATAATCCTCTATATGTATATCATCTGCTGTAAAGTCATAAAAGTCCCTGACATCCGGATTCAGGCTGAACTTTGGCGCCGGATACTGAGGTCTTTCGATCAGCTCCTTTATGATAGGCACATGGCGGTCATATATATGAGCGTCGGCTATGACATGTACCAGTTCTCCGGCCACCAGCCCGCTGACCTGTGCCAGCATGTGCACCAGCACCGAATACTGCACCACATTCCAGTTGTTGGCTGCCAGTATATCCTGAGACCTCTGGTGAAGGATGGCGTTGAGCTTTTTTCCCGTCACATTGAAAGTCATGCTGTAGGCGCATGGCTCCAGGTTCATCTCGGAAAGATCCCTGAAGTTATATATATTGGTCAATATGCGCCTGGAGTACGGTGTATTCTTTAACTGCCAGATGACATTGTCCACCTGGTCCATTTCCCCCTGGGCAAATCTGTATTTTATCCCCATCTGGTAACCGTAAGCTTTGCCTATGGAACCGTTCTCGTCGGCCCATTCGTCCCAGATATGGCCTTTAAGATCCTTTATATTGTTGGATTTTCTCTGCCATATCCAGAGCATTTCGTCCACTGCCGTCTTGATGGCGGTTGGTCTCAGTGTCAGCGCGGGAAATTCTTCCGCCAGATCATATCGGTTCACTACGCCAAATACCTTGATGGTGTGAGCAGGAGTCCCGTCTTCCCATCTTGCCCTGACCTTCTGTCCCTCCGATGAATAGCCGTTCTCCAATATATTCCTGCACATGTTTACAAACAATACATCTGCTTTGCTCATGGTTTCTCCTCTTCTATTATCCTGATGGCTTCACCTATTATATCTTCCATGCGCTTTCTGTCGCCCCTGAGGTAAAGATATCCTACGAGCGCCTCAAAAGCCGTCGCCAGTTTATAGTCCACCGGATCGGCATGTCTGGGTACCGAAGATGAGCGATGGTTCCTGGCTCGCTTGGCCTGTGACATTTCCTCTCCGGTAAGATATCCTCCCATCATCTCCCGCAGAGCTTTGGCCTGAGAGGCAGCCTTGACATAATCCACCGACATGAAATGGAGCTGTCTGGCTTTTGTCTGTCCTGTGGCAAGCACATGTTCTCTTACATGCACTTCATATACAGCATCGCCTATATATGCCAGCGCCGCCGGATTCATCATCTTGGGGTCTGTTTTTACCGGATCATTTTTCACTCTTTTATCACCTGCACACCCTGCGGAGTATCTTTCAAAGTTATCCCCATAGCCTTGAGCTGATCCCGTATTTCGTCTGCCCTGACAAAATTCTTTTCCTTTCGGGCGGCCTGCCGCTCATCGATGAGGGCCTGTATCTCAGGAGAGATCTCCGTCACTTCCTGGGCGGCGTCCTGCTGCAAAAGTCCCAGCACTGTTGCCAGTTCCATCAGAAGATCCAGGCATTTTTGGGCAAATTCTTTTGAGGCTCCGTCTTTCACATAAGTGTTTATGGCTGTTATCAGCTCAAATACGGCGGAAATGGCGTCTGCCGTATTAAGATCGTCATCCATGGCCTGGATAAATTCTTCCCTGTAGCGGCCGAGAGCTTCCAGTTTGGACTTTTCTCCGTCGGTCATTTCTCCGGCTCCGGTGGCGATCAGGTGCTTCAGGTTAGCTTTGGCATTTCTCATCCTCGTCAATCCATTTTTTGACTGTACCAGTATTTCCTCACCGAAATCTATAGGGCCTCTGTACTGACCGCTCAGTATCAGGAAGCGGAGCACTTCTCCGTCATACATCTTGAGCAGGTCCCTGACAGTCTTGAAGTTGCCCAGTGATTTGGACATTTTGATTCCGTCTATATTTATATATCCATTGTGCATCCAGTAGTGGGCAAACGGCTTTCCGTTGTGGGCCTCAGACTGAGCGATCTCGTTTTCGTGGTGCGGGAACTGGAGATCCTGCCCTCCTGCATGGATATCGATGGTGTCTCCCAGATATTTCTTGGCCATCGTGGAACATTCGATATGCCATCCCGGCCGGCCCATTCCCCAAGGAGATTCCCATGCGATCTCGCTGTCCTCCTTGCGGGCTTTCCATAGTGCAAAGTCCAGAGGATCCTCTTTCTTTTCTCCTACGGCAATCCTGGCTCCGGAGATCAGATCATCTATGTTCTTTCCGGAAAGCTTTCCATAGCCCTTGAACTTTCTCGCCCTGTAGTACACATCTCCGTCAGACTCATAGGCATAGCCCTTGTCGATCAGATCCTGAACAAACTGTATGATGTCGTCCATGGTCTCGGTCACCTTGGGATGGACGGTGGCCTTCTTTACATTGAGAGCAGCGGCGTCCTTAAAATATTCTGCTATATATTTTTCACTGATCTCGCCTGCAGAAACACCTTCTTCTTTGGCCCTGTTGATTATTTTGTCGTCCACATCGGTGAAATTCTGGACATATTTTACTTTGTATCCTCTGTACTCCAGATATTTCCTCATGGTATCAAACACCACAAAAGGACGGGCGTTTCCTATATGAAAATAGTTATATACCGTCGGCCCGCAGACATACATCTTTACCTTGCCTTCTTCGATCGGCACAAATTCTTCTTTTTTTCTCGTGAGGGTATTATAGATCTTCATTTTTATCTTCCTCTTTTCTCTCAGTTTGCGCGGCGCCTGCGTTGTGGTCCTGCGCCTGGCGCAGTCTGTTTTCCAAAGTTACTATCCTTCTTCTGAGGCATTCTATCTCCACGGCAACCGGATCCGGCAGGTCAACCTGATTGAGATCCTGAGCAGTGCTCTTGCCGTTTTTCTTGACTATGGTCCCCGGTATGCCGACGACCGTACATCCCGGCGGCACTTCCTTGAGCACAACGGAGCCTGCCCCTATCTTGACATCATCGCCGACTTTGAAAGGGCCAAGTACCTTGGCGCCTGAACTTATCATCACCCTGTTGCCTATGGTCGGGTGACGCTTTCCCGTATCTTTCCCCGTTCCGCCGAGAGTCACTCCCTGGTATATGGTCACATCATCGCCGATCTCAGTTGTCTCGCCTATTATTATCCCCATTCCGTGGTCAATAAAACATCGCCTGCCGATGGTAGCTCCCGGATGGATCTCTATTCCTGTAAACCACCTGGTGAGCTGGGATATTATCCTTGCCAGCAGTTTAATGTTGTGCTTATACAGCCAGTGGGCAGGCCTGTGCATTATCAGCGACCAAATGCCCGGATAGCAGATGAGGACCTCAAAGCCGTTTCTGGCAGCCGGGTCTTTTTCCACTATATTCCTGATGTCCTCTCCGACTTCTCTAAAAAATGCCATGTTTTCCCTTTGCCCTTACTTCAGAAATCATTCTTCCATTACTCTGATGGATCTTATCACCTGAGGCACTCTCGGACAGTCGTTCCAGTCTCTTTCAACAGAAACTATCTTGTCTGCTTCTTCCATGCCTTCTGTTATCTTTCCGAAGGCGGCATATTCTCCATCCAGATGAGGCGCTTTTTCAACCATGATGAAAAACTGTGAGCCGGCTGAATCCGGATGCATGGCCCTGGCCATGGAAATGACTCCCCTTTCATGATCCAGATCATTTCTCACACCATTGGAATCAAATTCCCCTTTGATGGTATATCCCGGACCGCCAGTGCCGTTTCCCTTTGGACAACCGCCCTGTATCATAAAACCCGGTATCACCCTGTGGAAAGTCAGACCGTCATAAAACCCGCTGTTTGCCAGCTTCTCAAAATTTTCCACCGTTATAGGAGCATGCTCAGGATAAAGCTCTCCCTTCATTACCCCGCCGTTTTCCAGTTGGATTATCACTTTTTTCATGCTGTTCCTCCTGCATTTTATCCTTATATTAGCTGCACAGGATGGCTCCTGCGCAGCCCATCATTATTATTATCGTTATGGATCCAAGCCTGAATTTTTTGGCCAATATGAACGAAATGGCCATTATGGCTGCCGGTATCGGCTTGACCGTAGTCAGGAAATCCCATATCCCGGCGCTCTGCTCCATAGAGCCGCTGAAAATGGCCGTTTCTCCTATCAGTACGAATCCGGCCAGTACCATTCCTACGGCCGCCGGTCTTATGCCTTCAAAAGCTCCTTTTACCAGATTATGCTCTCTGTACCTGTTAAGTAACTTGACACACAGATTTATCAGTATAAAGGAAGGGATCACAACTCCCAGCGTTGCAGCCGCAGCTCCCGCGATCCCTGCCGTTTCAAATCCGGAAAATGTTGCCGCATTGACCGCCATCGGACCGGGCGTAGCCTGGGATATGGCAAAAAGCTCCGCAAATTCTGCCGCATCTATGTTGCCGAACTGCTGCATGCTCTGGTAGATCAGAGCAAGGATGGCCATTCCCCCGCCGAATCCCAGTGCGCCTATCTTTGCAAAGGTTAGAAAAAGCCTTATGAGTATGCTCATGCGCCCTCACCTGCCTTTGCCCTGGAGACAGCTGCGTATATCTCTCCTGTCAGTATTGCTGCCAGTATCACCCATACGGCATTGACCCCCAAAAGACCGATGGCCACAAAGGCAGCGCCTGCCAGTATCCACTGGAAAGGCCTGCTCAGCGTCTGCTTGCCCATCTTATATGCTGCAAAGGCGATCAGCCCTGTGGCTGCAGCCTTTATCCCTTCAATGGCACCCTGCACATATGGATTCTGATCTATTGTCCTTAATAAACATACCACCAAAATTATCACGATAAACGATGGCAGTACCACGCCCAATGTGGCGCATACGCTTCCTCTGAGCCCTTTTTTCTTATATCCTATATAGGTGGCCAGATTTACTGCTATGACTCCGGGCAGGCTCTGGCTCACCGCAATGGCGTCCAGCACTTCCTCCGGTGAGAGCCATTTGTATTCTTCACATATCTTTTCTTCCAGCATGGGTATCATGGTCATGCCGCCGCCTATGGTGAACATGCCCATCTTGAAAAAACATATGAACAGGTTCCAGTATATGCTGCCTGTAGTGCCCTTGAATATTTTTCTGACTGTCTCCATTATCTTTCTCTGTTTACCGTCTCGATGGCACGGATAACAGCTTCTTCAAATATCAGCTCCTGCTTGTCGGCTTCTCTCCTGAGCTTGTATTCAACGAAACCTTCTCCTGCCCGTTTGCCGACTGTTATCCTGATCGGTATGCCCAGCAGGTCAGCGTCTTTGAACTTTACGCCCGGCCTTTCGTTCCTGTCATCCAAAAGGACTTCGATACCGGCATTTTCCAGGGCTTCGTGTATGTGTTCAGCCACTTCCTTCTGTGCTTCGTCATCCGGCTTTACAAGCGTTATGATAACATGATACGGAGCCACAGACATCGGCCAGATTATACCGTTTTCATCGTGGTGCTGCTCCACTATTGCCGCAAGAGTCCTGGTGACTCCAATGCCGTAGCAGCCCATTACTATGAGCTGATCCTGCTGGTTCTCATCTTTATATACGGCGTTCATCGCCTTTGAGTACTTGGTCCCCAGCTTGAAAACCTGTCCGACTTCTATTCCCCTTGCATGTTTTACAGGCGCTCCGCATACAGGACATGGATCCCCTTCTTTGAGCAGCTTCAGGTCTTTTACTATGTCGCCCTCGTAGTCTCTTCCGTAGTTGACATTCTTTATATGGTGGTCGGCCTTATTTGCGCCTGCACAGAGGTTTTTCATCCCCACCAGTTCACTGTCTACAACGATCTTGCAGTCATGAAGGCCCACCGGCCCTGTAAATCCTCCAACGCACCCTGTGACCTGTCCGATCTTCTCCTCGTCGGCAAAAGCGATGGCATGTTCCGGTATATCAAGGGCGTTTACCAGCTTGGTCATGTTAAGTTCCCTGTCACCGCGGATAAATGCCGCCACATATTCTTTTTCCCTGCCTTCCTCGTCATAGGTGACAAAAAGCAAGGCTTTGATGGTCTGTTTCTTTTCCAGGCCCAGGAAAGATGCCACTTCTTCGATGGTCTTGGTGCCGGGAGTGTAAACTTCCTCAAGGGAAAGCATTGGTGTATCGTCTGCTTTGTCATCGGCGCATTCGGCCCTTTCGACTGTGGCAGCCATGGAGCATTTCTCGCAATAGGCTATCTCGCTCTCACCGACTTCGGAAAGAGCTGTGAACTCATGGGAGTTGCTTCCGCCTATGGCTCCCGTATCTGCTTCAACCGGTCTGAAATCGAGACCGCACCTGGTAAATATCTTTTCATAGGCCTTATACATATCATCGTAACTCTTGTCAAGGCCCTCAAAATCTCTGTCAAAAGAATAAGCGTCTTTCATTATGAACTCACGGCTGCGCATCAGCCCAAAGCGTGGTCTGGCCTCATCCCTGTATTTGGTCTGTATCTGATAGAGGCTCATCGGCAGCTGGCGATATGAGGTCACATCGTTTCTTACAATGTCTGTAAAGATTTCTTCGTGTGTAGGTCCCAGACAGAAATCCCTTCCATTACGGTCTTTCACTCTCCACAGTTCAGGACCGTATGCAAACCAGCGCCCTGACTCCTGCCACAGCTCCGCCGGCTGGATAGCCGACATATGTATCTCCTGACTTCCGGCCCTGTCCATTTCCTGACGGACGATCTCTTCGATCTTGCGTACTGACCTCCATCCAAAAGGCATAAACCCATATATCCCGGATGCCAGCTTTCTTATCATCCCGGCTCTCAGGAGCAATATATGGCTTGGGATCTCCGCTTCTGCCGGAACTTCCCTCAGTGTTTTCATGTACATCTTTGAAAGTTTCATTTTTCCCTCTCCTTATTTGCTGTCCAGCAGGCAGACAGCCTGGGCTGCTATGCCTTCTTCTCTGCCCGTGAACCCTAATTTTTCTGTAGTAGTGGCTTTGACGCTTATGTTTTCAATATCCACGCCCAGCGCCTCAGCTATGTTTTCCCTCATCTCCCGGATATAAGGAGCGATCTTGGGTCGTTGGGCTATTATGGTAACATCGGCATTGGCCAATCTGTAACCTGCTTCATCTATGATGGCCGCTGTCTGCCTGAGCAGCTCCATGCTTGAAATCCCTTTGTATGTGTCATCCGTGTCCGGGAAATGGATTCCTATATCTCCCAGCGCCGCCGCTCCCAGCATGGCGTCCATAAGTGCGTGCAGAGCCACATCGGCATCCGAATGTCCAAGGAGCCCTTTCTCAAAGGGGATATCTACACCGCACAGGATCATCTTTCTGCCGTCGGTCATTTTATGGACATCGAAGCCTGACCCTATCCTCGTTTCCACAGGCATATCCTCCCTTGTCGTTATCTTTATGTTATCGTAACTGCCTTTTACCAATGTCACATGATATCCCGCCCGTTCGGCCAGCCCTGCGTCGTCTGTTCCCACAAAGCCTTCGGAATCTGCTGCCGCAAATGCGTCTCTGATGACGGCGGCCTTAAACCCCTGCGGAGTCTGTACATTGCATAATTGGCTGCGGTCAAGGGTCGTGCTTCCCTCTTCTGTGATCCGGCGCACTGTATCCTTGACCGGAACGGCACACACAGCAGCTCCCGTATCAGCCGCTCCTGCCAGCACCCGGCAGATGATCTCATCTGTCACAAAGGGCCTTGCGCCATCGTGTATGAGCACATATCCGTCCGCCCCGATCTCAAGGGCATTGATGGCGTTGCGCACCGAATCCTGCCTCTGCTCTCCGCCCGTTATGATGGCCCTGACCTTTGAAAATGCAGAACATAATCTTTTGCATAACGGAACGAAATCTTGGCCGCAAACGACCAAGATATCATCCACAAAACCATTGTTTTCAAACGGCAGCACCGCTCTTTCCAGAACGGTCCGTCCTTTTATCTTTAAAAATTGTTTGGGCACGGCAGCACCCATGCGGCTTCCCGTCCCCGCCGCCATTATGATGGCGGTCACTTGTTCTTGTCCATACATAGATCTGTCTCCGCCGGATCAGTTTTGTATTTTCCCGAAGATCATCCTGCCGGCTGCGGTCTGCAGTACGCTTGTCACCACGATCTCCAGAGTCTGTCCTATCTTGCGGCGGCCGTTTTCGACCACTATCATGGTGCCATCGTCCAGATATGCTACTGCCTGGTTCTGATCTTTACCCTGTTTTATCAGGGTCACGGTCATGTTTTCCCCCGGAATCACCATAGGTTTCATGGCGTTGGCCAGCTCGTTTACATTTAGTACCGGCACATCCTGTATGGCTGCCACCTTGTTGAGGTTAAAATCGTTGGTCACAACCTTTCCCTTGATGATCTGGGCAAGTTTGAGCAGCTTGACATCCACTTCAGGTATTTCTTTTAATGATTTTTCCGAGTCGGTATTGTATATCTCTATACCATACTCGTCCTGGATCTTGTTCAGGATGTCCAGGCCTCTCCTGCCCCTCGTCCTTTTGAGGGAATCAGAAGAATCTGCTATATGCCGGAGTTCCACCAGGACAAATTCCGGTATCACGATAGGGCCTTCAAGGAATCCTGTCTTGATTATCTCCAGTATCCTGCCGTCGATTATGACGCTGGTATCCAGTATCTTAGGCACTCTTGCCCGCTTTCTGTCTTTTTCAACATAGACATAAGGATTTTCTTCCTGCGGCTTTGGCCTTTGCTGCATCCTTGAAAACGACTGGGAAAGCACCTCCGATCCTTTTTTTGTACCTATCACGGCCCCGAAGAATCCGAATATCACATATATGGTGATATTCAGCGTCAGATATATGCTGTTCGGCACGATGCCGTCATATATCTGCGACAGCAAAAATGCTATCACAAGTCCGGCTATCAGTCCGAGTGTCCCTGCCAGCAATTCGCTTCCGGTCACATTCTGAAGATCCCTGCCGATATTGTTTGCAAATTTGTTGCTCTGACGGCTCAGGAGCGGAGCTATAAAATAAAAAATAAATCCAAATATGATAGCGAAAAATATGCCAAGTATCGCAGCTTCAGCATTGGACATCCTCATATATTCAAAGGTGTCCTGAGTATAACTCCTGAATATCCAGAATGCTTCAAACCCAATTATGGCCCCTATTATGGTGAAGATTTTTCTGAAAAGCCTTTTGAACATTTTATTTTCCTCCTTTCTTTAAAAATGATAAGACCTGCGTTAAAGCTTTCAAAGCCCAATGATTTAAACGGCGTCTTCTACCAGCTTCTCCGCTTCTTTCTGAGTGATATGACATGACAGTATGATCTCGCTTATGAGTATCTGCCTGGCATTGGCGAGCATCTTTGCTTCTCCTGACGACAGGCTTTTTTCTCTGTTCACCCTCATCAGGTTCCTGACAACCTCTGCTACGGCAAGGATATCGCCGGTCTTGAGTTTTTCCATGTTTTCTCTGTAACGGCGGTTCCAGTTCTTGTCCATCTTTGTGCTCTCCTGTCTGAGGACTCTGACGGCATTTTCAATAACCGATTCATCTACGATCTCTCTGATCCCCACCGATGCTTCTGCATCGACAGGCATCATCACGCTCATATCGTTGCATGGCAATTTCAGGATGTAGTATCGCTTAACTACGCCCAGGATCTCTTTTTCTTCTATTTTCTGTATCGTGCCCGCCCCATGCATGGGATGAACGATCTTGGCCCCCACAGAAAACATGACATGCACCTCTCAGTTTTGTCTTATATTAACAGTATAAAAGATTTTCATCCGGCATGTCAAGGTGAATAAAATTTATAATAATATCATAGCATCTTTTTGGTGTCAACATTTATTTTTCACATTATTGGACATGCGTGTAGGCGTGATAGATGCGGTACGCAGATCATCGGTCCTGCAAATCATATGAAAACAACAAAATATAAGGCTCATCCATAGCCTGAGTCAAGACAGATATGCCGGTAATGCCCTCCATCTGGGAGAGGATGCTGATTTATATGGACATACGGAAACCTGAGTCCCCCCAGACAGGGGAAGATTTGCCTTTCAGGGGGAACGACTCCACCTATTTTTCGCTTTAGCTGGCATTTAGGGGGTACGACTCCACCGGATATTGCTTTTTTCCCTGATCCAGGGGGAATTTTATCAGCAGAAAAAAGGAAAAATGCCAACTATAATTGTCAAAAATATTCCCAGATCCTGATCCAGCTCCGAAAATGCCCCCCTGATTTCCTAAGAAAAAGCTTTTCAGGGGGGAGTGAATCCCCCTGAAAAGCTTAAAATGTAATATTGGGGTGGAAAACCATTGACTGTATGTTTATGCGCCCGGTGCTGCCTTCCAAACTGCCACTGCCTTCCGAACTGCCACCGCTTGCCGAACTTCAACCGCTTGCCAAACTTCAACCGCCTTCCGAACTGCCACCGCCTGCGGTCCTTTCATCCCAGCTGCATGCCCGGTACAATGCCCGTCCACAGAGGCACACGCAAAGATAAGATGGCTGCTTTCAAAGTATTTCATCCCATGCACAAAAAAACCTCACAAAACCTTCGGACATGCGGCACAAAACCTTTTGCCTATTCTCATATTTGTGCTAAAATATATGTGGTAAAATATTTGTGAACGAACAAAGGACATTAACTCCAAATAAACGAGAGGAGACGGATATGTATAAGATACTTGTGGTAGACGACGAGCCTAAGATCCGCGAAGTCATAAGGGAGTATGCTGAATTCAGCGGTTACGAAGTAACTGAAGCAGAAGATGGCATGAGCGCAATAGGCCTTTGCAAGCTCAACGATTATGACCTTGTCATCATGGATATAATGATGCCCAAGCTTGATGGTTTTTCTGCCTGTAAGGAGATCAAAAAGATCAAGGATATACCTGTCATAATGCTTTCTGCCAGATGTGAGGAATACGACAAGCTTTTTGGCTTTGAGCTGGGGATAGATGACTATATCGTCAAGCCTTTCAGCCCGAAAGAACTGATCGCCAGGGTGAACGCAGTCCTTTCCAGAGTACACTCTTCTTCAGGGACGCCTCAGAACACCCTTAAGTTTGGCGGGCTTGAGATCAACATTCCTGCAAGGGTCGTTACTGTGGACGGCAAAAAAGTCGATCTGACACCTAAAGAATATGAGCTCCTTTTCTATCTTGTGGAAAATAAAAATATCGCTTTGTCGAGGGACAAGCTGCTCTCGGACATCTGGGGCTATGATTTCTTCGGCGATGACAGGACCATAGATACCCATATAAAGAACCTCAGGAACAGCCTTGGCCCTTACAGGGACTATATCGTCACCTTGAGAGGGGTAGGTTATAAGTTTGAGTACGAAGATTAAATTCGATCCCCGCAGCATCAAGTTCAGGCTGT
The DNA here is from genome assembly GCA_900542565.1 of uncultured Eubacteriales bacterium. Lineage (GTDB taxonomy): Bacteria > Bacillota > Clostridia > Peptostreptococcales > Anaerovoracaceae > Fimisoma > Fimisoma avicola. The sequence goes on along the minus strand of UQOC01000041.1, from coordinate 8,128 downwards.
GGATATACTTCGCCGCCATAGGGCTTAGCGTTGTTGCGTTTATATGGTTCCTTCAGATATTCTTCATGAACAATTATTATGAGGAAATGAAAATACGAGAGGTGGTAAGAGTGGCCACCTCTATTTCCCATGCTTATCAACTGGGTGACGAAGATCTGACCGCATATATACAAGAATTGTCGGTGAGCAATGACTTTTATGTTATGATGGAGTCTCAAAACGGCCTGCTGCTGTTTTCTCCGGAACAGGAAAGCCGTGTGCCGCTGTCGCTTTATTTTGAAGAAACACCCAAATTAAAAGATCTGCTCCTGTCTTCGGACGGCGCTCCGGTTTCTTTTAAGATCTCCACAGGCTTTGAGAAATACAAGACGCTTGCCTACGGCAGCCAGATTTTAGATGCTGATGGAAACGAGGCCAATCTTTACATATTTTCACCCCTTTACCCGGTGTCCTCGACAGTGAGCATACTGCGCCACCAGCTCTTTTATGTCACTGCACTTACACTGGTGCTTGCTTTTACCCTTGCCATATACTTTGCAAACCGCATATCTAAACCTATCAAGAGTATGACTGATACAGCCAAGGAAATGGGAAAAGGCAATTATGATGTAAAATTTGATGTAAAATCCTATTCCGAGATAAATAATCTTGCAGAAACATTGAATTCTGCCGCCTATGAGCTGGGTATGGCAGACAACAGGATGAAAGACCTGATCGCCAATGTTTCCCATGACCTCAAGACACCTCTAACCATGGTCAGGTCTTATGCAGAGATGATCCGTGACCTTTCCGGCGACAATCCTGTAAAGCGCAATGCTCATCTGCAGGTCATCATAGACGAGACAGAACGTCTCAACCAGCTTGTATGCGACATGGCGACCATTTCGGCCATGCAGACCCATAAGACCGTCCTTGAGCGCGGGATCTTTGACCTGGGTACAGCTACAGCAACGATCTTGTCCTCATTTGATATCTTGAGCGAACAGGAAGACTACAACTTTATCTTCCATGCACCGAAAGACTGCCTTGCCTACGGCGATGAAAACAAGATCAAACAGGTCATCGCCAATCTGGTCAACAATGCTGTCAAATACTGCGGCGAGGATAAGGAGATAATCGTTAACATACGCCGTGTGGGCAAAAAACTCAGAGTCGAAGTCGCCGACCACGGTCCGGGCATATCTCAGGAAGAACTGCCGCATGTATGGGACAGATATTACAAGACCAGCACCAATTATGTCCGGCCCACCGAAGGCAGCGGGCTGGGCCTTTCCATTGTAAAAGGCATCCTCACTCTCCACCATGCCAATTATGGCGTCAACAGCAAAGTTGGGAAAGGTACCACTTTCTGGTTTGAACTTCCGTACATGAAGCGTGAAAGGGAACGTGGCAAGAGCGTAGCCCGTGACCCGGAATCCATAGAGCAGCTGCAGTAAAAAGCGCTGTAAGAAACCCAATAAAAAACCGCCGCTAAGCAGTCCGGTCAGGCCTGCCCCAGCGGCGGTCTTATCATATCATCGTATTTTTTTGTGCAGGCAGTCTGCCATCACGGCAGCGCCTATTCGCCCGGCAATGCCTATTCGCCCAGCAGATATCTTCCGTAAGCGTCGGCGGCCTTGATGGCGGCACATACGGTCTGTGGATTTACCTCAAATGGCATGTTGTGCAGGGTATCGGTTTCTGCACAGGCTGCCTCTGCCACCTTCATCAGTTTTTCGTCGGTGACTTCTGTGATGCCCAGTTCTTTGAGTGTTACAGGCAGTCCCAGTTCGATGCACCAGTCGATTATCTCATACAGTTCGTCCAGGTCTATATTCTCCAGGACCAGCTGTGTTATAGTGCCAAAGGCAACTTTTTCTCCGTGGTACATGTGGTGGCACTCTTCCAGCACGGTGAAACCGTTGTGGATTGCGTGAGCTCCCGCAAGTCCGCCGCTTTCAAAGCCTATGCCGCTGAGCAGGGTGTTGGCCTCAATGATCTTTTCCACGGCAGGTGTACAGGCTCCGGCTTCCAGAGCGATCTTGGCTTTGATACCCTCTTCCATAAGTGTGTCGAAGCACAGTTTTGCCAGGGCCATGGCCGCCGAGGTCACATTGCCTCCGGCGCATGTGGCCGCTCCGCTGGTCTGGCACGCTCTTGCCTCGAAATATGTTGCAAGGGCGTCCCCCATTCCCGATACGGTCAGTCTCACCGGCGATCTGGAAATGATATCGGTATCCATCAGCACCATGTTGGGATTTGCCGGCAGGAAAAGGTATTCTTCAAACATGCCGTCTTCTGTATATATTACCGAAAGCGCGCTGCACGGTGCGTCTGTTGAGGCGATGGTCGGGCAGATCAGCACCGGTACTGAGTTGTAGTAAGCCACGGCCTTGGCAGTATCCAGGATCTTTCCTCCTCCTATGCCTATCACCATGTCGCACTTTTCTTTTTTCATCACATCGATAAGCCTGTCTATCTCTTTTTTGCAGCATTCGCCGTTGAAATAGTCAAATACTATATCTGTGCCGGACGCTTTGAATCCAGCCTCTGCATCGGCTCCTGATCTCCTGTATCCGTTTTCTGTTATCAGCGCAAGGGCTTTCTTGCCATATTTTGCGGCGTATTCTCCGAGTTTTTTCATTTCCCCAGGTCCCTGAACATATTTGCCCGGACTTGTCAAAATCTTTGTCATATTATGATCCTCCTTTATGCATATTATCGGTCTTTTCTTGATTTTTTATCATGCGGATATATTTTATCCCGGCGGAAAAGTCTTGTCAATAAATTATCAAATTCTTGACCGGTCTTTTACGAAGGTTTTACAATTCCAACACATATGAACCGGCGATGTACCCCGCCGTCTTTATCTGCCGAAAGCCGCCATGGCCTCCCTGATGTTCCGCACCCCTACGGCCTTGCAGCCGGCACTAACAGACTTAATGTTTTTCAGGTTAGAAGCGGGGATTATGACTTTCTCGTACCCCAGCCTTGCCGCCTCACCGTAGATCTTGTCAGTGTTCCTTATGGCCCGCAGGTCTCCGGTAAGCCCGATCTCTCCGATGGCCAGAGTCCTGACAGGCGCAGAAATGCTCTTGTATGACGAGTATATAGCCAGCGCCACTGCCAGGTCCACCGATGTGCCCTCCGGCCTGAGCCCGCCTACTATGTTCACATACACATCCTGATTGATCAGCTGCAGCCCTGCCTTTTTTTCAAGCACCGCCAGGATCATGCTGAGCCTGGTGTTGTCTGCGCCCACCGCCGTCCTTCTGGCAAACCCGATATTGGCAGGTGTCACCAGAGCCTGCACCTCGAACATGACAGGCCGGCTGCCTTCATATATGGCCGCCGTCACCGAGCCTTCCGAGCTGCCTGCATTGTTTTCCAGGAAAGTGCCGGAAATATCCCTGACTTCCTCCAGCCCCGATTCCCCCATCATAAAAGCGCCGATCTCGCTGGTGGTGCCAAAGCGGTTTTTGAAAGACCTGAGTATCCTCAGTTCCTGATCTCTTTCACCGGAAAAATTGAGAACGCAGTCCACCAGATGTTCCACAGTCTTTGGTCCCGCCAGATCACCGCTCTTGGTCACATGGGCAACGATCAGTATGGGGATGTTTCCGGTCTTGCCTATCTTCATCAGCTTGTTGCCGCAGGTCCTGACCTGGGACACGCTGCCCGGCGCCGAATCCAGTTCGTCACTGTACATGGTCTGGATAGAATCTATTATCAGAAAGTCTGGTTTTATGTTATCGCATATTGTCTCTACATTTTCCATGTTGGTCTCCGGCAGCACGAAAAGATTGTCGGAAAGGCTTCCGCACACTCTGTCTGCCCTGAGTTTTATCTGTTCGTCGGATTCTTCACCGGACACATAGAGGACCTTATTCCCGCTGCCCGCTATATTGGAGGCGGCCTGTATGATGATCGTAGACTTGCCTATGCCCGGCTCTCCGGAGATCAGCACCAGTGAGCCCCGCACGAGGCCTCCGCCCAGCACCCGGTTAAATTCTCCTATCCCGGTATCCATCCTCTTATATTCTCTGGTGCCCACTTCTTTGAGCCGCGCCGGTCCCGCAGTCCTGCTGCTCCTGCGCCTGGAATCCGCCGCCGGAGCCGCTGGGAGCGGAGTCTCCTCCACAAACGAGTTCCATGCTCCACACACACACTGCCCCATCCATGTAGGGCTCTCGTAGCCGCACTGCTGGCACACATAAACGGTCTTTGCTTTTTTCGCCATAGTCCTGCCCCTTTCAAAAGTTAGAACGCTTGTTCTTATGATACCCTATTCCGGTGGCATTGGCAATATGTTTTCGCAGGAAAATCTGACGGTTGGGATGACGGGGCGTCCAGGCCCAGGCGTCGGATTTGCGGATGACTGGAGGTGGGCAGTGCGGAGCGGCTGGCAACCGCGACGGGACTGGCTCCGGCGGGCTGGCGCGGGGATAGGGAGGCGCGATGGTAAAAAAGGACAAAACCCGGCAAAAGCCAAAAACAGGCTCATATTCACCTTTTACCGGCCCCGGCCGGGCCTTATCCTGCCGTGGCCGTTCCCCGATCCCTCACAAAGTTTCAGAAAAACTACATAATTCTGGAACGCTTTTGGAACTTTCCGGGACTTTCGGCGGAACATCTTTCATGTATGCTCTTGGTACGGGGTAAAGCCCCGCAAATTACCAAACTGATATTATGGAGGAAATCATTATGTATTTTGACACTATAGCCAAGAATATCGCAGAAAGAACAGGATGTGACATTGCGACCATCAAACCGGAAAGCAAGTTTACCGAGCTGGGCATCGACTCCCTGGATGTGGTTGAGATCCTCATGAACCTGGAAGATGAGATCGGAATGGAAATAGAGCTTGATCAAAAGATCGAGACAGTTGACGATCTGGACAAATTCATCCAGAGCAAGCAGGGGAAATAGCCATGATAAGGTCAGAGATTTGTGACATGCTCAAAATCCGCTATCCGGTGTTTCAGGGCGGCATGGCCTGGATCGCTGACGGTGCTCTGGCCGCTGCCGTTTCCAACGGCGGCGGCCTTGGTATTATAGCGGCCGGGAACGCTCCCGCTGATCATGTGAGGGAGCAGGTCCGGGCCGCCAGGGCGATGACGGAGAAGCCCATCGGGGTGAATATCATGCTGCTCAGTCCTTTTGCCGATGAGGTGGCCGAGGTTGCCGCCGAGGAAAGGGTTGAAGTGGTCACCACCGGAGCGGGTAATCCGTCCAAATACATGAAGATGTGGCAGGAAGCTGGTATCAAAGTGATACCTGTGGTGGCTTCAGTGGCCATGGCTAAGCTGATGACCCGCCTGGGCGCCTCTGCTCTCATCGCCGAAGGCGGTGAGAGCGGCGGTCATGTGGGCGAGCTGACCACCATGGTGCTGGTACCGCAGATATGCGATGCCACCAGCCTGCCCGTGATCGCCGCCGGCGGCATAGCCGACGGCAGAGGCGCCGCAGCGGCATTTATGCTGGGAGCCTGCGGCGTGCAGATGGGCACCAGATTTTTGAGCGCTGCCGAGTGCAATATACACCCTGCATATAAAGAAAAAATCCTCAAGGCCGGGGACCTGTGCACCATGGTGACCGGCAAGAGGCTGGGCCATCCTGTACGCAGCCTCCGCACACCTTTCGCGAGAAATTATTCCAAAGCCGAATACGGCGGCATGCCGGACGACGAGCTGGAAGCGCTGGCCACAGGCGCCCTGCGGCTGGCGGTACAAGAAGGAGACTTTGAAAAAGGCTGCTTTCTTTCGGGCCAGATCGCATCCATAGTAAATAAAGAGCAGCCAGCCGCAGAAATCATAAAGGAGGTAATGGAGGAAGCCGAGCCTATCCTCCTGAGTGCAAGCAAATGGGTAAGATAGCATTCGTTTTTTCCGGGCAGGGCGACCAGTATCCGGGCATGGGCAGGGAACTGGCAGATAAATCCCCTGCCGCAGCAAAAGTATATGAGATCTGCGACAGTATCCGTCCGGGTACATCCCGGCAGTGCTTTGAAGGCACCGATGAGGAACTGAAAGAAACAAAGAACACGCAGCCCTGCCTTTTCGCCACTGAGCTGGCCACGGCGGCGGCGCTGACTTCGCAGATCGATCCGGCTGCCGCCGCAGCCCTGACCTGCCCGTCCGGCCCGTCCGGCCCGTCGGCCGTAAAGGCCGGCCCGTCCGAGGCTACGGCTGTAAAAAGCGGTCCTGACGCCGTCGCAGGCTTTTCTCTGGGAGAAGTGGCCGCAGCCGCTTTCGCCGGTATATTCAGTCTGGAAACAGGGTTCCGGCTGGTATGCCGCCGGGGAGAGCTCATGCAGCAGGAGGCCGACAAATTCGACACCGCCATGGCTGCGGTAGTCAAACTGGACGAACAGCAGGTACGCGATCTCTGCGATCAGTTCAGCGGCATATATCCGGTCAATTTCAACTGTCCCGGCCAGATAACCGTTTCTGGCCTTTCATCACAGATGCCTGGATTTTTCGCCAAAGTCAAAGAAGCAGGCGGCAGAGCCCTTCCCCTCAAGGTCAAAGGCGCTTTCCACTCTCCTTTCATGGAAGAAGCCGCCCGCTCTTTCAGAGAAGAACTTTCCCGTGCAGAGATCCGTCCCATGACGATCCCCCTCTACTCCAATGTGACCGCCCGGCTCTACGACGGCGATGTGGCCGGCCTGCTTTCCAGGCAGATCGCAAGCCCCGTCCAGTGGGAAAAGATCATCAGGAACATGATAGCAGACGGTTTCGACACATTTATCGAGATCGGACCGGGCAGGACCCTGACCAATATCATCAAAAAGACCGATCCGTCCGTCAGGGCCGTGACAGCCGCAGAATACATGGAATCATGCCAGGAGGGAACATCATGTTAAAAGGAAAGACAGCAATAATCACCGGCGGCAGCAGGGGCCTTGGGGCTGCCATCGCCTGCCGGTTCGCTTCCATGGGAGCCGACATCGCCATCATATATTCGGGCAGCCACCGGGCGGCTCAGGACATATGCCAGAGGTGCAGCGAGGAAAGCGGCGCAAAGGCCCTGGCCTATCAATGCGATGTGGCAGACTTTGAGGCCGTCAAGGAAACAGTAGCCAAGATAAAAGAAGATTTCGGCACGGCTCACATCCTGGTCAACAACGCAGGGATCACAAGCGACGGCCTGATCGCCACCATGAAAGAGGAAGATTTCGGCAAAGTGATAGATGTGAACCTCAAAGGCGCTTTCAACATGATACGCCACTGCACCGGATTTTTTATCAGGAACCGTGAAGGCTGTATCATAAATATTTCTTCAGTATCAGGGCTGATGGGCAACGCAGGCCAGAGCAATTACGCAGCATCCAAGGCCGGACTGATAGGCCTGACCAAATCCGTGGCCAAGGAACTGGCCGCCCGGAACATCCGCTGCAACGCCATAGCCCCCGGCTTTATAGCCACCGATATGACCGGAGATCAGGCAGACAATCCGCTGCTCAAGATGATACCTTTGGGGCGTATGGGAAATCCTGAAGATGTGGCTCAGGCCGCCGCATATCTGGCTGTGGCAGCCTATGTTACCGGTGAAGTCCTGAGAATTGACGGCGGTATCGCCATGTAGAGCCAGGGCCGGCGGCAGCGTCTCAACCGGCGGCAGCGTATCCGCAGGCGGCTACGGAGTCCCGGCAAGCCGCATCAGACCGCCTGAGGCCGCCCGGCCCCGCACAGCAATCATAAGCAAGGAGTATTTACCATGAATCAGAACAGACGAGTTGTCGTTACCGGCATGGGAGCCGTAACCCCTCTCGGCAACAATGTTGCCGATACATGGAACGGCCTCAGGACCGGAAAAAACGGCATTGACCATATAACTTTATTCGATACGGAAAAATTCAAAGCCAAACTGGCTGCCGAAGTCAGAGGATTCGACCCGGGTCAGTACCTGGAAGTCAATGATGTGCTCCGCACAGACCGCTACACTCAGTTTGCGGTGGCTTCCGCCCAGCAGGCCGTCGAGGAGAGCGGCATTGCCGGAAAGGTGGATCCCGACAGGTTTTCCGTACTTTTCGGCACAGGGATAGGCGGGATCAACACCTTTGAAACGGAGCACACAAAGCTCCTGGAAAAAGGCCCGCGCCGCGTCTCCCCTCTTTTCATACCGATGATGATATCCAACATGGCGG